>NZ_JAUSUL010000001.1:1059317-1388976 GCF_030814015.1 Amorphus orientalis
GGAGGCTAAATTATTGAAAATGAATAGCTATAGAGTTTGATCTTTGCGTTATGTGCCCGTTTGAACGGATTGAGCGGTGCATGGTGCGGGCGGCAAAGCTTGTCGATTGGGTGGAGGACAAACCGGAAGCAGGCGACCGGATGCGGCTGCTTCTGAAGTACTGGAAGGCGGAGTGCGTGGAGCGGAAGAATCGGCGGTCGGCAGTTGATGAGGTTTGGGAGCTTATCAGCGCTCAGAATCCACAATAGGACACTGAAGTAAACAACTGTCTTTGACGCAACGCTGCGTTACGATAAAGTTATCTAAAGGTCGTGTCGAAACCGAGAAGGGCAGGGAGGGTCATGACAGATCGGCCTGATTATCTTGAAAGAGGTGAAAAGGCGCGGTTATTTCCCGTGCTTGCGGATACGTCTAAGGAAGGGCGTACAACTTCCATTGTTTTGGCTTGTTTGGCGCACGTCCAAGAGTTTGGGCGGGCGATGCTGGCGACCGTCGGACAACGAGTGGGTACGCGTGCACAGGTCGCCTGCTATACAGAAATTTGTTTCAAGAAAGGAGAAAAACCAAAAGGGGATCGACCGGATGGTTTAATCGTTCTGAAAATTGGTGGTCGTGAGTGGAAGGCGCTTGTAGAGGCGAAGGTGGGAAACAATGATCTCGAACAGGGGCAAGTAGAAAGGTATTTAGAGCTTGCGCGCCAAAATGAAATCGACGCAGTTATTACAATTTCAAATCAATTTGCATCGACTCCGACCGAGCACCCGATTTCAGTTACCAGACGGGCTGCGGCAAAAGTCGAATTGTATCATTGGTCTTGGATGCATGTGCTGACGCAAGCTGCGCTCCTTCTTCAGAACGATGAAGTTGTTGACGGAGATCAGGCGGCTATCTTGCTTGAGCTTTCGCGGTTCCTGAGTCATGACAGCGCCGGTGTCAAGGGCTTTGATAGTATGCCCGCCTCATGGAGTGAACTAGTACAGGCTGTCGCGAACGGCGTGGCTATTACACCCCGAACCGCATCCGCGAAAGAAGTTGTCGAGGCGTGGCACCAAGAGGCTCGCGATCTTTCCTTAATATTATCTCGGAAAATCGGCGTTCACGTCACTACCCGCCTTCCGCGGGCTCATCGTACAGACAGTCAGGCAAGACTCAAAGCGGATCTTGAGTTGCTGAGTAAAGAAAATATCATTCAAGCGGCTTGGGATATTAAGGATGCGGCGGGTCCATTGGAGTGCTGCATTGATGTTAAAACAAAGACAATTATTTCTTCTATGAAAGTGCGCGCGCCTTCGGATCGTGTAAAAGCCAACTCTAGATTGAAGTGGCTACTCCGGCAACTACATAACATTTCGGCTGAAGAGATGTTTGTCCGGCTGCATTGGACCGGGCCCGGGAGTTTTACTCAGCACCCGCTGGCGGAATTGCGCGAAAATCCCGATCTAGTTCTGCGGGATCGGCTGAACGCACAATTGCATACATTGGAGGTTTGCCTCGTGCGAGGCCTCGCCAGACGTTTTGGTCAAAGGAAGAATTTCATCACTGACGTCGAGGCATTGGTGCCCGAATTTTACGAACGTGCCGGGCAACGTCTGAAGCCCTGGCAGGCGTCAGCACCGAAAATCAGAGAAAGTTCGACAACCGTCGAGGAAGTTGAACATGAGGCTGAAGGCGAGGCGCTTTCACACCCGAGTCCGGGCAGTGAATAGGCAGCGATGGGTAAGCTGTCCAACAAGGCGATTCGCAGAACCTTGTTGCAGTGTGGGTGCATGCCGATCTCAAGCACTGAGAGATAAGTAAGCTCCCGAAAGCGCGGCAACTGCTGAAAATCTTGGCGATTCTCGGTTATGGCAACGGGCAAGAAATCCAAAAAATTAAATAGAATCAAGGGGAATGGCGGATGGGGTGGGATTCGAACCCACGAGACGGTTGCCCGCCTACACGCGTTCCAGGCGTGCGCCTTCGACCACTCGGCCACCCATCCTTGTTCCCCTGCCGATGGCGGCGTCCGCATCCGGTTCCAAAGGGGAACGGACGGGGCGGGGCCTGGGTCTGCAAGGCCCGCATCGGTGAAGCGCCAGCGGCGGTCCAGCGTTCACGTTCGATCACGAAGCAGGAAGGGGCCGAGGCACCGTCCCGCAGCTGACCGCAAGGGAAGTGCAGCATCTACCCGATAGCCCTTGTCCGGTTCAAGAGGAAACGGCGCGCGCGTGCAATTCTGGCGAAAGCCGGAAAGCGGACAGCCCCGGCGGAAACCGGCACTGGCGACACCAGCGGCTCTGGACGGCGGCACGGCGATCGGCGACAACGCGAGGCCAGTTCCCGGATTTCGGAGTTTGCATGCGTACCCTTCGTTGGCTCCTCAGCCTGCCGCTGCGGGTGGTGGGCGTCGCGCTCTTCCTGCTCGGGCTCGCCGCGGCCGCCTACGATGTTTTCCACAGCGTCCGGATCGACCGGCTCGATTCCGCGTCCCTGGGCGAACTCTGGTACGCGGTGCATCCAGGCAGTCTGAACGTCTCCCAGGCGGTCGTGCAGCGCTATATCAGCCCGACGCTGTGGGATCCCTATATCCAGGGGCTGTTGATCGCGCCCGGCTGGCTTGTTCTGTGCGGCTTCGGGATCGTGTTCCTCGTGGTTGCACGTTTCATCTGGCGCCCCACCTAAATCAGGAACAACAGTGGACTGGGTGTGCGGGGCCGGGCAGTCACAGCCCCGGAAGAGAAAAGGCGTTTGCGATGTCGCTTCTGAAGATGCTGTCGAAAAAGCTGAGCCTGCCGACCGCCGAAGAGGCGCTGAGCGGCCGCGAAAATGCGATCCCGACCGCCGAGACCCACGCCGTTTCCGGGCAGCCTCTGAAGGGCCCCTATCCCGACGGCACCGAACGGGTCGTGTTCGCCATGGGCTGTTTCTGGGGGGCGGAGCGGCTGTTCTGGCAGACCGAGGGCGTCGTCGTGACCGCCGTCGGCTATATCGGCGGTCCGACGCCGAACCCGACCTATAATGAGGTCTGCGGCGGCATGACCGGTCACACCGAAGGCGTGCTGGTGATCTACGATCCGGCCGTGGTGTCGTTCGAGACGCTTCTGAAGGTGTTCTGGGAAGGCCACGATCCGACCCAGGGCATGCGCCAGGGCAACGACGTCGGCACCCAGTACCGTTCGGCCATCTTCACCACCACCGAAGCGCAGCACGCGGCTGCAGACGCGTCGCGTGAAGCCTATCAGGAGGCGCTTGCCGCGCGCGGGCTCGGTCGGATCACCACAGAGATTAACGCTGAGATGCCTTTTTACTTCGCCGAGGACTATCATCAGCAATATCTCCACAAGGTCCCGCATGGCTATTGCGGTCTCGGCGGCACCGGCGTGAGCTGCCCGATCGGCACCGGGGTTGCCGCGTCGCCGTCCTGATCCGCGTGCTCCGGTCCGGGACCCGACCGGAGACGGAGTCCGACCGTTGTCGAAGAAGACAGCCAGACCACGAAGTGCGCCGGATGCGAAAGCGCACCTCGTCACGCAGATTTCCAAGGCCAGGGCGGCCGTTGAGGACGACGATCTCTCCCGGGAGGAGCGCGTTCACGCCGCCCGACGGCGCCTGAAACGTGCCCGATCGATGCTGCGCATCCTGAGGCCGGGTCTGTTTGCGGCGGACTATGAGCGGCATCGGGACGCGTTGCGGAACGCGGCTTCGGATCTGTCCGGGACCCGAGACCTGGACGTGATCGCCGGATTGGCGGCACACCTTAAAACCCACGCGCCGGAGAAGGTTCACGCCGCGCTCGACGAACTGTCGGCGCGGCTTGCTCGGAAAGCCGAACGGGCGCACACCCTCGATACGCCGATCGCCGAGGTCGCCCGCCGTCTTGCGCTCGCGGAAGCCGATGCCCGCGCCATTGAGACGCCAGCGGACTCCGGGCGCTTGTTCGAAGAGGAATTCTTCCGCGCCTACAGGTCATCCCGCAAGGCAATGGACAGGGCCCGGCTCGGGGCGGGCGAGCATCCGTTTCACGAATGGCGCAAGCGCGTGAAGCACCACTGGCATCTGGCCCGGCTGATCAAGGGCGCATGTGCGACCGCGTCAAAGAAAACGGTCCGGCAACTGGACGAGCTGGGCGAGATCCTGGGACTGGAAAACGATCACGCGGTGCTTTCGGCAACTCTTCTCGACGACCCGCTCCTCGCCGGCGATGGACCGTCAGCCGACCGGGTCCATGATGTGATCGACGCACGTCGCAGTGCTCTGCAGAGGAAGGCGCTGAAGCGCGGCGAGAAGCTTTACGGCGAGCCGGTCCGGATCGTCCGGGCAAGGATCGATCCGGATTAGGTGGCAGCTCCGCAGGAGAGACGACCTGCGGGCGTCAATCAGCCAAAAGCACGCTCCGGCAGGCGCTCGGCAGGTCGCCCAGCATGGTCTCGCGCCGCTTGGCCGGCTGGCCCGGCTTCGGCTTGTAGGGCTCGTCGGAGAGCCACCAGGAAAGTGCCTGGCCACAGCCGGCACCGGCGGGCGGCGGGTCCTGGTTCCGGCACGCCGTCTGACCCTCCGGGCACTTCATGCGGACATGGAAGTGATAGTGGTGTCCGTACCAGGGGCGCACATGCCGGAGCCAGTCGGCGTTTGCGTCGGGATCGCCTGAGAACTCGCACAGCGCCTTCTTGATGGCCGGATGCACGAAGATCCGCTCCACCCGGGGATCCGATGCGGCTTGCCGGATCAGGCGCGCGTGGGCGTCGGTCCAGATCGCGGGATCGACCGTCATGCCAGCGTCCTTGAGCATCGAGATGGCGCTCATCTGCTCGCGTTCCTCCCGGCTCAGGCGGCGATCCGGCATCGGAGTGAGCCAGATATCGGCGTCGAGCCCGATCTGATGGCTGGCGTGTCCCGTCAGCATCGGGCCGCCGCGGGGCTGGGCGAGGTCGCCGACCAGGAGCCCGTTCCAGCCGAGGTCCGGGGCCGAGGCCGCCAGATCCTCCAGAAAGGTGATCAGGTCCGGATGACCCCAGTTGCGGTTGCGCGACAGTCGCATGACCTGCCAGGTCTCACCGTCGATCGGCAGGGCCGCAGCGCCCGCCAGGCAGCCGCGCGCATAGGAGCCAATCGAGCGCGCTTCGAGCGGCGCCGGCTCCATGCGGCCGCCGAACAGGAAGCGGGCGGGTTTGGCGAGGTCGGGCGCGGGGGGCGAATAGCCTTCCGGGACCGACGGGCGCGGAGCGGGCAGCGGGACAACCAGCGCGGCCAGTTCCACGATGTCGCCCGTCGGCGGTGCCGCCGGATCCGGCTTCGCTTCTGGATGCGGCATCGTCAGGAGATCCTGAGCCGCGGACGGAGTGACGGCTATCAGGCTCAGCAAGACGAGCGAAACGGCGCCTCGAAACAGGTGCGAAAGGCGGGCGGCGGCAAACCGGCGCATGAACGCGGGCCTCCTGATCAGCATCGGTTTCGCCGACTATGACCGACTCTCCTGCGCTCGGTCGAGGGGGCGTCGTGTATCTGGCTCCGACGTCGTGCCGGCGCTGTCTGCCGAACGACCCGGACGGGAGCAGGCATGATCGCAATCTGCTGACGGCAGCTTTGCGAGAAGATGATGTTATATAGTTACGGCTTGTAGTTTGTCTCGCTTCTATTTTTGCGTGTCAGATTTCGCGCCGATTTCGATTTGATCGAACGAAATAAATTTCCGTGAGAACTTGAGCGCATTCCCCGGGTTCGATAGAGCATGCTCAAGGTTTTGACTCTGGAGCCATTTGGTGTCGCGCGGACGTTTCCGTTCGGCCGGGAAAGGCCCTGGAAGCCGGCATCGACAAGAGGAAGCGGAATTACACATGGCACACAGTCACGGGGGCGGACACGAGCACGGCCATTCCCACGGCCATGCCTCCGACAACGAGCGGGCCACCGCCATCGCCGCCTTTCTGACGGGCGGCTTCATGATCGCGGAAGCGGCGGGCGGCATCATTGCCAACTCGCTGACGCTTTTGGCCGACGCCGCGCACATGCTGACCGACTGCGTGGCGCTCGGACTGGCCTGGTGGGCATTCCGGCAGTCCCGCAAGCCCGCGACGCCGGAGCTGACCTTCGGACGCCATCGGATGCCGGTCCTGATCGCGTTTGCGAACGGGATCGTGCTCCTGCTCCTGACCGCCTGGATCGTCGTGGAGGCGATCGACCGGCTGTTCGATCCTCAGCCGGTGAGCTCGATCCCCCTGCTCGTGGTCGCCTGGCTCGGTCTTCTCGTGAACATCGCCGCCTTCCTGGTTCTGTCGGGCGGAAACAAGGGCAGCCTGAACATTCGCGCAGCCGTCCTGCACGTGATCTCGGACCTTCTGGGCTCGGTCGCCGCGATCATCGCGGGCGGGGTGATCCTGTTCACCGGATTCATGGCGATCGACCCGATCCTGTCGATGGTGGTCAGTGCGCTCATTCTGCGCACAACGATCCGGCTGTTGCGGGAATCCAGCCATATCCTGCTTGAAGGAGCGCCGAGCGGTATCGAGCCGGAAGCCATCGCGGAGGATCTGACCGCCATGGTGCCGGGCGTCGAGAAGGTCCACCACGTCCACATCTGGTCGCTGTCAGAGGAGCGTTCTCTGGTGACGCTGCATGCCGTGGTGGATCAGGAGACGGATATAGCGATGGCCACGGCGGGCATCCGGGCGCGACTTGCCGACCGGTTCGGGGTTGGCCACGCAACGGTTGAACTGGAGACGCCGGGTCGGGAAACGGTGGCCGAAGTGGAACCCTGTCCGACCGAGCCGGATCGGCACGGCCACTGATCCCGATCCAGTCAGCCAGTCTCCGAAGCCGTCAGCGGCTCAGCTCATGGTGCTCATGCTGCGCCGGAACTGAGACAGCGAAATCATGAACAGGATCGCGCCGATTGCGATCAGCGCGGCGAACTGCGGCCAGACGACGTCGATCCCGGCGCCGCGGAAGAGGACGGCCTGAGCCAGCACCACGAAATGGGTGTTCGGTGCGGCGAGCATGATCGTCTGGACCACCTCCGGCATGCTTTCGCGCGGGGTCATGCCGCCCGACAGCATCTGCATGGGCAGCAGGACCAGGATCACGAGCATGCCGAACTGGGGCATGGAGCGGGCGATGGTGCCGATCAGGATGCCGAGCGACGTGGCAGCGAAGATCTCCAGCGCTGCGCCGGCAAGGAACAGCGGGATCGAGCCCTGGATCTGGACGTTCAGCAGCCCCTGAACCACGAAAAGCAGTGAGCCCGTCGTTGCCAGGAAGACGATGAGGCTCATCGCCCAGACCTTCGCGGCCATGATTTCCAGCGGTGTCACCGGCATCACCAGAAGATGCTCGATCGTGCCGTGCTCCCGCTCGCGGATAAGTGCCGCACCGGTCAGGATGATGGCCAGCAGCGTGACGTTGTTGATCAGCTCGGTGACCGAGCCGAACCATTCCTTCGCCAGCTCGGGATTGAACCGTGACCTGAGCACGAGGTCCACCGGCAATTCGGCCTCGGCGCGATAGCGCTGGGTGAAGGTGCGGATCTCGTCGCTGACGATTTCGGTGACGTAGGCGCTTCCGGTGAAGGCCTGGGTCATGCGGGTGGCGTCGACGTTGAGCTGAATGGCCGGCTGGCGCCCGGCCAGCACGTCGCGCTGGAAATCAGGCGGGATGTTGAGGGCGAAGGTATCCAGACCTTCGTCCATGCGTGCGTCCATCTCGTCATGGGTGATCAGTTTCGGCGGCAGAAAGTAGGGCGGATAGAGCGCGTCCACGATGCGGGTGGAAAGCGGCGACCGGTCTTCGTCGACGATGGCGATCGGGGCGCGGTTGAGCGTGTCGGGGATCGCGCTCGCCTCCGCATAGATCGCCAGCGTGAACACGTAGAACATCAGGATCATCATCGTGCGGTCGCGCGACAGCGAGCGGAGTTCCTTGATTCCCAGCTGGAAGATGTTGGCGAGCCGCACCGGTCAGGACTCCTGCTTTTTCAGGAGACAGGCCGTGAGGACAATCAGAACCGGTCCTGCCAGGATGAGGGGCAGGAAGGCTTCCGGCAGGTCCGTGAAGCCCAGTGCCTTGGAGAACGTGCCCCGCGAGATCGTCAAAAAATGGGTTGTCGGATAGATTTCGCCGATGGCCCGTCCCAGACCTTCGAGACTGGAGACCGGGTCCATCAGGCCGGAGAAGCTGACCGCCGGCAACATGGAGAGGATGGTCGTGCCGAAGATGGCGGCGATCTGGCTCTTCATGAAGCTGGAGATCAGCAGTCCGAACGCCGTGGCGGCGAACACATAGATCAGAGCGCCTGTTCCGATCGCAAGCAGGCTCCCTTTGAACGGGATCTGAAAGATTACGATCGCGGCGAGGAACATGATCGCAAAGCTCAGCATGGAGACCGCGACATACGGCAGCTGCTTACCGAGCAGGAATTCCAGCCGGGTCGTCGGGGTGACGTAGAAGTTGATGATCGAGCCGAGCTCCTTCTCGCGGACCACGCTGAGCGCGGCGAGCATCGCCGGGATCATCATCAGCAGGATCGGTATGACCGCGGGAACCATGGCGACGAGGCTCTTAACGTCCGGATTGTAGCGGTACCGGAGCTCGATCGCGGCCGGTGCCTGCAGAAGATCCCCCCGGCCCATCTCCCTGGCCCGCTGTTGCAGCCAGTCGGCGTGCATGCCGCGGACATAGCCCTGCGCCGTCTCAGCCCGGGTCGGCATGGCGCCATCGATCCATGCTCCGACGGCGACGTCCCGCCCGCGGGCGAGGTCGGCGGCGAAACGCGGCGGGATCTCGATCGCGACGGTCAGTTCGCCGTCGCGCATGCGCCGGTCGAGGTCGGCATAACTCGTGATGGGTGGCTTTCTGACGAAATAGCGCGAGCCGGCCATGTTCTCCGCATAATCGCGGCTGACCGTCGTGTCGTCCCTGTCCAGGACGGCGAACGTCAGGTCCTCGACGTCGAGATTGATGCCGTAGCCCATCACCAGCATCAGGATGAGGCTGCCGACAAGCGCCAGGGTCAGGCGGATGGGATCACGGCGGAGTTCCAGCCCCTCCCGGCGCGCGTAGCTCAGCATCCGTCTCGGATCGAAGACGCGCCGCCAGCCCTCAGCAGGGGCGATCCCAGTGCGGTCGTTCGGCTCGAGCGGCAGCTCGGTGGCCGCGTCGTCCTCCGCGGCCGATCCGCTTCCTATGGCGGCTTCGAGATGGGCGATGAACGCCTGTTCCAGACTGTCTGCGTCGCTGTCGCGGACGATTGCGTCCGGTGCGCCGCTGACGAGCACGCGGCCCGCGTGCATCAGGGAAATCCGGTCGCAGCGCTCCGCCTCGTTCATGAAATGGGTGGAGATGAAAATCGTCACCCGGTCCGTCCGGGACAGGTCGACCAGGTGCTGCCAGAAGGCGTCCCGCGCGACCGGATCGACGCCGGAGGTCGGCTCGTCGAGGATGAGCATCTCCGGCTTGTGGATCATCGCGACCGCGAGTGACAGCCGTTGGCGGTGACCCAGTGGAAGCTGGTCGGGCAGCGTGTCGGCGACGTCCGCCAGGCCGAAGCGCTGGCTCATCTCTTCGATCCGGGCGGGGATTTCGTCTGCTGGAACACTGAACAGGCGCGCGTGCAGATCCAGGTTCTGGCGCACCGTGAGCTCGCTGTAGAGCGAGAAGGATTGGGACATGTAACCGACGCGGCGACGGGTCGCGATGTCCTTCGGATCGACCTCGTGGCCGAACAGCCGCGCGCGCCCGGCGCTTGGCGGCAGCAGGCCGGTCAGCATCTTCATGGTGGTGGTCTTGCCGCACCCGTTGGAACCCAGGAAGCCGAAGATCTCTCCGCGCTCGATCGAAAGCTCGACGTCGTCGACCGCGGTGAAACCGCCGAAGCGCTTGGTCAGGCCTTCGGCCTCGATCGCCACGTCGTTGCTTTCGGTGCGCGGGGGGATCGTCACCTTGCGGTGGTGCGCCTGGACTTCGTCCGGCAACAAGGCGATGAACGCCTCTTCCAGGGTCGGCGCGCCGGTCCGCGACAGCAGGGTCTCGGCGGTTCCGCTAGCCAGGACCCGGCCGGCGTTCATCGCGATGAGCCAGTCGAACGAGGCTGCCTCTTCCATGTACGCGGTCGCTACCATGACGCTCATGGTCGGCCGCTCGGCCCGGATCCGGCCGATCAGGTGCCAGAACTGCCGCCGCGACAGCGGATCGACGCCGGTCGTGGGCTCGTCGAGGATCAGGAGATCCGGGTCGTGGATCAGCGCGCAGCACAATCCCAGCTTCTGCTTCATGCCCCCGGAGAGCTTGCCGGCCGGCCGGTCCAGGAACGGGAGCAGGTCGGTCGCGCGGGTCAGGGAGTGGATGCGGCGTTCCCGTTCTTCGCGTCCGTGCCCGAACAATCGCCCGAAGAACTCGAGGTTCTCCTTGACCGAAAGCGTTGGGTAGAGGTTCTTGCCGAGCCCCTGCGGCATGTAGGCGATCCGGGAGATCACCGCGGCATGCTGGGACACGCGCCCCATGTCGGCGCCGAGTGCATGGACGCTGCCCTGCTGGATTGCGCGCGCGCCTGCCACCAGGGACAGGAGGCTGGACTTCCCGACACCGTCCGGACCGATGAACCCGACGATGCAGCCGGCAGGAACGTCCAGCGTGACACCGTCGACGGCCGTCGTCTTGCCGTAGCGAAGCGTCACGCCTTTCAGGGAGGCGACGATCTCTCCGCTCGCGGGTCCAGCCAGGGTGGCGTCCGCGCTCATTCCGGCAGCTTCACCTGAAGCGCTTCCGGCCACGGCTGTCCGGGGTCGGTCCGAACGTAGGCGACGCCGGGCACCCCCGTCTTCACCAGCGAGACGTATTTCTCCAGAAGCTCCGGGGCGATCTGGGCCTTGACGCGGAAGACCAGCTTAAGGCGCTCCTCGTCCGTCTCCACGGTACGCGGCGTGAACTGCGCGACATCGGCGACATAGGAGATTGTGGCCGGAACGACGTACTCGGGCGCGGCATCGAAGATCAGGTGGGCTTCGGAGCCCAGGGGCAGCACGCTTGCAGCCGAGGTCGGCAGGAAGAAGTTCATGTAGACGTCGGTAAGGTCGACCATGTTGAGGACCGGCGCGCCAGCGGCGATCACCTCGCCCGGCTGCGCCACGCGGTATTGAACGCGACCTGCCCGAGGTGCGCGCAGCGTGGAGTCGGAAATGTCCGCCTCGATCCTCTCGATCCGGGCCTTGGTCGCTTCCACAGCAGCTTGGGCCGAAACAACCTGGGAGCGGGCTTGGGAAATGGCCGCGTCCGCGGCGGCTACCTGCGCCTGGGCCGCGCTCAACGCCGCCCGCGCTCCGTCGAAAGTGGCCTGGTCGTCGTCCAGGGCCTGCTGGGAGGTCGTGCCGCGCTCGGTCAGCCGGCTCGTGCGCGACAGCCGCTTCTGCGCGGCGTTCTGTTCCGACTGACGCTGGGCGACGAGGGCTTCGGCCGCCGTCTTCTCCGACCGTCGCTGGGTGACAAGCTGGTTGGCGGTCTCGATCGCGATCTCCGCCCGTTTGAGTTCTGCGGCGGCCTCGCGCCGCTGGGCTTCCAGGGTGGACGTATCCATCTTCGCGAGGATCTCGTCCTTCTCGACGGTGTCGCCCTCGTCGACCGAGATCGTCTCGATCCGGCCAGCGATCTTGGAGGCGATGTCGATGGAGACGGCCTCGATCCGGCCATTGCTGGAGGCAAACCCCGGCGGAAGCTCGTCGCCCTCCAGCGTCTGCCAGAGATAGTAGCCGGCTCCGACAACAGCTGCGACGACCACCGCTCGGAGCAACCAGTTTCGGGTGGCGTGCTGCATGAAAATCCCTGTCTCCTGGTTGGACGGCGCGGTTTCCCGTCGCGCGCCTTTGCAGGCATCGGTATCACGGGCGGGTGCAGCGCACATTGCGTCGGGTCAAAGCAGGAAGGGTGCGCTTCCGACGCGGTTTTGCGATCGAGGGTCCGCGGGCTTCGTGCGCCGCATTTGTCTGAAATGCGGCGCATCAGCGATAAAACTCCAAAAAGAAATCAAATTTGGAGCAGATTTGCTCTCTACCGGGAGCGCCTCGGCCCTCACCGTTTCCTTTGGCTACCAGACTGTTTGATGGGGAAGTGTTGAGGGATTTCCATCCCGAGCCGTTTGGATTTGGTCGGTACTGCGCGGCCGAACGACAGATGGCTCTCGCGCAAAGGGTCTTTCTTTGCTGCGTCCCACACAGATCGGGAGTTATTCTATGAAGGCGCTTCTCACTTCGGTCGCCGTCGTCGCGTTCACGGCTTCGGCTGCGCTGGCTCAGTCCGGCGCACAGCAGACCCAGCAGCGTACGACGCCGACCTGCCAGCAGGCGCTTCCGCAGATCGAGAACCTGGTCGACCAGGCGGATCAGGCCGGCCTCAACACCGCGACCGCCGAAACCCATGTCGACAGCGCGCGCGAAGCCAGGAGCTCCGGCGAGGAGCGTGCCTGCATCGAAGCGCTGGTCATGGCGCAGAACGACATTCTCAAGCGGGCGGATGCCCAGCGGCAGCAGCAGGGCGGCACGACCAACTAGCCGGCACGAAACGACAGCCGATACAGGAGCGGCGCGGGGCTTCCGTCCGCGCCGTTTCCCGAACAGATCGCGCGATCAGGCTGCCGGCCTGAGGTCCGTCTCCCAGGCGTGGTAGGCGTAGACCCAGTCTGCGTTGGTCTGGTTCTTCAGCCACTCGTTGGCGAGCGAGCTCTCCTGGATCTGGGTGGTCCGCGGCTTGCGCACCGCCTCGAAGTCCCTCAGGGCGGCTTCGATCCCGTCCGGACCGGCTGCATCGAGGCACCGGGTCAGCACAACGGCGTCCTCGATCGCCATGCAGGCACCCTGGGCCATGAACGGCACCATCGGATGGGCGGCATCCCCCATGACAATGACGCGGCCCACGGACCAGCGCGCCAGCGGAGCGCGCACGTGGAGCGCGGAAGAGGTCACCGAAGGCAGCGCCTTCAAGAGTGCCTGCGCGTTGGGGTGGAAATCCGCATAGGCATGGCGGAGCGCCGCCAGATCGCCGGGGATGGTCCAGCCCTCCTCGGTCCAGTCGGTGCGCGGCGTCGTGGAGAACACGAAGATCTCCTCACCCCGGGTCAGGGGGAAGGTGACGATCTGGTAGTCGGGTGTCGCGCCCCACCACTTGGTGAAGGCGTCGAGGTCCGGCAGGTCTCCCGCCTTCTCGCGCGGGAAAACGCCGCGGTGGGAGACCAGGCCGGTGAACTTGGGATCGTCGGGACCGAACAGGGCATGGCGAACCGGCGAGTGGATACCGTCCGCCCCCACGACCACATCGAAGTCCCGGCGGGATCCGTCGGCGAACAGGATGGTCGCCTGCTCGGGGGTCTGGTCGACGCCGGTCACCTTCGCGCCGAAATGCACGTGGCCGTCGCCCAGAGCGTCGGTGAGCATCGCCAGGAAGTCGGCCCGGTGGAGCGTGAGCTGGGGCGCGCCGTAGCGTTCCTCTGCGGCGGAGGAGAGGGGAAGCCGCGAGGTCTCCTCTCCGGTCTCACCGACACGGCTGATCCGGTGGGTCGGAAACGCGCCGGTCGCCTTCATGGCGTCCCAGAGACCGAGACCCTTCAAGGCGTGAACGGCGTTCGGCGTGAGATTGACGTCCGCTCCCACCCGGCCGAACCGGGAGGCCTGCTCGAACACCTCGACCACGTGACCAGCCTGGACCAGTGCCGTTGCCGCGCACAGCCCACCGACGCCGGCGCCGCAGATGCCGACCCGCAATCCCGTCCCGTTCTTTCCCATGGAACCCCCGGTTGGTTCATTATTGAACTATGTGTTCTATTTTGCCAACGAGGGGCGATGCGGTCAATGTCAGTTCCCGCCCAAAGGCGCGGTCCGGGAACAGGGCCGAGGAGATTGCCGGGTTGGGGCGCGGTCGCTCCGCCGATCAGCCGAATGGAGGCGTCATCGGGCCCGCTTTGTCAGTGGCAGCCTTGAAGCCCGGCTGGTCCTGAAGCCGTTGCCAATAGGCGGCAATTGCCGGCCGGTCCCGGAGCAGGCCGGCCAGGTCGCACAGCGCGATCATGTAGGACATCTGGATATCGGCGAGCGTAAGCGTGTCGCCCATCAGGAACTGCCGGCCGCTCAGGCGCTTTTCGATATAGGACAGGTGCGTTTCCAACTCGCGCTGCATCCGCGGGTCGTCGGGACGATCCTTGCCGGCGACCTTCGCGAGAACGGCGGCGAGGATGGACGGCGCCGCCGAGCTTTCCGGATAGTCGAGCCAGCTCTCGTGGTCCCAGTAGTCGTCCGTGCCCGGCTTCGGCGTGAACCTCCCGTCTCCGTGAGTCTCGTGGACGTAGCGCAGGATCGTCGCCGATTCCGTCAGCATCAGGGTTCCGTCTTCGAGCGTCGGCGACTTGCCGAGCGGATGCACCTTCTTGAGAGCCTCGGGCGCAAGGAATTGAGGGGTGCGGTCATAGAAGATCAGCTCGTAGTCTTGGCCCAGGTCTTCCAGCAGCCAGGCAACGCGGATCGCGCGCGAATAGGCAAGACAATGCAATTTCATCATCGTCGCAAAATCCTTCGATCAGTGCGAAAAGGCGGTCAGGCGCCCGGCGGATCGTCGTCGTCGCCGCCCGGCGGCGCACCGCTCGGCGTGTTGCGGCAGATCTCGCGCAGCGCCGGTTTCAGGCCTTCTTCCAGCGTCGGGTGGTAGAACGGAAGCTCCAGAAGGCCCGAAGCCGTTTCGCCATGCATGACGGCTTGGGCCAGAAGATGCGCCATATGGTCGGCGCCGGGTGCAAAGAGTTCCGCGCCGGTGAGGCGGCCGTCCTGAGGATCGGCGTAAATCCGGACGAGCCCGACGGCGCGGTTCTCGACCTTGGCGCGCCCCTGGTCCGTGTAGGAGGCGGCGCCGACGAGGCTGTCGTCGCCGGGCGGGGCGCCAATGGTCGCAAGCGGAGGGTCCACGAAGGTGATCGTGAAGCAGGGCGTCCGCTCTGAACTTTTGACGTCGGGATGCGCGGCCGCGTTGCTCCCGGCGATGCGGCCTTCGTTCGCAGCCTCGTGCAGCACCGGGGCGTCGGCGTCGCAATCACCTGCCAGAAAGATGGGGCTGTCGCCGCATTGGAGTGTGGCCCGATCGAATTCGGGCACGCCGTGATCGTCGAGCTGAAGGCCGGTCGCCTCCAAATTCAGGCCGCCGAGGGCAGGTGGCCTGCCCGTTGCGACGAGGACCCGATCGAATTCGTCGGAACCGGTTTCCGGCCCGGTCCAGGTCAGTCGCGCGCGGTCTCCGGAGCGTTCGGCCGACAGGTCCACACCCAGGTGAAGCGACAGATCCTCGTCCAACCGCTGGTGGACTGCCTTCTGAACATCGGGATGGGTCGCGCCGCCCGCGGTCTCTTTCTGGTCGAACAGTGCCGTCCGGACGCCTAACCGCGCCATCGCCTGGGCAAGCTCGACGCCGAGCGGGCCGGCTCCAACCACGGCAAGGGAGTCGGGCAGGCCGTCCTGTTCGAAGACGGTCTGGTTGGTCAGGAGGAGATCGCCGAGGTCCCGGAAGGGGCCGGGCACCATCGGGAAGGAGCCGGT
The DNA here is from genome assembly GCF_030814015.1 of Amorphus orientalis. NCBI lineage: Bacteria > Pseudomonadati > Pseudomonadota > Alphaproteobacteria > Hyphomicrobiales > Amorphaceae > Amorphus > Amorphus orientalis. The sequence goes on from NZ_JAUSUL010000001.1 coordinate 1,074,848, forward strand.
GGCGATCACGATGGCCTTGGCCGAAACCGTGTCTCCGTTGTCGAGGGCAAGCACGGTCGGACCGGTGAAGCGTGCCCGTGCCTTGATGCAAATCCCGTCCGGGATCTGGGAGATCGACTCTCGTGTCGCTTCGACGAATTTGTCACGTTCGGCCTGGACCCGCGCCATGACGGCCTTGCCATCGATCGCGATTCCGCCTGGTGCAATCCCGAACTCATGTGCCGTTCTGACCGCGTGAGCCGCGTGGGCCGCTGCGATCAGGAGTTTCGACGGCATGCAGCCCCGGCTCGCGCACAGGGTGCCGGCGAACGCGTCGTCGATGAGAAGGGTGCGCGCGCCGGCCCGGCGCGCGCTTCGCTCTGCGGCAAGTCCGGCCGTGCCGGCTCCGATTACCGCGACATCACAGTCATGATGGGACACGGGTGTTCGCCTTTCCGAGCAAGAACGGAATGCCGTCAGGCGGGTCAGGTCATGTAGATCGACTTCGTATTCACGAATTCCTTCATGCCGAAACCGCCGTGTTCGCGGCCATAGCCGGAGTCCTTCACGCCGCCGAACGGCATGTTGGGAATGGCGATGTTGAAGCCGTTGATGGAGACCATGCCCGTGTCGAAATAGGTCGAGGCCAGCTTCCTGGCGCGGGTCTCGTCGCGGGAGAAGATGCCCCCGCCCAGGCCGTAGCGGCTGTCGTTGGCGATGCGCATGGCGTCCTCGTCATCCTTCGCCTTGATCACCGAGGCAACAGGGCCGAACAGCTCGTCGTCATAGGCCGGCTGTCCGGGCTGGACGTCGACCAGGACGGTGGCCGGATAGTAGGCGCCCTTGCGATCGGGAACCGCACCGCCGCACAGCGCCTTTGCGCCTTTCTGGAGGCTTTCGTCGACCTGTTTGGCGAGCTTGTCGCGAAGATCGTCGCGTGCCATCGGGCCGAGACGCGTGGAGTCCTCCATCGGGTCGCCCATCTCGAAGCCCTTCATCCTCTCGGTGAACTTCTCCACGAAAGCGTCGTAGTTGGCTTCCGTGACGATGAACCGCTTGGCGTTCACGCAGGTCTGGCCGTTGTTGTAGATCCGGCCGGTGGCACACGCCTTGACGGCTGCGTCGAGATCGGCGTCATCCAGAACGATGTAGGCGTCGTTCGAACCGAGCTCGAGAACGGTCTTCTTCAGGTGCTCGGCCGCCTTCTGGGCCACCTTCCGCCCGGCGCCGTCGCTGCCGGTGAGCGTCACGCCGCGCACCAGTTTGTGGGCGATGATCTTGTCCGACATGTCGTGGTCGATCAGGAGCACGGTGAAGAGGTTCTTGGGCAGGCCGGCCCGCTCGAACAGGTCGCGCAGATAAAGGCCGCTGCCGGTGCAGTTTTCCGCATGCTTCAGAAGCACGCCGTTTCCGGCCATAAGGTTTGCAACGGCATAGCGGACGACCTGATAGCAGGGGAAGTTCCAGGGCTGGATGCCGTAGACGAGACCGATCGGCGCATGAGTGACGACGCCCGTGCCGCCGGGTATTTCACGCTCCTCGTCGGCCAGTTCCTTGGGGCCGTTGTCCGCGGTGAAATCGCAGATCGCCGCACACAGATCGATTTCCTGCTTGCTGTCCTTGAGGAGCTTGCCGACCTCCCGGGTCATCAGCTCGGCGAACTCGTCGCGGCTGCTGCGCAGTTCCTCTCCGATCGCGCGGATGGTCTCGGCACGCTCCTCGAGCGACTTGAGCCGCCACTCCAGGAACGCCGCGTGGGACGCTTCGAGCGCCTTGTTGGCCTCGTCCTCGCTCATCAGAGGATAGCTGGCGATCGGCTCTTCCGTCGTCGGGTTGATGGTCTGAAGCTGGCTGGCCATGGATGCCTCCAATCACGTTTCGTCGTGTTGGGTGGCAAACGCCCGGGACGGACGATCTTTCCATCGGTCACAAAAAATTTTACGCAATTAAATAGGCCGAAATGGAAATCAGCCGAGGGTCTGGCTCGGAACACGTGGTTCGCTGGCTTGGCGCCAAGGGGGTGGCGCGCCGGCCGCAGTTTTTCCTATGAGTGAATTCGCCGGTGGGACCGGCGACACGGATCTGGAAGGTGAACTGCACGTCATGGGCAATCTGAAGATCGATGCCGACCGTCTCTGGGGCGATCTCATGGAAACCGCGGCGATCGGGGGAACGGCCAAAGGCGGCATCCGGCGCCTTGCGCTCAGTGAGGAGGACCGGCGGGTCCGCGACTGGTTCCGCACCCGGTGCGAGGCGCTGGGCTGCTCGGTCACGGTCGACGGAATGGGCAACATGTTCGCCGTGCGTCCCGGACAGGATCCGGAGCTCGAGCCGATTGCGATCGGCAGCCATCTCGACACCCAGCCCACCGGCGGCAAATTCGACGGTGTATTGGGGGTTCTTGCCGGGCTGGAGATCCTGCGGACGCTTGAGGCGACGGAGTTCCGAACGCGGCATCCGCTGGTGCTGGTCAACTGGACCAACGAGGAGGGGGCGCGGTTCTCGCCGGCGATGCTGGGCTCCGGCGTCCATGCCGGAAAGTTCGACGCCGCCTACGCCTACGGGCGCGAAGACGCCGACGGAATTTCGGTCGAGACCGCCCTGGATGCGATCGGATACCGGGGCGGTGAACCCGTCGGATCGATGCGGTTTGCCGCCATGTTCGAACTCCACATCGAGCAGGGGCCGATCCTGGAGGACGAGGAACGGCTGATCGGCATCGTCGAGGGCGTCCAGGGAATGCGGTGGTTCGACGTGGTCGTCGAAGGCCGCGAGTCCCATGCCGGATCCACACCGATGGAGACCCGCCGGGATGCCCTGGTCGTGGCCGCGGATCTGATCGGCCGCGTAACTGCCATCGCCACGGCCGCCGGCGGAAAGGGCACGGTCGGCCACCTCGAGGTGGAGCCCAACTCTCGTAACGTGGTGCCGGGAACGGTCCGCATGAGCGTGGATCTGCGTCACGAGGACGATGCCCAGCTCGATGCCATGACGGCGGCCCTGGAGCAGCAGATCGCCCGGCTGGGCGAGGGGCCTGTTTCGCTGTCGTTGACGGAGATCTGGCGCAACCCGGTTGTGCCGTTCGATGCCGACTGCGTGTCCGCCGTGGCGGCGGCAGCGGAGGCCTCCGGCTATCCAAGCCGGCGGCTTTATTCGGGCGCGGGCCACGATGCCGCCAACGTGGCCGCGGTGGCTCCGACCGCGATGATCTTCATCCCTTGCCGGGAAGGGCTCAGCCACAACGAGGCGGAGAGCTGCACGCTGGAGGAGTGTGCCGCAGGTGCACAAACCCTGCTGGATGCGGTCCTGATCTATGATCGCCGGATCGAAGGCGCTCAGCCCGCATAGTCCGCGTCGCTGACCTTTTCCAGCCAGGTCACGGCCGACCCGTCCTGCTTCTCCTGGATGGCGATGTGGGTCATGGCGACGTCCGGTGACGCGCCATGCCAGTGTTTTTCTCCGGCGGGAAACCAGATAACGTCGCCCGGCCGGATTTCCTCGATCGGTCCACCTTCGCGCTGAACGCGGCCGAGCCCCTGGGTGACGATCAGGGTCTGCCCGAGCGGATGGGTGTGCCATGCCGTGCGCGCGCCCGGTTCGAATGTGACCGAGGCACCTGCCACGCGTCCGGGCTCATCGGCCGAGAACAACGGGTCGATGCGGACCCTGCCGGTGAAATAGTCCTCCGGTCCCGGACTGGACGGCTGCGTGCCCGCGCGCGTGATCTTCATGAGGCTGTCCTTTCGGTCGCTGGATTGTGCATCCTCGGTCGTTCGCAGGCGCAGTGAAAGGAGGTCCTGCTGAAACCGGAGCAATTCAAGATCCGCACACAGATGGCTCGACAGTGTGTGCGGCTGGTTGTCGGGGAGCTTGACCAAGCCCTCCGCATCCACCGGATCAGGAGGTCTTCAGGACCTGTCCGTCGGAAGTCTGGCTCAGATACTCCCAGTAGGAGCCCTCTTTCCGGGCGATGTGGCGTCCGAGCAGGTCGAGCGCCTCGCGCCGGTTCGCTGACGCGACGAGATCTGCGATCCGCTGGTGCTCGTCGAAAGATTTCTTCATGTGATGGGGGTCGGTGCCGAGGCGGGTCCGGAGCGCAGCGACCTTTCCTTCGATCATCCCGTAGCTTTGTACGATGTACGGGTTTCCACAGCTCTCGCAGATCGCATGGTGAAACTGCCCATCCAGATCGAGATAGCGCCGCACGTCCCCATCGCGCCAGGCCGCTTCCATCTCCGCGCGAACGCCGGCGAGGCGTGCCTCGAGCTCGTCATGGGCCCCGATCTCGAAGACGCGCCGGAGCGCCGCGGCCTCCAGAACAAGGCGCATCTCGCAGATATGGCCGAGTTCGCCGGGCGCCAGCGTGAACACGAAGGTTCCCGCCTGGGGACGGATCTCGACGAGCCCCTCCCGCTTCAGCTGCAGCAACGCCTCGCGTACGGGTGACTTGCTGGTGCCGAACGAGGCGGCGACGCGGGCTTCGGAGATCTTCTCGCCCATGTCCCAGTCCCCCTGGACAATCGCCTGGCGCATCCGCGTCAGCACTTCGTCGACCAGGAGCGGGCGCCGCTTGATCGGTTCCATGGGGCCGGCTTCCCGCGCATGCTGCGCGTCGTCGCGCATCCCGGGAGCCGGATCGGCCGCCACCGTCGCCGTCGTCGTCCTGCGCTCTTTCATGCTCCTTGACGCTCCAGATTCGAAACTGATATCTTAGATCTAACAATGCCATAGAAACCCGGGAGGAACCATGGCGGAGGGGAGTGCCTTCGATCACTGGTTCACTGCAGCCAACAAGGCAATCCTCGTCTTCCTCATGTCGGCCATGACGGTGCTGGTCTTCGGCAACGTGGTGGGCCGGTACGGGTTCGGCGTTTCCTTCGGCTGGGCCGACGAGTTGTCGCGCTTCGCGATGATCTGGACGGCTTTCCTCGGCGTCGGGCTGGCATTGCGCTATGGCCAGCTCGCCGCGGTCGAGGTGGTCCAGCTGATGCTGCCGGAGTCCGGTGCGCGGGCGATGCGCATTTCAGTCGCCGCTGTGATGGCCGCCTTCCTTGTGGCGCTGGTGATCCTCGGAACCCAGTTCACTCTCTTTTCCTGGAACCTCCGTACCCCGGTCCTGCAGATCCCGCGCGGCATTCCCTATCTCGCCGTCCCGATCGGCGCCGCGCTCGGGCTTATCCACCTGACACTGTCGTTGTCGCATTTTCTGTCCGGCGAGGATGCCGCCCTCGACGGCTTCGATCCGAACGCGATCGAGCTTCCCGGTGATGAGGCGGGCGGCGCGGAGGTTTCCAAACCCTCCGGCCGGCGCAGCCCGGCGGGCGATGCATGAGCACGATCCTGATCGGTGTCTTCGTCGGGGCCCTGCTTCTGGGCGTGCCGATCGCCTTCGTGATGGGGATCGCCAGCCTCGCGGTGCTTCTGATCGACGGGTCCTTCCCCCTCGTGGTCGTCCCGCAGCGCATGTTCAACGGCCTCGACTCGTTTCCGTTGATGGCGGTGCCGTTCTTCATCCTGGCCGCAGACCTCATGACAGCGGGTCGGATCACTCAGGCGCTGCTCTCGTTCTCGCGCGCGCTGGTGGGGCACATCCGTGGCGGCATGGGGCACGTCAACGTGCTGGTCTCGGTGTTCTTCGCCGGCATCAGCGGCTCGGCGCTTGCCGACGCCGCCGGACCCAGCGCCATCGCCATGCGCATGATGAACAAGGCCGGTTATCCGATGTCCTATTCGGCGGCGCTGAGCGCGGCCACGGCGACGATCGGGCCAATCATCCCGCCAAGCATCATCATGGTGATCTACGGCATTTCGGAATCCCGGGTGTCGATCGCGCAGATGTTCCTGGCCGGCATCCTGCCCGGCTGCCTGATGGGGCTGGCGCTGGCGCTCGCGAATCTGGTCATCAGCCGGCGCAACAACTACGGAGGCGGCCAGGCTTTCGCCGGCTTCCGGACCATCGCGAAGACCGCGCTCAAGGCGATCCCCGCCATCCTGGTGCCTCTGATCATTCTCGGCGGCATTCTGGGCGGCGTGTTCACGCCGACGGAAGCGGCCGCCGTGGCGGTCGTCTACTCGCTTCTGGTCGGCTTTGCGCAGCGCACCCTGACCATCGGTATCCTGCCCCAGATCCTCCTGCGGTCGGCGCTGCTCTCCTCTGCCGTCCTCATGATCGTCTCGACTGCCTCCATCTTCGCGTGGCTGTTGACGGTATCCCAGCTTCCCCAGGATTTCGGCGCAGCGATCGCGGCCCTCAAGTTCGGCGAACTCGGCACGCTGCTCCTGCTGGCTCTGCTGATCCTGGTTTTCGGCTTGTTCATCGACACCATCCCCGCCGTCATCGTGCTGACGCCGATCCTGGCGCCGATCGCCTTCAACGCGGGCGTCGATCCGCTCCACTTCGCAATGGTGCTGATCCTCAACCTGACGGTCGGCATGGTCACGCCTCCGGTCGGGCCTGTCCTTTTCGTGATCAGCACGGTCGGGCGGATCCGGATCGAAGTGCTGACGCGGGCCATTCTGCCGCTGCTGGCCGTCCAGCTTTTCGTGCTGCTGCTGATCATCCTGTTCCCCCAGATCACCCTCGCCATACCCCGGCTGTTCGGCTACGGGGGCTGACATCATGGCGAGCGGAAACCGACCCAGAAAGAGCCGAACACAAGGAGGAAATCTGATGTTTTCCAGGGGATTGAAAACCGCTGCCCTGCTTGGCGCCGCCGCCTTCGTGGCCGGTGCCGCAAATGCCGAAACGATCCGCTACGCCCACTTCCAGCCCGGCTCGCTTGACCAGCCGAAACACGCGGCCGCGCTCGCCTTCAAGTCGCATGTCGAAGCGGCGACCGGTGGCGATGTGACCGTGGAGATCTTCCCCGCCAGCCAGCTCGGCTCCGGCCAGGAGGTTATGGAGGGTCTGCAACTGGGCACGATCCAGCTCGGCGTCGTGCACGACGGTCCGATCGGCTCGGCGTTCCCGCCCTTCCAGGTGTTCCAGATCCCGTACGTGTTCGACAATCAGAACGTCGCCTGGACCGTGCTGGACGGCGAGTACGGCGACAAGGTCGCCGACGCCATGCTTGAGCAGACCGGTATCCGGCTGATGGGCTATGCCGACAACGGCATCCGCCACTTCACCAACAACGAGCGCCCGATCGAAAGCCCGGCCGACATGGAGGGTCTGAAGATCCGCGTTCAGCCGAGCCCGGTCTTCCAGCGGCTCGTGGAAAGCCTCGGCGCCAATGCCACCGTGGTCGCCTGGCCCGAACTGCCGAGCGCGCTCGCCCAGGGCGTGGTCGACGGTCAGGAGAACGGCGTGACCAACATCCTGGCGGCCGATCTCTACGAGAACCAGGACTACATCTCGCTCGACGGGCACGTGTACAGCCTGCACGCCTACATGATGAACAACGACTTCTTCGAGGGTCTCGACGAAAGCGAGCAGCAGGCCGTGCGCGAGGGTATCGAGATCGCCAAGTGGATCCATCGCGGCATGACGGCGGCGCAGGACGCCAACGCTCAGACGATCCTCTCCGATGTCGGCATGGAGGTGACGTCGCTCAGCCCGGATCAGATCGCCGAATTCCGCGCCAAAGCCCAGGGTCCGGTGGCTGAGTGGGTCGCCGGCGAGGTTGGCCAGGAATGGGTCGACGGCCTGTTCGAGGCGGTGGACGCCGCGAAGCCCGCCGGCGGCTCCGGCGAAGGCCAGTAAGAGGCCGCTGACTTATGTCCGAACACGGAGCCAAGGTCGTCGTCGTCGACGGCGGCTATGACCACTACGACGCGGAACGCGCCATTCTCGCGCCCCTGGGGGCGGAACTGGTGGTGGCTCCGTGTGAGGGCGACAGCGAACGCGTCGTCGACGTGGCGCACGATGCGGATGCGGTGCTCGTTCGCGAGACGCCGCTTCCCGCGTCGACCCTGGAGCGGTTGCCCCGCTGCCGGGTCATCGTGCGCTACGGCGTCGGCACCGACAATATCGACCTGGCCTATGCCGCCGATCACGGCATCCAGGTCGCCAACGTCCCGGACTACGGCGTGGAGGAGGTCTCCGAGCACGCCGTGGCTCTCCTTCTTGCCGTCAAGCGTCGACTGTTCGAGCGGGATGCGGCCGTGCGCGAAGGGCGCTGGGGCGACGTCGCGAAGACACCGATCCATCGGACCCGCGGAACGGTGCTCGGTCTGATCGGTGCCGGCCGGATCGGGGGCGCCTTCATCGCAAAGGCGCGGCCGCTCGGGTTCGGGCGCGTGCTCGTCCATGCGCGCGACCGTCTGCCGGAGGGCACCGAACCGGCCGAGATCGATCGGATCTGCCGCGAGGCCGACGTCATTTCGCTGCACGTGCCGCTGACGGACTCCACACGCAACATCATCGACGAGCGCCGTCTCGGGCTGATGAAGCCGACCACGATCCTGATCAACACCGCACGGGGCGGCTTGATCGACGAGACGGCATTGGCCGAAGCGCTCGCCGCGGGACGGCTGCGCGGCGCCGGCCTGGACGTCTTCGCTGAAGAGCCGCTGCCGGCGGGCAGCCCCCTTCGGAAGGCCCCGAACTGCATCCTGACCGACCATTCCGCCTGGTTCTCCGAAGAAGCCGTCCAGGACCTTCAGCGCAAGGCGGCTGAAGAGGTCCGGCGCGGCCTGACCGGCGAGCCGCTCGTCAATCCCGTGCGGCCGGGGAGGTAGGGGCATGATCGAGAAGCTGCACGGAAAAGCGATCCCCGTCGTCCGCACGGACCGCGAGGACACCGCCCGTCGTCTGGTCGACTGGCTGGGCGAGGCCGGGATGACGATCTTCGAGATCACGACCAGCGTCCCCAACCACACAGCCATCGTCCGCGATCTGGCCCGGGAGATGGACCTTCTGGTCGGCATGGGCACGGTCCTGGATGCCGAGACGGCCGAAGCCGCCGTGGCGGCGGGCGCGGCGTTCCTGGTGTCGCCCTGTGTGGTGCCCGAAGTGATCGCCGTCGGACGTGCCGCCGGCGTGCCGGTCATCCCCGGCGCCGCCACCCCCACGGAGGCGCTGACCGCGCATCGCGCAGGCGCCGCGGCCGTCAAGCTGTTCCCGTCGCGGCAGCTTGGGGGACCCGGATTCCTGAAGGCGGTGGCCAGCGTTCTGCCGACCGTCAGCCTGGTTCCGACCGGCGGCATCGAGATCGACGACGCGGGCGACTATTTCGCGGCCGGCGCATTCGCCATCGGTCTCGGGAGCCAGCTTGCGAAGGAATCCGAGATCGAAAGCGGCGACAAGGCCGCCGTCATCGAAAGGGCGCGCCGACTGGCCGCCTACACCTGAATACCGTCAAGACAAGGAGACGCTCGATGAGCCTCGAAGAGTTGGTAGCCGGCTTCAAGGATGCCGCGATCGCATCGTGCGCGGATGCCTGCGACAAGATCGTGGGACGCCGGTGCTACATGGACCATGCGATCGCGCCGCGGATCAACGAGAATAAGATCGTCGGGCCGGCGGTCACCGTGCTCGAGGTGCCGACCGACGAGGTCCTCCCGCCCGAACACGCGCTCGATCTGATCGACGAAGCGGATGCCGGCAGCGTCATCTGCATCGGCATCGGCAAGGATGCCGACGTCGCGGTCTGGGGCGGGCTGATGACGGCCGGCGCGGTGGCCAACGGTCATGCCGCGGCCGTGCTGGACGGGGCGGTGCGCGACATCGTCGAGATCCGCCGCGACTATGATTTCCCGGTCTATGCGCGGTCCGCTTCGCCCGGCACGACGCTTGGCCGCGCGCGGACCGTGGCGTCGAACGTTCCCGTCGAGGTCGGCGGCATTCTGGTCCATCCCGGCGACATCATCGTCGGTGACGTCGACGGTATCGTTGTCGTTCCGCGCGATCACGCCGAAGAGGTCCTTAAGATGGCCCGCGAGATCGATGAGCGCGAGGCCGAGCAGGCCAAGCTCATCATCGAGGAGAAGTCGCTGCGGAAGGGTCTGGCGAAGTACGGCCGGATTTGAGCGAGCGGAGGCTGTGATGCCCGATCTTGTCTGTCTCGGCGAAGCGCTGCTGGAGTTCAGCTCCCAGCAGCGCGACGGCCAGACCTTCTATCTGCAGGGCTACGGGGGCGACACCTCGAACTGCGCCATCGCCGCCGCCCGCCAGGGCGCCAGTGTCGGTTACGTGACCGCGGTGGGCGACGACGCGTTCGGTCGGGAGTTTCTGGACCTTTGGAAACGCGAAGGGGTCGAAACCGGTGGCGTCATCGTCGATCCCGACGCGCCGACGGGCATCTACTTCATCACCTACGCGAACGGCGAGCACGAGTTCAGCTATCGTCGCGTCGGGTCCGCCGCCAGCCGGATGACGCCGCAAAGCGTGCCGCTGGACATCGTCCGGCAGGCGAAGATCCTGCACGTCTCCGGCATCAGTCAGGCGATCAGCGATACCGCCTGCGATGCGGTCTTCGCGGCCATGACGGCCGCCCGGCAAGCGGGCGTCCAGGTCAGCTACGACACCAATCTCAGGCTGAAGCTCTGGCCGATCGAGCGGGCGAGGGCGGTTATCCATGCTGGCATGGCGATGGCCGACATCGCGCTGCCGGGCCTGGAGGACGCCCGCCAGCTCACCGGTCTGGAAGACCCCGACGCCATCGTCGATTTCTACCTGGCGCTCGGCCCGAAGGTCGTGGCGCTGACGATGGGATCGGCTGGAACCATGGTGGCGACGTCGGACCTCAGGGAAACGGTGCCGGTCCACAAGGTGGACCATGTCGACGCGACCGCCGCCGGCGACATGTTCGACGGAGCCTTCCTAGCCCGTCTCATGGCCGGTGACGACGTCGTAACCGCCGTCACCTACGCCAACACGGCCGCCGCGCTCTCCACGCTCGGCTATGGTGCGGTCGCACCGATGCCGACGGCAGAGGCGGTACGGAAGGCTCTGGCGGAAAAGGCGACGTGAGGATGAGGGAAGGCGCGGCAGCATGACAGGCAGCGATGCCCCGATCGCATTCGTCACGGGTGGCACCGGCGCAATCGGACTCGCCGTAGCCGTGGCCCTGCGCGACGCCGGATATCGCACCATTGCCGCCGCGCTTAGCGGAGGAACGGCGGCGCTCCCGGAGGGAATCGAGGGTCGTGACCTTGATGTGTCCGATCCTGCGAGCATTGCGGCGTCGCTTGCCGACCTTTCGTCCGTGTCGGTTCTGGTGAATGCCGCGGGCATCACCGCACGGGAAGGGCGCGAGTTCGATCCGGACGTTTTCTGCCGTATCGTCGACATCAACCTGAACGGGGCGATGCGCATGTCGATGGCCGCCCATCCGCTGCTTCGCAAGGCGAAGACGGCGGCGGTCGTCAATATCTGCTCGATGCTGAGTTTCTTCGGCAGCCCGACGGTTCCCGCCTATTCCGCCAGCAAGGGCGGGCTTCTGCTCCTGACAAAATCGCTGGCGGCCGCGTGGGCGGAGGAGGGCATCCGCGTGAACGCGGTGGCGCCCGGCTACATCGAGACCGACCTGACGCAGGCGCTGCACACCCATGACGCTCACCGCACGCGGATCGAGGCGCGCACGCCGATGGGGCGCTGGGGCAAGCCGGAGGACGTGACCGGCGCGGTCCTCTTTCTGTGTTCCCCCGGGGCGGGTTTCGTGACCGGTGCCGTGATCGCGGCGGACGGCGGCTACTCCGCCATCTGAACACGACGGCGCGGGACATCTTCGTCTCGTGTCCGTCCGCATCGCATTTGAGGAGAGAGGACCGATGACGCAGCCATCGACGGTTCATCCGCTGTCCCCGCCGGAACTGGTGGTGACGGGCGAGCCCGACGACGAGCGGGTGTGGGTCCCCCAGGACGAGAACGTCTGGTTCCGCCCGCTGCTTCTGAACACCGTCCAGGGGCAGTGGTGCAATCTCCTGCGGGTCCGCAAATCCGGGGTCCTCAGCCGCCACATCCATCCAGCCCCGGTGCACGGCTTCGTCATCAGGGGAAGCTGGCGCTATCTGGAACACGACTGGATCGCCAATGCGGGCGACTATGTCTTCGAGCCGCCCGGGGAAACGCACACCCTGATCGTGGACGGCGAAGAGGAGATGATCACCTTCTTCAACATCTCCGGCGCCATGATCTACGTGGACGAGGCCGGGGCGATCGTTGGGCACGACGACGTCTTCACCAAGATCGACATGTGCCGGGCGCACTACGAGCAGTGCGGTCTCGGCGCCGACTATGTGGAGCAATTCGTCCGCTAGCCATTTCTCTTCGCGGAGTGGACCGGCATTGTCCTCGGCCGACTTCGTCGGGCAGATTGTCTGCGCTTCCGTTTTGGAAGCCGCGCAATGGCCATCGGGAGGGCAAGAGAATGGACACGACGCCGGCCACGGACCTCGAGCTGGGCGCCTTCGTGGTGCATCCCTGGCACATCGACCAGTTCGGGCACATGAACGTGCGCTGGTACGCTCACGCCTTCGACGATGCATCCTTCCTGCTCTGGCAGCGTCTGGGCCTCACCCTGTCGGAGATGGTCGAGGCCTACGGCGTCCACACCGTCACCCTTTCGGCGACCACCGGCTTTCTGGCCGAACTCAATGCCGGCGATTGCGTGCGCAGCGTGGGCGGTGTGGTCCGGCTCGGGACCAAGAGCATCACGCTCGGCTTCAAGCTGGTCGGATATGACGGCACAGAGCACGCCACCTACGAGACCGTCGAGGTGTTCGTCGACGCCAGGACGCACAAATCCGTGGCGATGCCGGACGAGGTGCGCGCGAAACTCGAGACGGTTGCTGCGCCATCCGCCGGCCAATGATCGCTGCAGATCGAAAGGGACTGGTCCGGGCCAGTCTTTGAGGCGCGACGGCCGGAGAAGCCGTGCGTCCGGAATATGAGGAAGCCGCCATGGACTATCACATTCCCGCGCATGTCGAGGACCTTCGCGCCGCCATCGCGCGCTTTGTCGAGCGGGAAATTGTTCCCTGCGAACAGGACCCGGCGTGCTGGGACGCGCATGACAATATCGCGTCGGGTGCCCTGGAGAGCCTGCGCGCCAAAGCCCGGGAAGAGGGATTGTGGTGTCTGCAGCTCAAGCCGGAGACGGGCGGCCGCGGCCTCGACAAGGTCGGGATGGCGGTCTGCTACGAAGAGATGAACCGCTCCATCTTCGGTCCCGTCGTGTTCAACTCCGCGGCGCCGGACGACGGCAACATGATGGTGCTCGAAAAGGCCGCTGACGGCGCTCAGAAGGAGCGGTGGCTGAAGCCGATCGTCGAAGGGCGGGTTCGCTCGTCCTTCGCGATGACCGAACCGCATCCGGGCGGCGGATCGGATCCCGGAATGATGCTGACCACCGCGACGAGGAAGGGCGACAGCTATGTCGTCCGTGGACGCAAATGGTTCATCACCGGCGCGGAAGACGCGGAGCATTTCATTCTGGTGGCGCGCACGTCGGACGACGAGCGGCGCGGGCTCACCGCGTTCCTGTTCCATCGCGAGGAACCCGGCTGGCAGATCGAGCGCCGCATCGGCATCATGGGGCCGGAGGAACACGGCGGGCACTGCGAACTGGTCTTCGATGGACTGGAACTGCCCGCGGATCGGATCCTTCTCGGCGAAGGCATGGGGCTGAAGATCACGCAGATGCGGCTCGGTCCCGCCCGGCTCACCCACTGCATGCGCTGGCTCGGTCTGGCGAAGCGCTGCACGGAGATCGCGGACGAGTACGCCAAGAACCGGTTCGGCTTTGGCACGCGTCTGGCCGACCGGGAGAGCATCCAGATCAAGATCGGCGATCTCGCCATGGGTATCGAGGTTGGCCGGCTCCTGGTGATGAAGGCGGCCTGGGCCCTCGATCAGGGCAGCTTCGCCAGGAAGGAGATTTCGATGGCGAAGATCCACGTCGCCAACCTTCTTCACAAAGCCGCTGATGTGGCGATCCAGATCAACGGCGCGCGCGGCTACTCGCGCGATACCCCGCTGGAGTGGATCTATCGCTACGCCCGGCAGGCGCGGCTGGTCGACGGTGCCGACGAGGTTCACCAGATGGTTCTGCACCGTCACTTCGCCAGTGAAGGGTGGGACTTCTGGAAGTGGCCGGTGACCCCGTAGTGACCGGTGTGATGACAGGTCGGGACATCCATCGAGCGGAGGCGGAACGATGAACATCGACCTGGCCGCCTTTCAGGCCTGGCTGCAGAACAAGCTTGGGTCCGGCGCGGAGATTTCCGTCGAGCCGGTCGCCGGGGGGCAGTCCAATCCGACGTGGTTCGTCGAGTGCGGCGGGTGCCGGCTGGTGCTGCGCAAGAAGCCCGCCGGCGATATCCTTCCCGGTGCTCACGCCGTGGAGCGGGAGTTCCGCGTCCTGAGCGCCCTGTCCGACAGCGTCGTGCCGGTTCCGCGGGTGCTGTGGCTGGAGGAGGACGAGACGGTCCTGGGCACGCCGTTCTACGTCATGGAACGCCTGGATGGCCGCGTCTTTTCGAAATGCGACCTGCCTGGGGTCCCCGAAGCCGACCGCCGGGAAATGTACCTGGATATGGCCCGAACCCTCGCGGCGCTTCATTCGGTGCGCCCGGAGGAGGTCGGCCTCGGCGATTTCGGCCGGCCGGGCGACTACTTCGCTCGCCAGATCCGGCGCTGGTCTCGGCAGTACGAGGAGGCGGAAGCCGAAATCCCGGCGCTGGACGTGCTGAAGGACTGGCTGCCCGCGAATACGCCCCGGGACGATGGCGCTTCGGCAATCGCCCATGGCGACTTCCGGCTCGGAAACCTGTTGTTCCACCCGACCGAGCCAAAGGTGATCGCCGTCCTGGACTGGGAATTGTCGACGCTGGGCCATCCCCTGGCCGACCTGGGATTCTGCGTGATCCCATGGCACAGCTCGCCGGACGAATACGGGGGGCTGCTGGGCACACGGTGGCGGGAGAGCGGGATCCCCACCCGCGATGAGTTCGTGGCAGAGTATTTCGCACACGCGCCCACTCAGCCCCCGCTGCTGCCCTTCCACGTGGCGTTCGCCCTGTTCCGCTTCTCGGTGATCTTCGTCGGCATCGCCGAGCGCGCGAGAAAGGGCAATGCCGCCGCGGCCAACGCCAGTCAGGTCGGACCGCTGGCCGAGCGCTTCGCCGAGCGTGCGCTGGAGGTCGTCCGCGGCGAACGGATGCCGTTCAAATCCAGATGAGTTGACTTCGGGCAAGCTCATTAAAGTTCTGATTTTTTTGGTTTTTGCCGATCGCACATTTCTGTGCAAGCATGGGTATTGCGCGAGCCAGGCGCTGGCTCAGATCGCGCCCGTTATCGGGTGGCGGGATCTTTTGTGGCTTCCGCTGTCTGCGACGCGGTGCGGTCTGTCACAGATGCGTCCTGACGCCCTCGTAGGGTGAACTGCCGTGACCCTCGACTTGGAAGCTGCTGGCTTCAATGAATAGGCGAAATGATCGATCGCTCCGAAGCGGATCCTGGTCTCACCCGGAAGTCCGAGACGCTTTTCCGCCAGCTGGCGGATGACAAGGTTTTCCGAAGGGATCTGCTGCGCTGGTTCGGCGCAACGTTCCTGGTCTCCGCATCGATTGCGATTTTCATCATCGACGAAATCCACGATCGGGAGAGATCCAGACGTCTCGCCGATGTCCGGCGGACGGAAATCGGCATCATGTTTTCCCAGCAAAGCGCCATCCGGGAGCGGCTGAGCCTGGTCCGGTCTGACGCCATCTTCCTGCGAAATGAATATCAGAGTGCGCTTGCCGTGACCGATGGTGATCAGCAAGACATCAACGATATCGTGGAAGATGAGCTGTCCAATTTTTCCGCTTCGCGAGGGACCTACGACAGCATAAGCGTCCTCTCGAATTCCGGTCGTGAAATCCTTCGCGTCAACTACGGAGGCGGTTCGCCGATCCGGGTGACGCAGGATCGCCTTCAGGACAAATCGTACACCTCCTACTTTCGCGATGCGGCGTCCCTCGACTACGGCGAAATTTTTGTTTCGCGGTTGGGTCTCAACGTGGAAAGCGGTGAGATCGAGCGGCCCTTCAAGCCGACGATCCGGATTGCCACCCAGATCCGCGGTCAGAATGGCGAGCCTGTTGCGCTGCTGGTCCTGAACTACCTGGCGAGCGCCTTGCTGCTTGCGGTGGAAACCAGCGCGGACCTGTCCAATGGCATCCCGATGATGGCGAACCGAGAGGGATACTGGATGGTCTCTCCGGTGCCGCCTCCCAAATGGGGCTTCATGTTTCCCGGCGGTCAGGAAGACCGGATGGCTGAGCTCTATCCGGAGACCTGGAAAGCGGTATCGGCCGGGACCTCGAACCAGGTCCTCACAGACGAGGGGCTCTTCACCTACAGCGTCGTGGAGCCGATTCGGGATATCATGAGCGGCCTGCGGAATTTCGAAGGGTTCGTTCCGCCGCGGGTCCGGCAACCGTCCTCCCAGGGGTGGCCCCAGTGGTACGTGGGCACATTCGTCGACGGGGAGACCCTGGAGGAGATAACCGGCGAACCGTCCCGCGCGACACAGATCTATTCGGTGATGATCCTGGCGCTGTGCTTCGTCGGATCGGCGGCGCTCTCAATTGCGCTGGCGGAATCCGGCAGCCGCAGGCGCGCGCTCGTGACGATGGCGAATCTCGATGCCCTGACCGGTTTGCACAACCGGCGCTCTCTCGAAGAGAACCTCGAATTCGAGATTGGGCGCGCCCGACAGACCGGACAACAGATCCTCGTCGCCTTCATCGACATCGACCGTTTCAAAACGATCAATGACCGGCTCGGACATTCTGCCGGGGATCGTGCTCTGGCAGATATCGCCTCCACGATCGACGATGAGATCTCTTCGGTGACCGCTGAGAGAAAAAGCGACGGGAGACCTCTGCGCCAACCGGTCATCGCCCGTTTCGGCGGAGACGAGTTCGTTGTCGTGTTCCCGGACGTTGGTCGTGTTCCGAATGTCGACGGTCTGCTTTCCCGGCTCGCCGAGCGCATCGGCTCGCTGGAATGGGACGGACTGACCGTCGGGGCCAGTATCGGGACGGCAATCTTTCCCGCAGATGGGCAAAGCTCCGACGAACTGCTCGATCGCGCGGATGCCGCCATGTATGCGGCGAAACAGTCAGCGGACCGTCCTGATCAGTAAATGCGTGACCAGCGTCCGCATGAGCCGCAGGACGTCGTATTCGGCCTCAAGGCCTTCTTCGGGAATGCAGCGGCAATCGTCGTTTCGTGTTGTTGCCGTCACCCCCGCATTTCGACATCCGTGTTCGGCTCCGCACCGAACCGGAAGCCGGTCGGCGTCAGGTCGCGCGGCACAAGAAACGAGCGGGTTTCGATCCGTGGGCTGACCCGGGTGCGGACACCGCCGCCGCCGGCAGGCCCGCAGCAATAAAGCGCCGTGATTTCCTGGAGCGCCCCCTCCACGAGGTTTCGCTGCGGGGCGCGGACGGCCAGCCGCACCCGGAAATCGTCGCCACCCAACCCGTCGTTGTCGGCGCGCAGCGCCCCATCGTCGTTGTCGAACGCGCTGGTCGCTCCGATGATGTCGATGCGGTGGCGGAGGGTCAGATCCCTGATCTTCAGTCTCTTGCGGATGATGTCCGCGGCGAGCTCCGATCTGGCCAGGGCATTGGGCCCCGCATAGGAGATCTCCGCCTCGCCGAGCCAGTCGCCCCGATAGCCGACCGTTGCCTTCAAGCGCTCCGGCCGCGGCCGTCCCCGTGCGCCCTTCACGGCGACCCGGTCGGGACCGACCTGTTCGATGTCGACTTCGGTGATGTCGAGCACGATGTCGGGCGTCAGATAAGCGGCGGGATCGTGGATCTCGTATAGCAGCTGTTCGCGGACGGTCCTGAGGTCGACCAGCCCGCCGGTTCCTTCCGGCTTGGTGATCACGAAGCTGCCGTCTGCTTCCACCTCGGCGATCGGAAAGCCGATCGCTTCCGGTCGGGACACGTCCTTGAAACCGGGATCGGCGAAGTAGCCGCCGGACACCTGTGACCCGCATTCGAGCAGATGCCCGACCAGGGTCCCGGCCGCGATCAGGTCGAGGTCGGTCCAGTTCCAGCCGAAGTGGGCGACGAGCGGCCCAAGCGCCAGCGCGGGATCGGCGACGCGGCCGGTCACGACCACGTCCGCGCCGGCGGCGATGGCGTCGGCAATGGCCGCCGCCCCGATATAGGCGTTGGCGGCAATCCGCTCACCGGCCGGCGGGGCCAGGCCGCCATCGCCCTCCCAGGGTTCCAGCTCGGCGGTGTCCAGGGCGCTCGCGATGTCGTCGCCCTCGACCACGGCGATCGTGAGCTTCTCCATGCCCCGATCGTCCGCGAGCCGCGAAATCAGACGGGCGGCGCCGTCCGGATTTGCGCACCCGAAATTGCCGACGATGACGATCCCCGCCTCCTTGCAGCGGGCGAGGATCGGGCCGACCAGGTCTGCCAGAAGCGGCTCGTACCCCTTGTCCGGGTCGCTGAGGCGGGCGAGATGGCCGAGCGCTAGCGTGCGCTCGCCGATCGTCTCGAATATGATCGCCCCGCCGCCGCCGGCAGCCGCGATGGCTTCCACCACGGGCAGTGCGGCATCGATCCTGTCTCCGGAAAAGCCCGCTCCCGATCCGATCCTGTACGTCATCTCGCGCCTCATGAGCCGACGATGGAAAGCTTCAGTGCGTCGGCGACGTCCTCCGCCGCCTCGTTGCTGCTCAGATAGTATTCCTTCGGCCAGCGGATGTGGTCGCGGCACAATTCCACGAGCCGGTCGAGGTGACCCGCTTCCAGCGCGGCGATCATCGCGAAGTGCTCCGCGATCGCGGTTTCCCTCAGGTCCTGACTGGAAAATCCGCGACTGCGGATCGGCTGGGTCATCACCGAATAATGACGGATCGCCGCCGAAAGCTCGGGATTGCCGGCGCCGGAATAGAGCTTCTCGTGAAAGGCGTTGTTGAGCCGGGAGAGGTCCAGATAGCGCTTGTCCGCGGACGCTTCGCGATGCTTGTCGGCCAGCGCCTTGAGCTCCTCGATGAACTCCGGCGCAACCGGCCGTTCCATGCGGGAAGCGGCCAGCGTCTCCAGCGCGGTGCGGATCTCGTAGAGGTCCTCGACCTCCTTTCGGGAATAGTCCCGGACCTGGGCGCCTCGATTCGGTTGGCGCAGCACCAGCCCCTCGCGCTCCAGTTCGTCCAGGGCCCGGCGCACCGCATGCCGCGTCGCCTCGAAGCGAAGGATGAGATCGTCTTCGACCAGGCGCTCGCGCGGCTTCAAGCGGCCGAGCAGGATCGCTCCCTGCAGGCTCTCGTAGATCTCCGCCCAGGCTTGCGGCTTTCTCCGTGCGGGGCGCGTCCCGGTCTCCGACATCTCCGCGCTGGGCTCCTCATGCGCTTGGCTCCAGATCGGCGAACCATACCGCTCGATGCTGGTCGCCACAATCATTGTTGACATTATCGATAATCATTTTGATGATCATCGTCACGAGAGCGGTGGAACACGGACCGCGTCAAGAAAGCTCCGTTCCGCGGCGCAGGAGGGTCGGATCGGGAAGATTCGAAGCCGCGTCCGCCGACGTGGGCGGAACGGCAACTCGGGGAGGTCGTGCTTGGAACGCGTGCGGGTACCGCTCAACCGGCTGGCCCATGGCCGGTCCGGCGACAAGGGGAACCGGCAGAACATCAGCGTGATCGCCTACAGGGAGGACGCATACCCCGTCCTCGTTCGCGAGGTGACCGAGGCGAGGGTTCTGGACCTGTTCCGCCATCGCGGGGCCAGCGCCGTCACGCGGTACGAACTGCCGAAGCTGCTCGCGATGAACTTCGTCATAGAGGATGCCCTTGAAGGGGGCGTCAACGCTGCCCTCGCGCTCGATACCCACGGAAAAACGAGCGCATTCCGGCTTCTCTCGCTTGAGATCGAGGTGCCAGCCAGCCTCCTCGATCCCGACACTCGACCACCGGAAAACACGGACTGAACGGGAGGAAACTGATGAAAAGAACAGCCATTGCGCTCGCCGTCGCGGCACTCGTCGCCACGCCGGCCGTCGCCCAGGACCGGATCGCCATCGGCACGACGTCGTCGTCGTCCAGTCACTACGGCTACTTCGTCGCCGTATCCCAGTTGATCAATGAAAAGGTCCCCGAGGTGGAGGCGAACGTCGTCGAGACGGGCGCCAGCCTCGACAACCTGCGCCGGCTGCAGCGTGACCAGGTCGATCTGGGACTGGTGACGACCAACGTCGCCTACGACATCTACAACGGCCGTGGCCAGTTCGAGGGGAAGGCCTACAAGCCGCTGACGCTATGGGTCTATGCGTCGGCGCCTCAGAACGTCATCGTCCGCAAGGATGCCGGCGTCAGCAAGCTGGACGATCTCGCGGGCAAGGAATTCAATCCGGGCATCACCGGATCGGCGACCGAGGCGACGTCCGAAGCCGTCTTCGGCGCGCTCGGCATCGAGCCGGACTGGGCGCGCGGGTCTACCGGTGACGTGGTCAACCAGATCAAGGACGACCGCGTCGTCGGCTACGTCAAGAGCGGCTCCGGCAAGCGGTTGGACTCCTCTTCGATCGACATCGCCACCCTGACGCCGATCTCGATCGTCGGATTGAGCGACGTCCAGGCCGCCACCGTCGCCGAGAAGTTCCCGAACCTCTCCGTGCTCTCGATCGGCGATAACGTCGCCGGCGAGGGTTACCCCGCCTACAAGACCTGGGCCTTCGGCGTCGCCGCGGTGGCGCAGCCCGATCTGGAGCAGGAGATGGCGTACCAGATCACCAAGGCCGTGGTGGAGGACAACACCGCCCAGGCGGCGGCATTCTCCGGGCTGAAGGGCTCGGACATTCCGCAGATGACGATGGAACTGGCCACGACGCCGCTGCATCCGGGCGCCATCCGCTACTACGAAGAGATCGGCGTGGACGTTCCGGATCGGCTCCGTCCGGCCAGCAACTGATCGACGACGGGCACGACCGCGGCCGGCAGCCGGCCGCGGCTTCGTCTTCGGGCGGATTTCACCTCTGACGGGAGGCCGTTGATGGCCGAGAAGTTGCGTCGCGGCGTCGCGCTCGTGATCGGTGCCTTCGTGCTCTACACGGCAACGGCCGGCCCGTTCGATTCCCTGGTCCAGCGATCGCTGATGGTGGCGCTGGTGATCACTCTGGGCTTCCTGTCCTATCCGCTCAGGCCTCCGGCGCGGCTGCGCTATCTGGCGATTGCGGTCGACCTCGTGCTGTGGACCGGCGCCATGGCCGCCTGCTTCTACGTCACCTTCAGCGCCAACTGGATCATGACCAGCCTGCCGATGGCGGGGCCGCTCGACATTGCGCTTGCCGCGGTGCTGGTGGTCACGCTGCTGGAACTCGCCCGCCGCACCGTCGGTCTTGCGTTCCCGATCCTCGTGCTGATTGGACTGGCCTACGTCTTTCTCGGCCATCTCATCCCGGGCCGGCTCGGCCACCGCGGCTACGACCTCCTGTTTGTCACGGAGACGCTCTATCTGTCGGACATCGGCGTGTGGGGCTCGCTGACCGGCATTGCGTCGACGATCATCGCGGCCTTCGTTCTGTTCGGGGCGATGCTTTTGCGGACCGGTGGCGGCGACACCTTCATGGATCTCGCTTTGCTCGTCTCCGGGCGGACCGTCGGCGGCGCGGCCAAGATGGCAACGGTCGCCTCCGCCTCGTTCGGAACCGTCAACGGCAGCGCCGTTGCGAATGTCGCGACGACCGGTACGATGACGATCCCCCTGATGAAGCGGATCGGCTACCCGGCGCCAATCGCCGCGGCGGTCGAGGCGGTGGCTTCGACCGGCGGGCAGATCACGCCGCCGATCCTCGGCGCTGCGGCGTTCATCATGTCGGAAATGATCGGCCTGGAATATCTGCGGATCGCGCTCGCCGCGCTGATCCCGGCAATCCTGTTCTATTCCGGTACGTTCCTCACGATCCATCTGATCGCGCTTCGCCAGCGGATCGGGTTCGTGCCGCCGGAGGAGATCCCGTCCGCGCGCACGGCACTCGCACCGCTTCGGCTGATACCGGTGGTATTCGGTCTTGGCGCGCTGATCTGGATGCTCGTCTCCGGGCGCTCCGTTGCGCTGTCCGCAGCCGCCGGGGTGATCGCGATGATCGTGCCGTTCGCGATCGCCGACCTTGCCGTCCGCCGGCGTCCGCTCGACACGATCGGCAAGCTGCTCGCGGGCCTGGTGGAGGCCGGCAACGGCATCGTCATCATCGCGCTGATGCTCGCCGGCGCGCAGATCCTTGTCTCGATGATCAACCTGACCGGGGTCGGGGTGACGCTCTCCTCGCTCACCGTCGCGCTCGGCGGCGAGAGCCCGGTCCTCGTCGGCCTCATCGTGGCGCTCGCCTGCCTCGTGCTCGGGATGGGTATCCCGACCACTGCCGCCTATGTGCTGGTTGCAGCCGTGATGGCTCCGGCGCTGATTGCGATCGGCACCGAGCCGCTGGTGGCGCACATGTTCGTCTTCTACTACGCCACGATCTCCGTGATCACGCCGCCCGTCTGCATCGCCGTCTTCGTGGCCGCGTCGATCGCCAAGACAGATTGGTGGCCGGCGGCGCTGAATGCGGTCCGGCTCGGCGCGGTCACCTACATCGTGCCGTTCATGTTCCTGTCCTATCCGGGGATGTTGTGGTCGGGATCCGGCGTCGCGATCGCCGAGGCGGCGCTGTCAGGCGCGATCCTGGTCGTCGCCTCGTCGCTGCTCCTGTCCGGAACGACCGTCCGCGGCAGCCGCTATCTGGCGGGCGCGCTCTATCTCCCCGCCGCGGTCCTGGCGATCGTTCCTTCGGAGATCGCGCTGATCGCCGCCTTCGGACTGACCGCCCTGGGGATTGCGATCGGGCGCCCGTTCCGGCAGGTCGCCGTCGTTTCGGCGTCCTGAAACCCGCGTCAGGCCGTGGGTCGGGCCAGCACGAAGTCGTGCTCGACCTCCCAGAACCAGCCGTCACGGAATTCCAGCTCGGCGGCGCGGTCGGCGTCCTCGACCCGCTTGAACTCGGCGAGCAGGCTCTCCTTCACCCCGAATACGGCATCGGATTCGATGTAGCGGTCGTCGGGATCGAAGATATGGGTGGTGAGCGTTTCGAAGCCCGGCGCCGAGATGATGTAGTGCAGGTGTGCCGGCCGGAACGGATGGCGGCCGAGCGCGCCGAGCAGCTGTCCCACCGGCCCGTCGTCGGGGATCGGATAGAATTTCGGCTTCACCGCCTTGAACCAGTAGCTGCCGTCCTCGCCGGTGCGGAACACGCCGCGCAGGTTGAAGTCCGGCTGCAGGCCCTTCTGCTGGACGTCGTAGAAGCCCTCGTCGTTGGCCTGCCATACGTCGATCTTGGCGCCGGCGACCGGCTTGCCCTCGGTGTCGAGGATGCGGCCGGAGACGACCATGTCCTCGCCCTTGGCGTCGAGGCAGATGTTGGCGCCCATCTCAAGCTCCGGCGCGCCCTGCACGTGGAACGGGCCGAGCACGGTGCTCTCCGAGGCGCCTGACGGCTTCCGGTTGTTGATGGCGTCGACCAGCATCGACACGCCGGTGACGTCCGACAGCAGGATGAACTCCTGACGCCACTCGTTGCACATCTGGCCGGTGCGGGTGAGGAACATGATCGCCTCGAACCACTCCTCCTGGGTCGGCTCGATCTCCTTCACCGCTTCGTGCAGCTTCCGGGTCACGACCTCCATGACCTCCTTGAGCCGCTCGTTCTTGGCGTTCTTGTTGCGGCCGGTCACCACTTCCACGGAGTTTTCTTCCGTGAAGAAGCCTTTCTCGTGCGCTTCCATCGTCGGTTTCCTCATTTGTCCAGAACGGAGCGAAGCACGCGTTCGAGTTCTCCCGCGGTATCGGCTGCAAGGTGCTCCGAGCGCCAGGCCACGTGGTGATCGGGTCTGACGAGCACCGCGCCGCTGTCGGATATCTCGCGGGCGCGGGCCCAGTCACCGTAGTGGTCCTGCCACTCGCAGCGCGGACCGATGACGTGGCAGACGATCTCGACGCCGAGCGCCTGGCCGACCTCAGCCGCCGCCTCGCACCAGGCTTCGCCGCCGAGCCCGGTCAGCAGCGTCAGAACGCCGTGGCCGCTCAGGTCGAGTGTCGAGGCGCGGGTGCCGTCTTCGGCGAACAGCCAGGCGTGCGGCAGCCGGGCGCCCGGCCAGGTGGTCTGCTCGAAGTGCAGCTCCGGATCACGGGTGAACGCCGGCTCCGGCTGCCCGTCGGTCACCGCCGCGGAAGAGCGGTAGCGCTGGTTCATCTCCACGCCGTGGGCGTCGAACTCGTAGACCTTGGCCGCGATCGCCTCGCGCAGCGCGCGGCGCTGGTCCTCGGCTTCCGGCGTGCCCTCGCAGCGCCGGTCCATGTTCTCCTGCATCTTCACCGGATCGACCGAGTCCAGAAGGCCGAGCGACTGGAAGATCGGGCCGAACTCCTCGATCGACTGGTTGGCGCGGGTGACGATCTGCTTGGCGACCGGCGCGCGCTCGGCGTCGTAGCTTTCCAGCAGGCCGGGACCGGCCCAGCCCTTCAGCACGAAGGCGAGCTTCCAGGCCAGGTTGAAGCCGTCCTGAATCGACGTGTTGGAGCCGAGCCCGTTGGAGGGGGGATGGCGGTGGGTGGCGTCGCCCATGCAGAAGACGCGGCCCTTCGACATCTCGGTCGCGTACATGTTGTTGACGGTCCAGGTGCTGGCGTCGACCAGCTCGATCTGAAGCTCCGGATCTCCCACCAGGCTGCGCGCGACCTGGGTCGCGAACGCTTCGTCGACCACCGGCGGCGGCTGGTTGATGTCGTAGCCCCAGTTGATCAGCCAGCGGCTCCACGGCCGGATCATCCGCACCAGCCCCATGCCGATGCCTCCGACCTCCGCGCCGGGCTGCAGCACCCAGTAGAGGACCGAAGGACGGTGGGCGACATACTTGGAGAGGTCGGCGTTGAAAATGATGTTCATTGAGCCGGCCACGCCCATCCGGCCTTCCATCTTGAGGCCGAGATCCTCGGCCACCTTGGAGTTTCCGCCGTCGGCGCCGACCAGATATTTCGAGCGGACGGTGAACTCCTTGCCGCTCAGCCGGTCGCGGCAGGTGGTGGTCACGCCGTCCGCGTCCTGCTCGTGGGAGAGATATTCCGTCGACATCCGCGCCTGGGTGCCGCGGGAGCAGGCGGTCTTGAACAGCACCGGCTCCATGTAGGTCTGCGGGCAGTCGTTCATGTGCGACGGGGAGGTGAGGATATGCTCGGCGCGGGAGTTCGGGTGCGTGCCCCAGGTCCTGAGACGGCCGAGTTCCTCGCCGGCGAGCGACTCGCAGAACACGTTCTCGCCCATCAGGTCCTGTTCGGTCGCAAACAGATAGGCTTCCTCCTCCACTTCCCGGCCGAGATCGCGCAGGACTTCCATGGTGCGCTGGTTGGTGATGTGGGCGCGGGGCGTGTTGGCGAGCCAGCGGTAGCGGTTGATCGCCATGTTCTCGATGCCGTAGCTCGACAGGAGCGCTGCGGTCGCCGATCCGGCGGGGCCGGTGCCCACGATCAGGACGTCGGTGGTGATGTCGGCCATCGGGGCCTCCTCCTTCCGTTATGGCGGGGTGGTTCGGCCGCCCCGTCTGCTTCTGCCGACGCGGAGGCGCCGGGTCAGGATTCGGGTGTGTCGGTCGGTGGCGCGTCGTCCTCGACGATCAGGCGCCGGCGGATCGGGAACAGCTCGATGCCGGTGCGGGCGCTGACGAAGCCCCAGATCCCGCGCGGGGCGAACAGCATGACGGCGATGCCGATCAGGCCGAGGATCAGGAGGTACCAGCTGCCGTAATCGGCGAGCGAGTTCTGCAGCAGGAAGAACACCAGCACGCCGACGATGGGCCCCTCGAGCGTGCCGATCCCGCCGATGACGACGATGAAGATGACGTAGGCGGTCCAGTCGATGACGGAGAAGGCGGCGTCCGGCGAGATTCGCGCCGTCTGGACGTAGATGAGCGCGCCGCAGAGCCCGGTGCCGAAAGCGGCGACCAGATAGACGAAATGCTTCATGCGGGTGCCGTCGACACCGACGGCGCCGGCCGCGGACGCATCGTCCCGGACGGCGGCGAGGCCGAGCCCGCGCTTGGAGCGCAGCAGCCGATAGATGAAGGCGATCGTCAGGACGGCCAGGGCCAGCGCCAGCCAGTAGGTCATCACGTCGCCTGCTGCCGAGGATTTGAGACCGAGCCAGTCGCCCAGCGCCTCCACGCCGATCATGTCGCGGGTGGCGGTGCGCGGCAGCGAGGTGCCGGTGCCGCCGCCGAGCGCCTGCCACTGGGCCACGACGAGGCGGACGACCTCGGCGATCACCCAGGTGCCGATGGCGAAGTAGGCGCCCTCCAGCCGGAACACGAAGAATGCGGTCGGAATCGCAAGCAGAACGGCGGCGACGCCGCCGATCAGGATCGCCACCACCGGGTCCAGCCCGGCCAGCGACACGGCGGCGAACATGGCGTAGGCACCGAAGCCGACGAAGGCCTGCTGACCGACCGACACGAGGCCGGCATAGCCGGCGAGCAGGTTCCAGAACTGGGCGAGCACCAGCATGGTGAGAATGAAGAACAGGTCCTGCACGGTGCCGCGGGAGACGAACAGCGGGGCGGCGATCGCGACGGCAACGAGCACAAGCGCCACGACCAGCGAGATGCGGGAGGCGGCAGTCTGGGTCTTCACACGGTAGCGCGGGGAGGGGGCCATGGTCGCGTCCTCCCCGCTCTAGCCGACGGTCCGCGGGAACAGGCCCCGCGGCCGCAGCAGCAGCACCACCAGGAAGGCGACGTGGCCGGCCAGGATCTGCCATTCCGGATTGATCGCGGCGCCGACGGCCTGGGAGACGCCGATGATGATGCCGCCGAACAGCGTGCCCCAGAACGAGCCGAGGCCGCCGATGATCACCGCCTCGAAGGCGTAGATCAGCCGCGCCGGCCCGACCGTCGGATCGAAGTTGGCGCGGGTGCCGAGATAGAGCGCGGCGATCGTCACTACGATCATGGCAATTCCGGTCGCCTTGGCGAACAGCGCGGGGGCCCGAATGCCCATCAGTCCGGCCGTCACCGGATCGTCGGACGTCGCTCGGAAGGCGCGGCCGAGCGCGGTCCGGTAGAAGAGCTGGTTGAGAGCAACGATCACCAGGATCGCGGACAGGAACGTCAGCACCGGCATGACGCCGACGTTGAGACCGCCGAGTGCGATCGACTGGGTCTCAAGCGCGCCCGCCGGGATCTTGCGGCTGTCGGCGGAAAAGCCCTCCAGCAGCGCATTCTGGATGACGATGGAGAGGCCGAAGGTCACCAGCAGCGGCGGCAGGATGTCGTCGCCCAGCGTCCGGTTGAGGACCACGTACTGCAGCGCCCAACCCACGGCGAACATGACCGGTGCGGCGATCAGCGCGGCGGTGAACGGATCGATGCCCAAAGCGGAAACCAGGACCAGGATCAGATAGGCCGCGAGTACGATCAGGTCGCCGTGGGCGAGATTGACCAGCCGC
Organism: Amorphus orientalis; assembly: GCF_030814015.1. Taxonomy (NCBI): domain Bacteria; kingdom Pseudomonadati; phylum Pseudomonadota; class Alphaproteobacteria; order Hyphomicrobiales; family Amorphaceae; genus Amorphus; species Amorphus orientalis. The sequence goes on from NZ_JAUSUL010000001.1 coordinate 1,102,257, forward strand.
ATGATGCCGAACACCAGGCTGAGCCCCGTGGCGAAGAGGGCGTAGAGTCCGCCCAGCAGCACCCCCTGCACGATGGTGTCGATCCACTGCATCAGGCCACTCCGAAATAGGCATTGTGGATGGCGTCACGCGACAGCTCGGCGGGGGTGCCGGCGAGTGTGATGCGGCCCTCCATCATGCAGTAGACCCGGTCGGCCACCTTGAGCGCCTGCTCGATGTCCTGTTCGACCAGCACGATGGCCGCTCCCGAGGCGCGCAGCTTCGGCATGACGGCGTAGATGTCGCGGATGATCACCGGCGCGAGGCCGAGGCTGAGCTCGTCGCAAAGGAGCACGCGCGGGTTGGACATCAACGCCCGGCCGATCGCGACCATCTGCTGCTGGCCGCCGGAGAGCGCGGTGCTCGGATTGGCTCGGCGTTCCTTCAGGATCGGGAACAGCTCGTAGACGCTCTCCAGCGACCACGGGCCATCGGCCTTGCGCCCGTAAGTGCCGATCTGGAGGTTCTCCTGGACGGAGAGCGAGGGAAACAGCTTTCGCCCCTCCGGCACCATGGCGATGCCACGGGCCATCACGTCGGGCGCCGCGAGCCGGCCGATAGCGGAGCCGTCGAAGCGGATCGCGTCGGCCTCGTTGGCGAGCACGCCGGAGAGCGAACGCAGGAGCGTGGTCTTCCCGGCCCCGTTGGCGCCGATGATGGCGATGATCTCGCCGGCATCGACGGCGACGTCGACGCCGAACAGCGCCTGGAAATCGCCGTAGAAGGCGGTCAGGCCCGATGTCTCCAGAAGCGCCATCAGACCTCGATCCCCAGATAGATCTCGCGCACCTCGCGCGAGGCCATGACGGCGTCGGGCTTGCCGTCGGCGATGATGCGGCCGAAGTCGAGCACCACCAGGCGCTCGACGACCGAGGTCAGCGCGTGCAGCACGTGCTCGATCCAGACGATTGTGGTGCCGCCTTCGTGGATGGCGCGGATCGTCTCCACCAGCGACCGGCACTCGCTCTCGGTGAGGCCGCCGGCGATCTCGTCGAGAAGGAGAAGCTTCGGCTCGGTGGCAAGCGCCCGGGCCAGCTCCAGCCGCTTGCGCTGCAGCAGGGGCAACTGGTTGGCGGCGGTGTTGGCGCGCTCCAGAAGCCCGGTCCGGCGCAGGATGTCGGCGCAGCGGTCGGTGACCTCGCTCTCGGAGCGGCTTGCCCCGAAGGCGGCACCGACGACGAGGTTCTCGAAAACGGTCAGCCGGCCGAAGGGGCGCGGGATCTGGAAGGAGCGGCCGAGCCCAAGGCGGCAGCGGTGGGTCGCCGGCCGGCCCGTCACGTCGGAACCTGCGAAGGCGATCGTGCCGGCGTCGACGGCGACGCGGCCGGTGATCAGGTCGAACAGGGTCGACTTTCCGGCGCCGTTGGGGCCGATGATGCCGAGCGCTTCGCCCTCGGCGACCTCAAGGGTCACGTGGTCGGTGACCTTCAGGGTGCCGTAGGACTTGCACACGTTGTCGAGGCGCAGAAGCGACACAACCGTCGTCCTTCAGGGTGAGCGGGCAGGGGCAGAGGCAGCGCCGGCGCGAAGCCGCACCGGCGCTGCAGGGGCGGTCAGCCGGTCAGCTGATCGGCTCCATCTTGCCGGCGGTCGGGATCTCCGGCGCGGTCTGGTTGTCGACGATGACGAGGTCGTAGCCGCCGCCGTCCTTGAGCCGCCACTGGCCACCGACGAGCGGAGTCTTGGCGACGTTCTTGGCCGCGAACGGGGGCACGCCCTTGCCGTTCCAGGCGATCGGGCCGACCAGTGTGGTCATGTCGGTGGCGGCGATCGCATCGGCGACGGCATCGGCGTCGGACGGGTCGTCGACCCGCTTCATCGTGTCGAGCGCGATCTCGAACAGCGCGTGAACGAAGCCGATCGGCTGGGTCCAGGGCCGGCCGCTTTCCGCTTCGTATGCGTCGGCGAGCTCCTTCGAGGTCTCGCCGCTGAGCGATGACTTGAACGGATGGTTCGGCGACCACCACACTTCGGAGGAGAGGTTGTTGCCCTGGTCGCCAAGCGCCTCGACCGCCTGCGGAAACAGGATCGCCTTGCCGATCGAGGCGATCTTCGGCGTGAAGCCCTGCTGCTTGGCCTGGTTCCAGAAGGTGGTGAAGTCCGGCGGGATCATCACGCCGGTGACGATCTCCACGTCGTCGCCCTTGAAGGCGTTGATCTGGGCGGAGAAATCGTCGTTGAGGTTCTGGTAGCGGCCCGGATCGACCAGGCTGTAGCCCTTTTCCTTCAGGACCGGCGGGAAGCCGACATTCGGATCGCCCCAGGCGTTGCCGTCGGCGTCGTTCGGGAACAGGCCGCCCACTTTCTTGTTGGTCTCGAGTTGGCCCCACATGTTGGTGAAGACGGCGATGACGTCCTCCAGCCCCCAGAAGAAGTGGTAGGCGTACCGGAACGGTTCCCACGAACCCGGATCGGTCGGGTTCGCCTGCTGGCCGATGAACCAGGGCTGCCACGGCGCAACGGTGGAGAGGCAGGGGATCTCCTCGATCTCGCAGGTCGTGGTGACCGGGTTGGTCGTCTCCGGCGTGGAGGCGACCAGCATCAGGTTGATCTCGTCGTCGATGATCAGCTCGTTGGCGACCTCGGCGGCCCGGTTCGGGTTGGACTGGCTGTCCTTGACGATGACCTCGATGTCGAGGCCGGAGTCCGCCACCTGCTTCTTGAACCGGTCGATGATGAAGCCGTCGGCCTCGGCGAACGCGGCGAGCGGGCCTGTCTGCGGGCTCACGTAGCCGAGCCTGATCTTCCGGCCCTGGGCGATGGCCGGCATCGGAAAGCCGGCTGTTCCGGCGACCGCAGCGGCTGCGGCTGCGGTTCCCATGAAGCGGCGGCGGGAAATCGACTTGGAAATCATGCTGTCCTCCCGTTTTCTTTTCTGTCGTCTTGTCAGCGCTCGGGGCGCCGTCCCTCCCAGGCGTCCTGCAGGAGCGCACGGATAGGGTCGCGCTCGATGGGGCGCGGGTTCCAGTAGGCGTTCTGGACGGCGAGGTCGGCGGCGCGGTCGAGATCGGCCTCCGACAGGCCGAGGTCCTTCAGGGCGCTGGGTGCGCCGACGCGCAGCGCGAAGTCATAGAGTGCGGCTCCCGGCGTTCCGCCGAAGATCTCGCCGACGGGAGCGAGCAGCTCCGGCACGGCGGCGGCGTTGTAGCCGATCGTGTGCGGCAGCATGATCGCGTGGGTGTCGGCGTGCGGGGTGTCGAAGGACCCGCCGAGCGTGTGGCAGATCTTGTGATGCAGAGCCATGCCCACGGCGCCGAGCACCATCCCGCAGAGCCAGGCGCCGTACAGCGCCTTACCGCGCGCCTCGGGATCACCGGGCGTTTCGACGATCGCCGGCAGCGCCGACTGCATCGCCTTGAGGCCTTCCACCGCGTAGATCGAGACGATCGGATTGCGGTTCTGGGCGTAGAGACCTTCGGCGGCGTGGGCCATGGCGTTGAGCGCGCTGGTCACACTCATGGCGACCGGAAGACCGAGGGTGAGGGACGGATCGTAGATGACCACCTCCGGCACAACCTTCTGGTCCGTCAGCGTGGTCTTCTTGCCGTGTTCGGTCTGGCCGAGGATCGGCGTCACCTCGGAGCCGGCATAGGTGGTGGGAATGACGATCTGCGGCAGATCGGTGCGGTAGGCGATGGCTTTGCCGAGCCCGGTGGTCGAGCCGCCCCCGAGGGCGACCAGGCAGTCGGCGCCGGTCACCGCCACCCTTTCCACGGCCCGCTCGGTGACGTCGACCGGCGTGTGCATGGCGGCTTCCGAGAACACCCCGGCCGAGCGATCGCCGAGATTGCGCGCGAGATCCGTCCCGTCTTCGACCTGCTGCGGTGTCGTCAGAACCAGCGCGCGCCGGCAGCCGAGCTTGTCAACGTGGTCGCCGACCGCGGTGCTGGATCCGTCGCCGAACACGATCTCGTGCGGCATGCCGCGATAGGTGAAGCTCTGGGTCACGGGCGGTCCCTCTTCGGCTTCGCGCGCGCCATCACGAAGGTGAAATCGAGAGCCCAGGCACGGCCGCCGGATGGGTCACAGACCGGAACGAAGTCGCCGATCAGCTCCGGTCTGACGCCGAACAGGGCGTCGTCCGACAGATCCGGATCGTTGCCGTCGAAAACGTGGGTGGAGATCGTCTCGTAGGGCTCGGCGCGGATTATGAAATGGAGGTGGGCGGGCCGCCGCATCGGGCATCCGATCCGGCGGAACAGGGCGCCGACCGGTCCGTCGTCGGGGAGGGCGTAGCCAGCCGGCTTGACCGTGCGGTAGTGGAATCCGCCGTCGGCGCCGGTTGTGAAGACACCGCGCAGATTGTGCTCCGGCTGGGCCTCCGGCTCCTGATTTTCATAGCGGCCCTGGGCGTTGGCCTGCCAGGTCTCCACCGTCGCGCCGGCGATGGGGTGGCCGTCGAGATCCACGACGCGTCCCCGCACTGTCAGAGGATCGCCCTTGCCGTCGAGGGAGATATCCGTGCCGAGGGGGTAGCGCGGCGCATCGGCCCGGTAGAACACGCCGCGCACGGTGTTCGGCGTGGCTCCCAGCGGGCGGGGCGCGTTCAGTTCCTCGACCAGAGCGGAAACGCCGAGCACGTCCGACAGAAGCATCCATTCCTGGCGCTTGTCGTCGACCGCGTGTCCCGTGGCGGTGAGAAACTCGATGGCCGCCCGCCAGTCCTCCTGGCTGGGCCGGGTCTCGCGGATCAGGGCGTGCAGGTGCTCCACCGCCGACGCCAGAAACGGCGACGGATCCCGGTCCGCCCGGCGGAACCGCTCGGCGGCGGCGCGCGAGGCAGCCTCCATCGTGTGCGTCGGCATCGTCGATGCCGGCATGGCAGTTCCTCCCGACTTTGGATCTTTGCGTCCGTGTCGAGATCAGAATAGCAGGCGGTGGACCAAGCTTGATGATTTCTGCGCCCTTTAATATAGCAAATCGTTATGAAGATTGACGAGCGCCACCTGGTTCAACTTGCCGCCGTGGTTCAGGCCGGTGGTGTGACGGAAGGCGCCGCGCTGCTGGGGCTGTCCCAGCCGGCCGTTTCACGGACGCTCTCGATGCTGGAGAAGCGGCTGGGCGCCGCCCTGTTCGTACCCGGCCGGCGGCCGCTCCAGCCGACCCCGTTCGGCCGGGCGCTGGCGGCCCACGGCCAGACCATGCTGACGGCGTCGCGCAAGGCTTCGGAGTTGCTCGAAACCTACCGGGAAGGCGGATCCGGGGTGGTCCGCGTCGGCGGCACTCAGTTCTTCACCGACGGGCTGGTCACCCAGATGGTGGCGGCCTTCCAGAACACCCATCCGGACGTGCGGGTCGACCAGAGCTATGGCTATTTCGGCGACCTGCGCACTGCACTGGTCGCCGACCGGATCGATCTGGCGATCTGCCCGATCGACCTGCTCGACGAGGGGTCAGGGCTGGTGTTCGAGGAACTGCTGCCCGGCCGCAACGTGGTTGCCTGTGCGCCGACCCATCCCCTTCTCGTGAAGCGTCGGCCGCAGGTGGGCGAGCTTCTGGACTATCCCTGGGTGGCGCCGCCGCCGAACAGCCCGCTGATGGCGGACCTGAGAAGCCTGCTCCTGTCCCTCGGAGAGATGGAGCCGAAAATCCGCTATTCGGGCGGGTCGCTGATCAGCGTGGTCAACTATCTCCAGGCGACGGACGCGCTGACGATCCTGCCCCATGGCGTGGTGTTCGGCCTCCGGCATGGCGGCGGGGTCGCGGCGCTGCCGTTCAAGGTGCCGCACCCGGAACGGGCGCTCGGCCTTCTGCGCGTGAAGGGAGCCAGCACGTCGCCGGCCGTCGACACGTTCGCGCGCCATATGACGGAAAGCTTCGCGGCGCTGCGTCACCTCATCAAGCGCCATGAGGACCGGGTGGTCTGGGGCGCGTGACGTCGCGGGCACGTTCAGTGCAATGCGCGAATGGGTCTCTTTGCTGCCCGATCGGGCTCGAGGCTGCCGACGTCCTGCGCGCCGGCTGGCCTTCGGATCGATCAGCTCAACCCGGCAGCACGCCTTAGAACGGCTTCGGCACTCGCGTTCGCCGTGTCGCCGGTCCACGCAACGAACTGGTCCGGGCGGATCAGGACGAGGCGCGCTTGCATCCGTTCTCTGCCATCCTCCGATGTGTCCGAGATGACCTTCAGGGGAATTCCGCAATCCGCTGCCGCCCGTGTCAGCGCTTCCACATCGGATGCGGCGGCATCGAGGGACAGGAGCGTAAACCCGCTGCCGAGCTCTTCGTAGAGGTTGCGCCCCGACGACAGGGGCTGCGGCGCCAGATGATGACCCGCCCGCGCCTCGAACGTATGCGATCCGACGGCGCTGCAGCGCGCGCCCTTTGGTCCGAAAACCACCGGCGACCCTTCATAGTTCGGCTCGAACGAGTGGACCTCCGCCGTTCCCTTCGCCCGCTCGGCCCAGGCCGCTTCGAACGCGGCTCGGTCGGTGTCCGGCGAATAGGTTTCGAGGAAGTCCCGGTCTTCGTTGATGAAATTCTCGATGAAGTCGCGAGCGGTTGACTGGAACACCGGACGACGTTCGGCATCGTAGCTGTCGAGGAGCGCTTCGCCGCCCCATCCCTGGAGCGATGCAGCCAGCTTCCAGCCGAGATTGCGGGCATCCTCGAACCCGGTGTTCACGCCGTAGCCGCCATAGGGCGGATGGCTGTGGGCCGCGTCGCCGGCGATGAACACCCGGCCCTTGCGGTAGGTGTCGGCGACCGCGAAGCGCAGATCCCAGAACCCGATATAGTCGAATTCGACGTCGAACTCGGCACCGGCGGACTGGTGGAGGTAGCCGGTGAAATCGAAATTGTCCTTCGTGGTTCCGGGGGGCACCGGAGCGTGGAAGAACCAGGTCGACCCCAGGTCCACCCGGCCGAAGAAGCGCCAATAGCCCTTCAGATCGGGATGCAGAACGCTGAAGAACGATTTGCCGGGATAGCGGGTGAGGAGATCGTGCAATTCCTGGGATTTGAAGACCAGGAGCACCATGAGCCGGTCGTGGTCGGTCCGCGTCTGGGTGATGCCTGCTCCTTCGCGCAGCACCGAACGGCTGCCGTCGCAGCCGACGGCGTAGCGGGCGCGAATGGTCCGGCGGGTCTCCCCGTCCTTTTCCACGATCGTGACGGTGACGCCGTCATGGTCCTGGGACACGCCTTCGCCCGACCAGCCGTAGACGATATCCACCGACGGAATCTCGGCGGCCCGGGCCCGCAGCACCTCCTCGGTCGCATACTGGGGCAGCCGCTCGTTGTCGGTGAAGTAGTAGGGCCTCACCAGCTCGCGCTGCAGCCAGTCGTAGTGATAGTCGCCGAGCAGCGTCCCGTACGCCGTCAGTCCCCCGATGCCGAAGCCGGGTGGGATCGTCCGTGCGGCCCGCAGTTCCTTTTCCGCTCCCCAGAAATGGAAGTGCTCCATCGTCCGTTGGGTCAGGTTCTGTCCCTTCGGAACCGGCTGCGGAACGGGGTGGCGCTCGACGACGATCGTCTTGATGCCACGCTGACCGAGCTCGATGGCGAGTCCCATTCCGACCGGGCCGCCGCCAACGATGATGACGTCGCCGGTCAGCTCCCTGGGCGCGTTGGCTGCCTCTGACATCGTCGGCCCCTTCTAGACGCTCAGACCGAGGAGTTTCACCGCATTGTCCTGGAAGATCTTGCGGCGCAGCTCGTCGGAGATGTCCATCTCCTCGATGATCCGGATCGTTTCCCGGATGTACATCGGACCCGCTTCGGGATCGAACGGTGCGTCGGAGGCGAACAGGACGTGGTCCTCGCCGAAGAATTCGATGGCGTGCTCGATCGCCTTCTGCGAGCCGAACGAGGCCGTGTCGGCATAGAAGTCCTTGAAGTAGTCCAGGTGCGGCCGCTTCAGCGCCTTGCGCACGGCCGCCAGGTCGCGGTCCGTCGTGCGCGCTCCCATCTGGTCCCAGCCCGGGCCGACCCGTCCTTCGAAGAACGGCACCATCCCGCCGGCATGATGGGTGATGACCTTCAGGCCCGGATATTTATCGAAGAGGCCGGAGAACACCATGCGGGCCATCGCGGCGGAGGTCTCGTAAGGCCAGCCGAACGTCCACCAGATCTCGTACTCGGACCGGTCCTCGCTCAGATAGTCGGCGAAGTTCTCGCCGCGGGCCGGGTGAAGCCACACCGGCTTTCCGGCCTTCGCCATATATTCGAAGAACGGCCCGAACTCCGGCAGGTCGACCGGCTTGCCGTTTACGTTGGTGAAGATCTGCATGCCGACGGCACCCAGGTCCTCGACGGCCCGCCGGCTTTCTTCGACCACCGCATCGAGGCTTGTCATCGGCGCCGTGCCGATGAAGGCCGGGAAACGGTCGGGATGGTCCCGGCAGAGCTCGGCCATGGAATCCGAGCCGATCTTGGACAGTTCCAGTGCCTTCGCCGGATCGGCCAGCTTCTCAAGTGGCGGCGAGGCGAGGGAAAGCACCTGCTGATAATCCTCGCCGAACATGTCCATGACTTCGAACCTGCGATCGAGGTTGGTCATCATGGGTACGGCACCGGACCGCCGGGTGATGTCCGTCATCTCTCCGATGTGGTCGATCAGCGCGTCGAAGAACGGTTTCGGCCAGATGTGATTGAATATGTCGATCTTCTTCATGTGTTCCTCCGTCGAAATCCGTGTGTGCAACGTCTTGGGGGCGGTCGTTCTACGAGGGGAGCTCAGCGGTCTGGTTGCGATGGCGGGCCAGGTGCTCGCTGATCCCGTTTGCGGTCTTGATGAGAGCCGACCCGATGCGGCCGACGCCGAACCGGCTGGCGGCTTCCTGGGACATGGTCAGGCAGAGGGAGGCGATCGGGCTGGTGCTGTTGTCGAAGATCGGCGCGGCGATGCCGGTCACCCCCGGTGTCACTTCACCGTAGGCGACGGCGTATCCCGTCCGCCGGATCTGGCGCAGGACGTCCAGGAAATCGTCGCGCGTGTCGCCCAGGCCCGTGGCGCGAAACTCCTCCAGATTGTCCTCGACGAACGGCAGCAGTTTCCGGCGCGGAAGAAAGGCGATGATCGAACGCGAGATCGCCCCGCGTGCCAGCGGCATCGGTCGTCCGCGCGGGTAGCTCGTCTGCACCTCCGACGTCGAACAGGCCGAGGCGACGCACAACAGCTTGTTTCCGTACCAGCGCACCAGAAGCGAGTTGCAGGGATAGGCCTCGGCCAGCGCATCGAGATGCTGCCGCGCGTGCAGCACCAGCGTGTCGGACTTGCGCATGAGGAAGTCGAGCTCGACCACGCGGGGCCCGAGCGTGAAGCCGCCGGATGGCGTGGACGTCAGGAAACCCGCGTCTTTCAGGGTCTTCAGATAGCGGTAGAGCGTGGGCCGGCTGTAGCCGAGTTCCGCCATCAGTTCGTCCGGCGTCCATTCGAGACGCTCTTCGGAGAAGACATCCAGAAGCGCGATCACCCGCTCCAGGCTGTTGCGCGACTCCATCGTCATGATCTCGCGCCGACCGTGCTGCGTCGTTCACGGACGATCTCCGCCGCCATCAGCGCGGCGCCTCCGACCACCCCGATGATGTCGCTGTAGAGCGCACCCGGAAAGGCTCCGGCCGGGACCAGCGCCGCCAGGCCAAGAATGGCGAACAGGCATCGTTTGGCGGGCGACAGGATGGAGGCGAAGTAGCCGGCGAGGGCGGCGGAGATCAGCCAGACGCCGACGACCGCCGTCGTTACCGCAAGCCCGATGTGAAAGGAATCGCCCATCATCAGAAGGCTCGGGGAAAACACGAACAGCACCGGCACCACATAGGCGGACCAGCCGAACCGCATCGCCGCGAACCCCGTCGCCATCGCCGGTGCCTTGCCGATGGCCGCCGCGGCGAAGGCCGCCATCGCGATCGGCGGGGTGATCATCGACATCATCCCGAAATAGAGCACGTAGAGATGGGCCGCGATCGGCTGAATCCCGAGCTCGACCAGGGCCGGCGCCACCAGCGCGGCGAGAAGGACGTAGACCCCGAGCGTGGGCAGGCCCATGCCGAGCACGATGCAGACGATGGCGGAAAGTCCCAGAAGCAGGATGATGCTGGACCCGCCGAGCTGAACCAGCGCATAGGTCAGGTTGAAGCTTAGGCCGGTGAGGTTGAGAATGCCGATCACGAGCCCCGACGCGGCCGAAATGAGAACGATCTCCACGACGGCATGGCCGGTGGTGGAGAGGCTCGCGCCGATTGCCCGCACGGAAGGGCGCTTGCCGCGGTAGCCGATCGCCAGGGACGTCGCGATGATCGAAACCACGGCGATCAGGGCCGCTCGCTCCGGCTGCCAGTTCAGGGCGAAGAGCACATAGATCAGGATGGCGAAGCCCAACAGGAAATGCGCGCCCCCAAGCACGCCCTTCGCCGGGGGAATGTCGGACTTCGGCACCGGGGCGATGCCCAGGCGCGCGGCTTCGAGGTCGGCCTGGATGAACACCGCGATATAGTAGAGAAGGGCCGGGATAAGCGCGGCCAGCACCACGACGGAATAGGAAACGGACAGGAACTCCGCCATCAGGAAGGCCGCGGCGCCCATCACCGGCGGCATCAGCTGGCCACCCGTCGAGGCGACGGCTTCGATGGCCGCCGCCTTATGCGAGGGATAGCCGTCGCGCTTGATCATCGGGATGGTGACGACGCCCGTGCCTACGACGTTCGCGACCGCGGAGCCGGAGATCGAGCCGAACAGGCCGGAGGCGAGAACGGAGATCTTCATCGAGCCGCCGCGGAAGCGGCCCATGCCCAGCATCGCGGCATCGGTGAAGAAGTTGGAGCCGCCCGTCAGTCCGAGCAGCACGCCGAACAGGATGAAGGCGATGACGATGGTCGACGCGACCGACATCGGCAGGCCGAGAATGCCGTTGGCGTCGAAGGCCATGTAGCCGGAAAGGAGCTGCCATCCCTGGGCGCGTCCCTGCAGCCGGCCCGGCACGAGATCCCCGAAGAGACCGTAGAGCAGGAACGCCGAAATGATGATGACGAGCGCCCACCCGGTCGCGCGGCGCAGCGCCTCCAGGGTTAGTGCGATCGTGATGATGCCGGGTATCCAGACCTCCGGCGGCCGCGCGAAGATCTGGTTGATGAGATCGGGATAGCGCAGCGCGATGTAGCCGACGGCCAGGGCGCTGACGATTGCGAGGACGACGTCGAGCCACGGCACCCGCCGGCGTGCGGCGCCCCGCCGGGCGGGAAGCGTGAGAAAGGCGATCGGCAACACGAGGCCGAGAATGAGTGCGAAGAATTGCTGCGGGTAGAAGCCGACGCCGAGATAGCGCGGCAGCGAGATCGCCCACGCCACCGCGGCGAGGGTGAGGAGGCCGGCGAGCACGTCTGCAATCGGCCGGCAGATTTCAATGGAGGGGCCGCGACCGACCCCTCCCACACCATCTGTCTGCATGTGGCGGCCCTAGTTCAGGCCGGCTTCTTCGAAGAATTTCAGCGCGCCGGGATGATAGGAGTTCACCCCGACATCGCTCGCCATGTCCGCCGGATCGAACTGGTTGAACGGCGGGAAGGACGAGGCCATCGTTTCCTTGCCCTCGTAGATCGCCTTGGCCATTTCGTAGACGACGTCGTCCGGCACGTTGGCGTTCGTGAAGACCACCTGGGGATAGGCGAAATAGCTCGCGGTTTCCGGAACGCCCGGAGTGGTGCCGCCCTCGATCTCCGTGAAGAACGCCACCGGCCAGAACTTCCGGGCCAGCTTCAGATTTTCGTCGGTCGGCTCGATCGGGATCGCATAGAGCCCGCCGACCGCCGCATCCGCTTCGCGGACCTTGCCGGCTCCGTGGGCGAAGATGAAGCCCACGCTTTCGCCTGCCATGAAGGCGTCCGCCCCGGCAACGACGCTGGGAACGTTGACCGGCTCGATGTCGTCTCGGGTCATGCCTGCGGTCGCGTACATGGCGTCGAGCTGCGGCAGGATCGTGTTCTGCGCGGTGTAGCCGTCAACCATCGGCTTGCCCTTCAGATCAGCGATCGTGCGGATGCCGCTGTCGGCACGCACGAAGATCGCTTCCCTGAGTGGCATGATGCTCGCGACGATGCGCAGATCGGGATTGGCATTCCCTTCGAACCATTCTTTCCCTTCCAGGGCGTAGGCCACTTCCTGGAGGTTGGCGACACCGAACTCGATGCCGCCGGAGGCAACGAAGGGGATGTACTGGTTGGGGCTGGTGGCCGGCTGGATCGTGGCGTTGAGCCCGGCCTTGTTGGACGCGTTGGCGACTGCGGTCCCGATATTGTGGAACAGCGATCCCGGATTGGACGTCGCGATCCCGACATTCTGAGCCGAAGCAGTCCCGGCGAAAGCCAGCCCGAAGGCCGCTGCCGCCGCAGCGATCGACATACGCATGCGTTTTCCTCCCTCTCCTTTTGTCGGCCCATATGTGTTAGACCGTTCAGAAATCTTTCTATATGAGATTTTTGAATGAGACTACCGGTTAATTCGCGCTCGCAAATTGGCCCTTCGCAAAACGGTAGTCCGCGGCCAAAGAGCGCCTGGGAGGAAATTCGTGAGCGATGACGCCAACCCGCGAGGGTGCGAACCGAAGACCGGAGCCGAAGCGCTCCTGACCGGCCTCAAGACCAGCGGAGTGGACTATCTCTTCGCCAATGCGGGCACCGACTTCCCGCCGATCATCGAGGCGCTCGCCACGTTGCCTCCGGGCCAGGTCGCGGAAGCGCTGACGATCCCCCACGAGACCGCCAGTGTCGCGATGGCGCACGGCTACTATCTCGTCACAGGTCGCCCGCAGGCGGTGATGGTCCACGTCAATGTCGGGCTCGCCAATGCGGCGATGGGGGTCATCAACGCGGCAAGCGACAACGTTCCCGTCGTCGTCATGTCCGGCCGCACCCCGATCACCGAGCGCGGACGTCCGGGACACCGCGTCACGCCGATCCACTATGGCCAGGAGATGTACGACCAGGCCTCGCTGGTTTCCGATGTCACCAAGTTCCACTACGAGCTGCGCTATCCCGAACAGGGGGCTTCGCTTGCCGCCCGTGCGGTCTCGCTGGCGAACAGCGAACCGAAGGGCCCGGTCTATCTCAGCCTTCCGCGCGAGCCGCTGATGGAGGTCATCGAAACGCAGCCGCTGCCGAAATCGCCCCCTCCGCCGACGACTGCGGCTCATCCTGATCCGGACGCGCTCGCGGTCGTTGCGGGTTGGATCGCCGAAGCCGAAGCGCCGCTGGTGCTGTGCCAGCGGGGCGACCCGGCCGGGCGGTTGGGCGAAGCGCTTTCCGCTTTCTGCAATCGGCATGGCATCGGGGTGGCGGAACCCTTTCCCCTGCGCAATGTCATGGCGACGAACGACGATGCGTTCCTCGGCTATGACGTCAAGGCGGCGATGGAAGGGGCGGACGTGGTCGTCGTGCTTGATGCCGGTATCCCCTGGCTCGAGGCGTTTCATGCGCCGGACGAGGGGGTAAAGGTGGTCCATATCGGCGCCGATCCGCATTTCGCGCGGATGCCCGTCCGCAGCTACAGGTGCGATCTGGCGATCGCCGCCGATCCGGTTGCCGCCGTCGAGGCGCTTTCAGCGGTCATGAAGGACCCCGATGAGCGCAGTCGGAGCCGACGGGAAAAGGTGTCGGCCCGGGCGCAGGCATGGCGCGCGAAGGCCCTGAGCGAAGCGAAGACAGGGTGCACCACGCCGATGACGGCGGAGTGGATGAGCCGCTGTCTATCCGACGCTCTCGACGACACGGCCGTGGTCTTCGGCGAGCTGGGTTTCGTTCCGGGATCGATGACCCTGGCGGGGGCCAACCGGGCGTTCAACCCTCCCCATTCCGGCGGCCTCGGCTGGGCACTTCCCGCTGCCCTCGGGGCGCAACTGGCCGACCGCACCCGGATGGTCGTCGCCTGTATCGGCGACGGGTCCTATATTTTTGCCAATCCTGTCGCCTGCCACCAGATCGCCGAGGCTCTCGAGCTTCCGATCCTGACGATCATCAAGAACAACGGCATGTGGAACGCGGTCCGCCGTTCGGTGATCAACAGCTATCCGCAGGGGGCCGCTGCCCGAGCCAACGCCATGCCGTTGACCTCGCTGGAGCCGGCACCCGACTATCTGAAGGTCGCCGAAGCCAGCCGCGCCTATACCGAGCGGGTGGAGAATGGCCAAGATCTTCCGGCGGCGCTGGCGCGCGCGATGGCCGTCATCCGCGACGAGCGGCGTCAGGCGGTCCTCGACGTGCGGGTCGCAGTCTCCGATCGCAACTGAGCTTCTGCCTCAATGCAGTTGGTTGCGCCGAATCGCTTGGGCCACCGGCTCGAGCGCCGGGGAAGATCTGACCTTCCTCACCGCCCATGGGTGTCGGCAGGAGACGGTTAATGCGGCCGGACTGATGACCTGCTCGACCAGAAAGCTGTCGTTCGCTTCGTCACCAATGGGACGAATTCAGGCTTAGGCTTGGGGATTGAGGTGTCGTCATCGTATCCCGATAATCCGGGCCTGCCAGAGACATCGTCTCTGTCCATGGAGCCGAAAGCAGCCAACGGGAATTTCGATGGCGAGGTCAAAGACGCCCTACCCAGCGCTCGCAACAGCCATCTTCGTCTTCGTTGTTGGCCTGTTTGCACTCTTGATGATCGGGACCGCATTTCTGGTTCGGGGCCTCGTCGCTCAGGAGGGCGAGGCCGCCCTTGCCCAGGCCGTCGAGGCGCGGGGGCGCGGTCTGCAGACGACATTTCTGCGGTCGCTTTATCAGACCTGGACGCAGGTGGACACGCTCGCCGGCAGCATCACCGCGCCGAAGCCGGGCGACGAACTCGGGACCCGGCTGTCGGAGCTGACCCAGGGCGACAGCTGGGTTGCGTGGGCGGGATATGCCGATCTCCAGGGCATCGTCGAACAGGCGTCAAACGGGCTGCTTGAAGGCGTTTCGGTCGCTTCGCGCCCGTGGTTCAGCCAGGGCTTGCGCGGTCCGTTCGCCGGCGATGCACACGAGGCGGTGCTTCTTGCCGAGAAGTTGGGCCAGTCATCCAACGAGCCGTTGCGCTTTCTCGATCTGGCCGCTCCGGTAAACGATGCCGCCCGACGCCCGATCGGCGTCCTGGGTGTCCACATTGATGTGGCTGAAGCCCGGAACCGCTTTCGCGAGACCGCCGAAGCTCTGGGGGTCGAAGCCTTCCTGATCGGCGCAGGCGGCGACGTGGTGATCGCCCCGTCGAACGCGCCAATGGAACAGCTCACGACCTCCAGTCTCCGGGCCGCTCGGGTCGGAACGGGCCGGGCCTTCATCGAAACCTGGCCGGACGGACAGGAATACATGACGGTCGTTCTCGACGACCTGCGCTACCGCGAGCTTCCCGATTTCGGCTGGTCGATGGCAGTGCGGATCCCGACCGATATTCTGCTGTCCGCACAAGCTCAGATCCAGCGCGCGCTGATGCTCGCGATTGCGGCGGGTCTCGCAATCGTCGTGCTGATCACGGGGCTCTTCGTGGCGCTCTACGCGCGGCCATTTTCCCGCCTCGCGGCGAGCGCGACGGAGATTGCCGCAGGCAACGACGTCTATCCCTACGAATCCCGGCGTACCCGCGAGGTTGCCGCGATTTCGGCTGCGCTCGCCATCCTCCAGGGTCGGAATTCGCCCCCCTGAGGCTGTTTAAGGCCGGCCCGACGTCAGCCGGATCAGGAAGTCTGGCAGGATGCCCGGCAGGCGCGTTTGCGTCACACCGGGTGCATTTCCGGCCGCGTAGAGACGGTTCATGATCGCCTCGCGCTGCGTCTCGTCGGGCAGAAGGCGCAGGATCGCACCGTCGTCCTCCGACTTCACGACCGTCGCTGCAACCTCGCCGACCTCGCCGATCGAAACCACCAGATCCGTGCCGGCCGGCGCCGTCGCGCCGCGCAGGCGCATCCCGTCCGTGGCGAGACCGCGCATCCACGCCCGTCGGGTCGCCGCTCCTTCGCCGAAGCGGACCGTCACCCGTTCCGGAACGTCGACATAATGCCGTTCGGCGCGGGGCAGCTCCACGCACGCGAACATCGTCAGAGCAAGAACGATGAGATTGTAGAACGTCCAGAACAGGATCACGACCTTGCCGTCGCCGGCGTCGTCGAAAGCGTAGCGCCAGGAGAAGAGCCCGACCATCAGGCCGAGAACGGTGAGCGCGAACAGGATCGCGAACGGCCGCATCAGGCCCCACTGAACGATGGTCCGGGTCCTGTCTCCGCCCTTCGCCGTCACCTTGAATGCGTGGCCGTGAGGCTTGAGGAGCCCGGTGTAGGCCGCGCGCGTGATCGGGATGGCGCCCAGCATCTGGCTGACGTCGTTGACCAGCGGCACGACAAGGCCGCCGGACACGAAGTTGAGGGCGGCGATGACGAACAGAAAGTAGGTGCCGAAATAGCTGATGACGTCCGGGACGGTGGCGTTGACGACGGTGACGTTGAAGAACCAGTACAGCAGCGGAAACGTGAGTGCCGCGAGGCGAAAGGTGAACGTCGTCGTCCAGTAGAGGACCGAATCGATCAGGCTCCAGCGATCGCGCAGGCGCAGCCGGTTGCGCGACAGCGGCCCGAGTTTTCCGCGCGCGATCTGCATCAGGCCGAGGCACCAGCGCGCCCGCTGGGTGATGTATTCCTTCAGCCCTTCGGGCGCGAGGCCTTCGGTCAGCGCCTCGTCGAGATAGACGGTGCGAAATCCGGCGTTCTGCAGGGCGATGGTGACAAGGAAGTCCTCGGTAATGCTGTCGGTCGGAAAAAACCCGATCCGCTTGAGTGCCTCGAAACGCATCACCGACGAGGTTCCGCAGCAGAATGCGATGCCCCAGGCGTCCCGGGACGGCTGGAGGTGGTCGAAGAAGAAGCGCTGTTCGTCGGGATAGGAGCGGCTGAGGCCCAGATTGTGCTGGATCGGATCGGCATTGAAGAAATGCTGCGGCGTCTGCACCAGTCCAATGTCGGGCTCGTGAAAGAGCGCCAGGGTCCGCTCGAGGAAGTTGCGGTGAGGGACGAAATCGGCGTCCAGAACCGCGACGAAATCGGGGCGCTCGGCGCGTTCCGCCAGGGCGGCAAGGGTGTGGTTGATATTGCCCGCCTTGGCGTGGGCATTGTCGGGGCGGGTGACGTGCCGGGCCCCGAAACGGGCCGCGAACTCCGTCAGCCAGGGGCGGCGGCCGTCGTCTAGGACGAGGATCTCGACGACCGGATGGTTGAGAGCGGCTGCGCCGGCGAGCGTCCGCTCCAACACGTCCCGGTCTTCGTTGTAGGTGGCGATGAGGACGGCGACCCTGGGCGGCCGACCCGGCGCCCACCAGCCGGCGTTGGCATCGGCTTCCGCCTGCCGGTGCCTGACCCTGGACAACAGGGTGAAGGCCGACAGCGACGACAAAACTGCGCCGGCCTCGAGGGCGAAGAACGACCAGCTTGCCAGACAGTCCCACGTGAGCCCGAACGGAGCGAGGGTTTCGGTCGCGCGCCACCAGACGTAGCGCATGGCCAGCAGCCCTGCGGTCGCAAAGACGATCGTGCGGTGCAGGTTGGTTTCACGGTTGAAGACGGACGGCAGGAGGAGAACGACGCCGGCGACGAGCGCCAGATGCAGGAGGCTCGACTGAAACGCCGAGAGGTAGATCATGGGCTGAGGCGCGACAGGAGCCCCCGCGCCCAGTCGAGCGGACGGCTCTGGAAGAAGGCCCGGCCGGTCCGCCCGATCGCGCAGCCGAGTGCCGGGTCGAGGGCCAGGTCCGGCACGAGCAGCGTCACGTCGTAGCGCTCCAGATGTTCCCCGCTCGGCGCCACGGCGAGGTTGCTGTAGACGGTCGCCGCGCCCGATCCGGCAAGACGCGAGACCGTTCCTTCGTAGACGATGGATTCGCCGTTGGGACGGAACTGGGCCGGATCGCCGATCTGGAGGCGGTTGTAGACGGATTCCGCCACACTCAGCGTGACGAAGGTGGAATTGCAATCCACCAGCCGCATGATGTCCTCGC
Source organism: Amorphus orientalis (assembly GCF_030814015.1). Taxonomy (NCBI): domain Bacteria; kingdom Pseudomonadati; phylum Pseudomonadota; class Alphaproteobacteria; order Hyphomicrobiales; family Amorphaceae; genus Amorphus; species Amorphus orientalis. The sequence continues at coordinate 1,120,234 of NZ_JAUSUL010000001.1, forward strand.
CGCGCTGGACCCTTTCGCCATCGGCCGCAAGCACTTCCCAAAGCCTGCCGGACACGTTGGCCACCACGACGGCCTCGGAGAGAAGGTTCACACGCCGCTGCTCCGCGTTGATGCGTTCCGTGATCGCACTCAGCCGTGCGGAGACCGCATCGAGGTCGGCCTCGAGTTCTCTGCGGCGAAGCTGGAGCTCTTCGGCGCGCTGCTCGGAGTAGGGCGCGTCGTTGTAGCTGTCGCCGAGGAAGATGCCGTCGCGGGCGGCCTCGAGCTGGATCTCGAGCACGCGCAGCTGGCTCCTGTTCTGTTCGAGCAGGCGCTCCGCCACGCGCGCGTCTGCCGTGGCCGCATCGAAGGCCGCTTCGGTCGCCACGCCCCTTTCCGAGAGCTGGACCACTCGGTCAAGCGTCCCCTGGGCCTGCTCCAGGCGCGCTTCCGCTGCCGCTGCGTTCGATCGCGCCGCTTCGATCTCCGCCTCGAGCTGCCGGATGCGCTCGCGACCGTATTGCCGGGCCCGGTTCGTGAGGATCTCGAGGGAGTCGTCGATCGCGGCGATCTGGTCGGTGATCTGACCGCGCTCGGCCTGCGCCAGGTTCCGCTCCAGCCTCAGGTCCGCCAATCGGATGTCGTCGACGAGCGGGTCGCTGATGCGGGCGATCTGCTCGCCTTCGCCCACTAGGCTTCCGAGGGCGAGATTGGACATGGAGATCTCGCCGGCGATCGGGGACTGCAAGGTGGTCAGACGTGCATTGACCACGGCTCCGGAGCTCGCCCCGGACAGTTGCTCGCCAACGATGATGAAGCCGGCCGCCAGAATGAGCATCAGGCCGATCAGGACCCGGAGGAACCGCATATTCGCTATTCTGCCCATTCTTCATGCCCGCCGCAAATACGGACAATGATTTTCTTCAGACGGCGATGTAACCGTATGTCCAATTCGAACGAGCACCCCCATTTCGTGGCCGTTCGGCGCAGATCATGCCCCATTCCTCCGTTTGGGCGTGCGTGCGAGCGGGTCCTCCCCTATGCCGTTGCTCAGTGTGAGCAAAACACAACGCCCGTTCAACGGCTTTGGCCGAGCCGGAGTTGCTTCCCCTAACCCACCGCGTGATACAGATCGAGGCCATGCTGAGCGAATTGACAATTCCGCGACTGCCTTTTGATCCTGCCGTTTTGCCGCAGTTCGATCTGATCGCGTCGTTCCTTCTTCTGCTGCTGCTCTGGATCGCCCGGAAGATCGCCGTTCGAACAATCCGTGCACGGTCGCAGCTGGCGCCGCACAATCAGCGGCGTCTGATCGCCACAACTCGAAACGCGTTTCTTCTTCTGCTTCTTGTCGGTCTCGTGCTGATCTGGGCGCCCCAGCTTCGCACGTTCGCGCTCTCTCTGACCGCCGTAGCCGTCGCTCTTGTCGTCGCGACCAAGGAGCTGATCCTGTGTCTGTCGGGGGCCGTTCTTCGCGCGACGACGCGCGCATTCGCCGTCGGTGACTGGATCGAGATCGGCGAGACCCGAGGCGAGGTGACGGACCACACGTTGCTGGCGACGACGCTTCAGGAGTTCGGGACCGGGCCCCATGCCTACATGCCGACGGGTCGCACGATCGTCGTGCCGAACAGTCTTCTGCTGACGGCTACCGTTTGCAACCAGACGGCGTTGCGGGACTACACCTATCACCGGTTCGCGGTGACGCTCGATCCGATGCCGCCGCTTGAGGGCGCGCACGAACGGGTCTCGGCAATCGTATCCCGACACTACGAGCCGTTCGCGGACCGCGCCGCCCGTGCCAACGCGGCAATCGAACGGAAGACCCACAGCGATCTTCCCGACCCGGCCCCCGTGGTCCGGTTTCTCACCACGGATCTGGGGAAGCTCCGTGTCGAGGTCACGCTTTTCTGCCCGTCACAGCAGGCCGAACGGATCGAGAGCGAGATCACGCTCGATCTCCTTACCGAGCTTGAGGTAACGGACCGGCAGGCCGTCAGGAGATCTGAACCTTCCAATGCTAAGGCAGACTGAATGGACGTGGTCTTTATCCTTCTCGATCTCGCCGCGATCGTCAGTTCTCTCGCAGCGGCAGGTCTCTGGTATCAGGCGGGCGCTCGGACGGTGCGGCGCGTCTCCCGTTTCGAGACGCTGGACCAAGCCGATATCAACCGGATGGCCGTCGCGATGAACCGAAGTGCGCTTCTCAACCGGCGCGCGGCGCTCGCGTCCGCGGCGGCGGGAATTTGCTTCGCCCTACGTTTCAGCGCGGCGCTCATCGTCGATGCGGGCCTCTAGGGGGGCTATACGAAGATCGGACGGGTTGGCCTGAGTGGCAGGAAAGGGTGGCGGCGAACGGCACCCCGTTAGCCAGGGATGGTCTGAAAGCCGCCGGTCCGTTCCGTCCAGGCTCACGCCTGTGCTTCGACCGGCAAGGGAACCGAGGCTCCGCCACTTCCAATCGCAGACATATACGCGCGCCACCCGCCGAAGAAGCTGATGTCCTGGGCCCCGGCGAGCCCGGCGCTCTCGCAGAGGAACCCCTTCACCGAGGTGCCGTCGTCGAGTTCCAGCGTGCCGATGCCGAGCGGGGCGGGGATGCCGGCCATGAAGTCGCCGAAGGCGGTGCGCGGCAGCGCCCAGACCTCGACCTCGATCGCGGTTCCGCCGCGCTCCTCGCGGATCAGGCCGGGGCGCTTCGGCGGACCGCCGGCGAGTGCGTAGAAGCGATAGGCCGGGGCGGTCCGGCATCGGCGCAGATAGCGCCCGCCGCGCCCTGTCAGCTCGCCGTTGAGCGGCAGGCCGGACATGTGCGCGCCGCACACCGCGACCTCGATCTCGTCGTCCGCTGCCGTGGTGCCCGCCGACGCGAGGCTGTGGGTCTCGGCTGCCGGGCCGGACGCGATCCGCTTGCCCAGCGCGGCGCAGAGCGCGTCGGCGCCCTTGCCGGCGATCAGCGTCACGCTGCCCGGCCGCCCGTCGGAGCGCGGCGCCGTCGGCACCGCCAGCGCGCACATGTCGAGCAGGTTCACGAAGTTGGTGTAGACGCCGAGGCGCGAGTTCGCCGCGACCGGCTCCGCCGCGACCTCGGCGAGGCTGACGAAGGTCGGAATGCTGGGCACGCACAAAAGGTCGACCTCGGCGATCAGGTCGTCGCAGCGGCGCCTGAGCTCCTGCAGCCGGTAGATGTCGCGGAACGTGTCCGCCGCGGTCATCGACAGCCCCGGCGACAGCACGTCGATCAGGGTCGGATGCAGCGTCGCCGGCGCGTGGGTCAGACGATCGCCAACGGCGGCGACCCGTTCGGCGACCCAGGCACCGTCGTAGAGCAGACGCGCGACCTCGTAGAACGGCGTGAAGTCGATCTCGGCGATCGCCGCGCCCGACATCTCCAGCTGGGTCAGCGTCGCCTGGAAGGCGTCCTTCTGGACCGCGTCGCCGAAGGTCTCCAGGCTCGCCGCATCCGGCACCCCGATCCGCAAGACGGGCGGGACGTTCGCTTCGCGGAAGAGCGGGAACGGCCGCGCATAGGCGTCGTCCGGATCGTGGGCGGCGGCCACGGCGAACACCTCCCACGCATCGTCGGTCGTGCCGGCGAAGACGGAGATGGTATCGAGCGTCCGACAGGCCGGGACGACGCCGCTCGCCGACAGCGCGCCCAGCGTCGGCTTCAACCCGACGATCCCGTTGAGGGCGGCGGGAACGCGCCCCGATCCGGCGGTGTCGGTCCCGAGCGCGAAGGGCACGATGTTGTGCGCCACCACGACGGCCGACCCGGACGACGAGCCGCCCGGCACGATCGCCGGATCGAGGGCGTTCTTCGGCGCCGGATAGGGGGTGCGGACGCCGACGAGCCCTGTCGCGAACTGGTCGAGGTTGGTCTTGCCGACGCAGATCGCGCCGGCGGCGCGCAGCCGGTCGACGACGAAGGCGTCGCGGTCGGGCGTGTAGGCGAAGTCGGGGCAGGCGGCCGTCGTCGGCATGCCGGCGACGTCGATGTTGTCCTTCACGGCGAACGGAATGCCCCAGAGCGGACGGCCATCGTCGTCCCCGAGCCTGGCCGCCTCGGCAAGTGCGGCCTCCCGTGCGATGTGGATGAAGATGCCGTCGTCTCCCACCGCCTCCAGCCGGCGGAAGACTTCGGCTACGACGGCCTCCGGGCGCAGTCCGGTTCGGTAGGCGTCGCGGAGCGTGCCGAGGGTGAAGGGGAGGGTTTCAATCATGGGCCAGCCTCAACTTGGCGACAGGCGGGGTCGCACCGGCTCCGGCGTGGGGCCGGGGCCGACGGGAAACGGTTGGTTCTGCAGGCAGTGTCGGGCCGGCTATGCGGCCCGGCGGGACGGTGCCTGGGGGGCGGCGGACAGGAGTTCGGAGGTGTACGGATTGGTCGGTGCGTCCATGACGGCCTCGACCGGCCCGGCCTCGACGATGGCGCCGCCCTTCATCACCACGACCTTGTCGCAGAGCAGGCGCACCACGTTGAGATCGTGGCTGACGAACAGGTAGCTCATGCCGAGCCGTGCCCTCAGATCGGCCAAGAGGTTGAGCACCAGCGCCTGGATGGAGACGTCGAGGGCCGCGGTCGGCTCGTCGAGGATGAGCAGGTCCGGGTCCGGCGCGATCGCCCGGGCAATCCCGACACGGGCCTTCTGGCCGCCGGAGAGCTGGTGTGGAAACCGGTCGAGCAGATGGGCGGGCAGCCCGGTCAGTTCGGCAAGTTCCAGCACGCGGGCGGCGAGCCGCTCGCCCTTGAGGTCGGTCATCCGGTGCAGCGGCTCCGCGATCGACTGGCGGGCGGTGTGGCGGGGATTGAGGCTGTCGGTGGCGTCCTGGAACACCATCTGGATCTTCCCGCGCAGCGGATTGCGGGCGAAGTCCTTTGCCGGCAGCGCCGCCAGATCCTCGCCCTTATAGAGGATCTGGCCGGAGCTCGAATCGAGCAGGCGCACGATCATTGACGAGGTGGTCGACTTGCCGCAGCCGGATTCGCCGACGAGCCCGACGCTTTCGCCCTGGCGGATCGTGAAGCTGACGCCCTTGACCGCATGAACAGGACCGGACTTGCCCATGTAGGTCTTCCTGAGATTGAGGATCTCCAGAAGCGGCTCGTCCCTGATCTCGCGCGGAGGCTCCGGCGTGCGCCGATCCTCCGGCAGCAGCGAGCGGATGCTGACCCCCCGGCGCGGCGTCGCGTCGACCAGCCGGTTCGTATAGGGGTGCTGCGGATTCGCGAACAGCTCGGCCGGGTCGCCTTCCTCCACGATCAGCCCGTCCTTCATCACCATGATCCGGTCGCAGTACTGCGAGGCCAGCCCGAGATCGTGGGTGATCAGGATCGACGACATGCCGCGCGCCCGGACCAGCTCGTCGACGAGATCCATCACCGTCTTCTGGGTGGTGATGTCGAGGCCGGTGGTCGGCTCGTCGGCGATCAGCAGCCGCGGATTGCAGGCGAGCGCGATGGCGATGACGATGCGCTGGCACATGCCGCCGGACAGCTCGAACGGGTAGGCCTCGTAGCGGGCCGGCGCGTCGTTGATGCGGACCGCCTCCAGCGCCTCGATGGCCTTTTCCTTCGCGTTCGACGCCGTCGCCTGGCCGTGGCGGCGGAGCACGTCCTCGATCTGGTGGCCGACCTTGCGGATCGGATTGAGGGCGGCGCGCGGATTCTGGAAGATCATCGAGATCTCCCGGCCGCGGATGTCCTTCATTGCGGATTCCGACGCCCGGCGGAGATCGACGCCGCCGTAGACGGCCTCGCCGGCCTTGATCCGTCCGCCGGCGTCGAGGATGCGCATCAGCGCGTAGGAGGTGACCGACTTGCCCGAGCCGCTTTCGCCGACGATGCCGAGGCGTTCGCCGTTGGCGAGCTCGAAGGAGACGCCCTTCACCGCATCGACGTCGCCGCGCCGGGTCTTGAAGGAGACGCAGAGGTTGGAGATCGACAGCATCGGTCAGGTCCTCCGGCGCGGGTCGACGATGTCGCGCAGGCCGTCGCCCATCATGTTGAAGGTGAACACGGCGAGCATCAGCCAGAGGCCGGGGAAGAGCGCGAGCCACCATTCGCCCGAGACGATGTAGTTGGCGCCCTCGGCGACCATGATGCCCCATTCCGGCGTCGGCGGTTTCACGCCGAGGCCGATGAAGCTCAGCCCGGCCGCGTTGAGGATGGCCCAGCCGAGATTGAGCGAGACCTGGACCATCATCGGCGGCAGCGCGTTCGGGAAGATGTGGAAGGCGAGCACCCGGGCGTCTGAGTTTCCGGCGAGCTTGGCGGCGAGCGCGAAGCCGGCCTCGCGCCGGATGTTGACCTCAGCCCTGACCAGCCGGGCGTAGAACGGGATGTTGATGATCGCGGTGGCGATGATGATGTTCGTCACCGAGTTGCCGAGTGCGGCGACGATGCCCATTGCCAGCACGAACAGCGGGAACGCCATGATCGTGTCGAGGATCCGGTTCAGGACCGCGTCGATCAGGCCGCCCCGGTAGCCGGCGATCGCGCCCAGCACCGAGCCGATCACGAAGGAGATCGCCACCGCCGCGACCGAGATCACCAGGTCGAGCCGGGTCGCGACGATCACCCGGCTGAACACGTCGCGGCCGAGGGCGTCGGTGCCGAACGGGTGGGCGAAACTCGGCGGCTGCAGCGCATTGACCGCGTCGGTCGCCAGCGGGTCGTAGGGGACGACGTAGGGTCCGATCAGCGCCGACAGCAGGAAAAAGGCGAACATCACGAACGAGGCGGCGGTGACCGGGTTCTCGCGCAGGACGTAGAGAATGTGCGAGGCCGTCTGCGACCGGGCAACCGGCGCCGCGGGGAGGGTGCCATCGGTCATTTTGCTTCCGCTCCGAAGCGGGGATCGATGACGGAGTAGGCGAGATCGATCACCAGGTTGAGGACGACGAAGAGCAGCGCCATGGCGAGCACGAAGCCCTGCACGGCGGCGTAGTCGGAGACGACCAGGGCTTCGACCGCGTACGAGCCGATGCCGGGCCAGGCGAACACCTTTTCCACCAGCACGTTGGCGCCGAGCACGAAGGAGAAAACCATGCCGAGCGTGGTCACGACCGGCAGCAGCGCGTTGCGGAAGGCGTAGCCGTAGAGGATCTTGTGCCGGCTCAGCCCGGCCGCGCGGGCGGTGCGGACATAGTCGGCGCCGAGCGCGGTGAGCATCGCGGCCCGGGTCATCCGGGCGATCGGCGCAAGCGTGAACAGCGCCAGCGTCACGGCCGGCAGGATGAGCTGCTTGAGCGCGCCGACCCAGGTCTCCCAGTCGCCCGCAAGTGCGGCGTCGATCAGGAAGAAGCCGGTAACGTGGGGCGGGTCGAGATAGATGAAGTCGAGCCGGCCGAGCGGCGAGGGCGCGATCCCGAGCACGTAGTAGAACACGTAGATCAGCACGAGGCCGGTGAAGAAGGTCGGCAGCGAGACGCCCGCCGTCACCAGCAGCCGGCAGAGCTGGTCGACCCAGCTTCCCGGCCGCGTCGCGGCGAGGATGCCGAGCGGGATCGCGACCACGCAAGACAGGATCAGCGCGGTTAGCGTCAGTTCCAGCGACGCCGGCAGCCGGGCGGCGAGCTCGGTCAGGACCGGCCGGCCGGTGGAGACCGACTGGCCGAGATCGCCCTGGGCGAGGTCGCCCAGGTAGATCGCGAACTGTTCGGGCAGCGACTTGTCGAGGCCGAGCGCCTTGCGCACCTCCTCGATCGATTCCGGGGTCGCCGCCGCGCCGGCGAACTGCACGGCGGGGTCCCCGGGCAGCGCGCGGGTCAGCACGAAGCTGATCACGATCACGCCGAAGATGACGGGCACCGCCTGGGCGATGCGCAACAAGATGGCGGTGCCGCGTCCTCTCATGGTCTAGCCCTCGGCGACGGAGAGCGGGCGGACGTCGAGCTGGCGGTGGAACCAGAACTGGTATCCGGAGGCGCCGTTGACCGCGACGTTGAGCGCCGGCTGGTAGAGCGGGATGCGCGGCAGATCGGCGAACGCGATCTCGAACATCCGCTTGATCTTGGGCAAGTACTCCGGGTCGTCCTGCGCCATCGGCAGGGTTTCCTCGGTGAGCTTCTGCAGCTCCTCGTTCTCGTAGTTGGACGAGTTGAACAGGTTGCCCTTCATGTACGCCCAGAAGAAGTAGTAGTCGGGCGTATCCAGCCAGCCGCCGAAATTCTCCAGGTGGAACGGCAGCCGCTTTTCGACGAGCACCGCGGTGCGCCAGTTGGCGCCGGGGATCTTCTCCACCTCGCAGGTGATGCCGATCTTGCCGACCGCCTCCTGGATCAGGAGTGCGGTGGGCTCCATCCAGCTGGCGAGATCGGTCGAGATCGACAGCGGCACCTTGAAGCCGTTCGCGAACGACGAGGCGGCCATCAGCTCCTTCGCCTTGTCGAGATCGGTGAAATAGGGCGACTTGCGCGGCCAGCTCGCGTCCGTGATCGGATCGGTGGCGCCCCACAGCGGCGCTCCGCGGCCGTAGGCGGCGGTCTGGAAGATCGCCTCGTAGGGGATCGCATAGGCGATCGCCTGGCGCACCTTCGGGTCCTGGAACGGCTCGAACGCGAAGTTGAGGCCGACGACGTGGATCGTGTTGGCGATCGGGGTCGAGTAGACCGTCATCTTCTCGGCGAGCTCGGCGGCGTCCTTGTCGGGGATGTCGAACGACACCTGCACGTCGCCGCGCTCGATCAGTGCGCGCCGTGTGGCCGGGCTCGGCACCTCGCGCTGGATGACGCGCTTCACCTGCGGCAGCGGACCGCCGACCCAGCCGTCGAACCGCTCAAAGACGATCTGCTGGCCCGAATCCCAGCGCGCGACCTTGTAGGCGCCCGAGCCGGCCGGGTTGGTGTGCAGATATTCCGTCGCCCACGGATCGTCGGCCGTGGCGTGCGCCTTTGCGACCTCGGAGTTGATCACGAAGGGCACCGGCACGGCTAGGTCGGGCAGCGAGAGCTTCGACGGCGCGTCGAGCTTGACCACGAAGGTCGCCTCGTCGACGGCCTCGAACTGGTCAGGACGGCTGAGCCCGCCCGCCTTCATCTGGGTGGTCGGGAAGCCGCCGACCGACACGGCACGGTCGAACGACCACTTCACGTCTTCGGCGGTGACCTTGCGGCCGTCCCAGAAGGTGGCGTCCGGCTTCAGCTTGAAGGTGATGGTCAGGCCGTCCTCGGAAGTGGTCCAGCTCTCCGCCAACTCCGGTTCGATCTGGGAATAGTCGAACGAGATGTCGCCGTTTTCCAGCGTCTTGGTGCCGAACGTCACGAGACGGTCGTAGCAGTTGATGGCGACCTGGTAGCTCGGCCGGTTGGTGCCGGTGCGGTGCAGGTCGAGGCTGTTGATGGTCTGGCCGGTGACCACGACGATCTGGTCGGCCGAGGCGGCGAAAACGGGGAAGGCCCTGGCGAAGGGCACGACGCCGACGATCGCCGCGCCGCCCTTCAGAAGCTGACGTCTGTCCATGATGAATTCGCTCCCTCTCCAAACCGCGAACCAACTCCCGGCAGATTGGCTGCCTTGCCTGTTTCTGAAAATTGCTAAGAATTCAGCGAGGCGGTGCCAAAAACGCACCACGCAAGAGATGGGCCAATGAAATGAGGCACCTGTACACGTTTCAGTTGATCGACGCGGTGGCGCGGGCCGGCTCGATGCGGCGGGCGGCGGAAGACATGAACATCACCGCCTCCGCCCTGACGCGGCGGATCAACCGCTTCGAGGCGGAATTCGGAGCGGAGGTGTTCGAGCGGCTGCCGGGCGGCGTCCGGCTCAATCCGGCCGGCGAGCTGCTGCTGCACCACTACCGGGCCATGCAGTCGGACCTGTCACGGGTGCAGGGGCAGGTGGCCGATCTGTCCGGCGTACGGCGGGGGCATGTCTCGATTGCCTGTTCCCAGGCGACGCTGCCCTATTTCCTGCCGGAGCAGATCGCCCTTTATCGCGCAGCCCATCCCGGCGTGACCTTCACCGTCAACGTCCGGGACCGCGCCCAGGCGGAGCAGGAACTCGCGACCTACTCCAGCGACCTGGCCCTCGTCTTCGAGCCGGTCTATCTCGTCGATTTCGAGGTCATCCACATCGCGCCGCAGCCGGTCCACGTGATCATGCAGCCGAGCCACCCGCTTGCCCGCAAGACGGAACTGCGGCTCAGGGACTGTCTCGACGTCCCGCACGTCGTTCCGTCTGCAAAATACGGGGTCCGGCATCTGCTGGACTACGCGGCCCGGCGCGGGGTGCGTCGCGTATCGCCGGTCATCGAGACGGAGAGCTTTGAACTCATCCGTCACTACGTGCTGCACGAAAACCTGATCGGGTTTCAGATCCCGATCGGTCTCGAGGATCGCGCTGATGGCGCGCTGGTGTACCGGCCGATCTCGGAGCGCGATGTCCAGCCGGGCGGCCTGATCCTCGGACAGATGCGCGGACGCACGCTGCCTGTGGCTTCCGCGCGCTTCGCCATGCAGTTGGCAAGTGCGCTCAAGGCTTATGGATGAGCCATCGCATTGGCGGAGTGCTTCCCTCGGTGCACGCATCTTGTCCTCCTGGCGCACTGCACAGGTCGGGCCATGGATCGGACTCTTCAGTCTCTATTGGGCGCCCGGAAGGATCCATTTGATCGACGATCTTAAAGTGGACCGGTCGCGGTCACATTGACCTCATTGAATTTTGTGTGCTGCCATCGAAGCTTGTGTGGTTAGACTAATCGATGATGCGTAGCGCTTCGGAGTTTGGCAGGCGCCTTGTAGCCGGGAGAAGCGGCAACTGGATCTGGGTCATTTCCGGAGCGGCCGTTCTCGGCTACGTCCTGTTGACCGGTTGGAACCTGATCGCCCTGAGACAGCAGACACTTGAGGAAACGCGCGAAGTCGCGGTGTCGATGGCGCGGTTGCTGGATCAGGAAGTCAGCCTCATTGCCGACAAAATCGATATCGCGCAGACCGCCCTGGTATGGCGCATCGAGAATGCGGCACGCGTCGATGGCCAGCGTCTCTACCCGAAGCTTTCCGAGCTTGAGCGTCAGCTCAATTTTGTCCAGCGGATCTTCGTCATCGATGAAACGGGGACGCTCCGCGCCGACAGCGGAGATCCCGATCCACCCGGTATTTCCTTCGCGGACCGCGACTTTTTCGCGGCGCATCGTGACGATCCCGGCCGTGAGGCATTCGTCGGTCAGCCTGTAACCGGACGCCTGACCGGCAGCCCGAACCTTCCCGTGACGCGCCGCTTCGCCAATTCTCTCGGCGAATTCGGCGGGGTAGTCGGCTTTGCGCTGGACCTCGAGGCCATGCGGCCGGCGCTGCTTGAGAACCGGCCGACATCAGACACCGTTGTGGCCATTTTCCACGATGATGGCACCATGCTGCTGCGGGCCCCCGATCCTGAAAGGGTCACCGGCCGTTCGTTCCTGAACTACCCCCTTTTCAAGGAGCACCTTCCCAGGCGCGATGCCGGGGTTTTCCTGTCCGAGGAGCAGTCCGATCAGGTCGCACGTTACGTGGCCTATCGGCGGGTCGAAGACCAACCCCTGATCGTCGCCGTCGCGATCGGACGTGAAGAGGTCTTGTCGAGCTGGCGAGATCATGTGGGCATGGAGCTGCTGAAGTTCGTGCTGCTCCTTGTCACGGTGGCCGGTGCGGGTGTGATCAGCGGCCGGGCCATTCGGGCGCACCGCTCCGTCGAGGACAAGCTGCAGACAACGCTGAATGCCACGCTGGTTGCCGAAAGGCGTCATCGGACGATGCTGGATGCCCTTCCGGCGAATCTTGTTCTGCTCGACCATGACGGGACGGTGCTGCTCGGCAATTCGAACTGGCACCACTTTGCTGATGCCAATCATTATCTCGGCGAAGACCATGCCGTCGGGCTGAATTACCTGACCATCTGCGACAACGCGACGGGTGAATGCTCTCAGGAAGCGGCACCCGCCGCCGAAGGCATCCGGGAGGTGCTGGCCGGCAGGCAGAAGGAGTTCAGTCTCGAGTATCCGTGCCATTCGCCGGACCGGAAGCGCTGGTTCCGGCTCATGGTCGGCGCCGTCAATCTGGGAGACCGGCGGGGCGCGGTCGCGATGCATATCGACGTGACCGCCCGGAAGCTGGCGGAACTCTCGCTCGAGAACGAACATTCGAGGATCAGACGCCTGTCACAGTCGCTGCCGGGGGTGCTCTTCCGTCTCAGGCAGGACAGCGCGGACACGCTCCGGTGGGACTCGCTGAGCGAGCGGGGCTGGGACATGTTCGGGATATCTCCAGGTGCCGTGGTGGCGAGCAACAGGCTGCTTGAGAAAGTGGTGCCGCCGGCGGAGTTCCCGGGCGTACAGGCGGCATTCGAAAGACATTTCCGCAATGGGGAGCCGCTGGATATCGAGTTCCCCATTCGCTGCCGCGAAGGTGAGATACGGTGGCTGAAGGCCGTCGCGAGCATCGACACCGAGGAGGTCGCATCTACGGACCGGGTCAGCGACGGTGTCTTCCTCGACATCACCGCCGAGCGTACGGCGAGGGGGCAGCTCGAATATCTGCGGGCGCACGACCCGCTGACCGGTCTTGCCAATCGCGAGGAAGTCCAGCGCCAGTTGGAACACTATCTCGGGAGGCCAAGGGCCGAGTCGGAAACGGGTACGGCCTTGCTGCTCATCGGCATCGACCGGTTCGTTGACCTGAACCGGGCTTATGGCGGCGACGTCGGCGACGCAATCATCAAAGGGGTCGCCGATCGATTGCGCAGCAAGGTGAGATCGGCCGACCTCCTCGCCCGTATCGGCGACGACGAGTTTGCGATTCTTCAGGACGACGTGCTGGCGGACAGCGATGCGGCGACGCTGGCGACGAAGATCATCGATGCCTTTGATGAAGCTCTGTCACTTGTCGGACGCACGATCCGGCTGAGCGTCAGTGTCGGCATATCCCGGCCGCAGCCGGGGGTGGAAAGTGCGACGGAAGCACTCGGCAATGCCGGCGCCGCGCTGGAGTTGGCGCGAACCGAGGGTCCGGGCGTCTTCCGGTTTCCCGGTTCCGAGAAGACCGAACTGGATTCCCAGACGCGTGTCGCAATGCGCGACGGGCTCGCGAGCGCCATCGAGAACGAGGAGTTCGAACTCCATTTCCAACCCCGTGTCCGTGTCAAAGACGGCAAGATAACGGGAGCGGAGGCGCTGCTGCGGTGGGCCCATCCCACATTCGGTCTTCAGTCCCCTGCCAAGTTCATCCCCGTTGCCGAACGGTCAGGGCAGATTATCCAGATCGGCCAATGGGTCCTTCAGGAGGCATGCCGCCTGACCCGGGAATGGATCGATGCCGGCCATTCGGACATCCGCGTGTCCGTCAATGCGTCAGCAGTCCAGCTCCGTCGGACCGATTTTCCGACGAGCGTGGAAAAGGCCCTCTCGGAACACGGATTGCCGCCGGAAGCGCTGGAAATCGAGATGACGGAAAGCGCAGCCCTCGATCCTGGCTTCGGCGAGGCAATCGGCCGCTTGCGCGAGCTTGGCGTTTCGATCGCCATCGACGATTTCGGCACCGGCTATTCGTCTTTCAGCTATGTCAGACGCTTCCAGATCGATGTCATCAAGATCGATCAGTCATTCGTCCGGAACTTGCTGAACACCGAAGAAGATCGGGCCATTGCCAAGGCCATCATCGACATGGCTCGCGCGCTCGGCATCTCCACCACGGCCGAAGGCGTCGAGCGGGCTGAAGAAGTGGATGTGCTGCGGCGGCTCAACTGCGACGAAATTCAAGGCTACTACTTTGCGCCGCCGATGACCGCGGAGGACTTCGTGTGGTTCCTGACGGAGGGCGCAACGCAGATCAGGGCGAAATTCGAGGCCATAGCGGACAATCCAGCGCGGCCGGAAATGCAAGCTGCCAATGAACGGTGACATCATGCAGGGCAAGGCGGCGACAGGCATGGTCGGGGTCGACGAGATACTTGGCGGCGGTTTGCCCCGGGGCCGCCCGACCCTGGTTGCCGGCGATGCCGGCGCCGGCAAGACGATATTCTGCCTGCAGACCCTGCAGCACGGCGCCGTCTCTTGCGGTGAGCCAGGCCTCTATCTGTCTCTCGAGGAGCAGAGCGGCGAATTGAAGCGAACCGTCGATGCCTTTGACTGGGGGGGGGCGTCCGACGATCTCCATTTCCATGACGCGCTGATCGACATGGATTTCGAGACAATGGGCGGTTTCGATCTCACCGGCCTGATCGGCATTCTGGAGCACCTGTGTGAGCGGCACGGAATACGCCGCGTCGTCATCGACGGCATCGACACTCTGCTGGATCGCATCGAGGCCTCGGCCGGCGCGGAGCGGGAACTCGGCCGGCTGTTGCAATGGGCGCGGCGGAGCGACGCCGTCGTTCTCCTGACCGCGAAGCTGAAGAGCCGGAACGGCCGGTTCGAGGACATCTACGAATCCATGTTCTTCGGTGCCGATTGCGCGCTGCGTCTGGAGCGCCGACAGACAGGACGGATGTCGCAGAGAACCCTGTGGGTCGCGAAATACCGTGGTTCCGGACACGGCGAGAACGCCTATCCGTTCGTCATTTCGGAGAAGGGCATCACGTCCCTCTATCTCGGCCCCGGCATGATCCCCCAGCCGCGCGGCGCGCGGGAGCCGGTCTCGACGGGCGTCAGCGGCCTCGACGAGATGCTGAAGGGGGGCTTTCCGGCAGGCAGCGTGAGCCTCTATACCGGCGCTCCGGGGACCGCGAAGACCACATTGACCGGCGCGTTCATCGAGGCGGCTTGCGAGCGCGGTGATCGGGCGCTCCTGATCCTGTTCGACGAGTTTGGCGAACACGTCGTCAGGCATCTGAATTCCGTCGGCATCGATCTCCAGCCCCATATCGACTCCGGCCTTCTGCGTGTCGAATACGTGATCGGCGGCAGCGCCGGGGTCGATCACCACGCCGCCAGCATTCGGGCCCGGATCGACGAACATCGCCCCGACGTCATCGCGATTGATCCCCTTTCCTCGCTGACCAAGGCGTTCGAGAGCGATATGGCCTGGCCCGCAGTCGAGTATGTCCTGCATGCGGTCCGGATGAGCGGAGCGACCGCGGTACTCACCTCGCTCACCGAGGGCGGCCAGGACGAATCGAGCACCGCACACGTTTCGACGATCGCCGACAATTGGATCCACGTGGCCTACGGCATCCGGGGGGCCGAGCGGAACCGTGTGCTGACCATCGTGAAGGCCCGTGGCGTCGCGCACCGCAACGATGTCCGGGAAATGCTGTTGAGCGACGAGGGCGTCGTGCTGGCCGACGTCTACCCGATCGAAGGCGGCATGCTGACCGGTTCGACGCGGGTGGCGCGGATGCGCGCGGACCTCGAGCATGAACAGGAGAGCAGGGAGAGAGGAGCCGAATCCGCGCGACGCCAGGCCGAAACGCGCAGAGGGCTGCTTGATGAGCTGCAGCGCCTTCAGGAAGAACTCCGGCGGCTTGACGCCGATACCCGGAAGAACGGCGATGAGGGGCGCAAGCTGAGATGAGCGGCACCCCGCGCCTCCGCCTGTTCGTCACGGCCGATAGCCCGGGCTCGCTGGCGGCTCGGCGAAATCTGGAAACCATCATGGAAGCGATCGGGATCGGCATGGGCGAGGTGGAGATCGTGGACGTTCTGAAAAACCCCGCCGCCGCGCTGGAGGCCGATGTCATCGTCACTCCGGCGCTGGAGATTGTCCGCAATGACCGTCGACTGCTGATCGCCGGCCGGCTCGACGACATGGATGCCGTCCGCGCTCGCCTGGAATAGCGTTCCCGTAGCTCCGGACCCGTCCGAACCTTTCGGGACAGTCAAGCTGGAGGGCGTTTGGCCGGCGAGGATCCGACGGATCTGCGGGATCCATCATCGAACTATGGGTGCCCTGATCTTCGTGACCGCGGGGGTGCGGCTCGACCGTCAGCTGTTCCCCCGGTTGCCTGCGCTGTCAGCCGCACTTTTTCCGACGATATAGCCGAAGGTGAGCGCGGGCCCGAGGGTGATCCCCGCACCGGGATAGGCGCCGGCCATGATGGAGTTCATGTCGTTGCCGCAGGCATAGAGGCCGGGAAGGATACGGCCTTCGGGCGTCAGGACCCGGCCGCTCGCGTCGGTGGCAAGTCCCATGGTCGTGCCGATGTCGCCGGGGAAGAGCTGGATCGCGTAATAGGGACCCTGGTCGAGGGGCCGCAGGCACGGGTTCGGCTGGTTGTCGGGATCGCCCAGATAGGCCTGATAGGCGGTCGATCCCTTGCCGAATGCGGTGTCTTCGCCGGCCGCCGCGTCTTGGTTGAAAAGGCGCACCGTTTCAATGATGGCTTCTGCCGGCACCTGGATCTGCTGCGCAAGATCGCGAAGCGTTGCGCCCTTCTTCAGGTATCCGGAGCGGACATGTCTTCCGAACGGTGCCGGGAAGGGACGGACCGCACCGAGGCCGTAACGCCTGAGCGCGCGGTGATCTGCCACCAGCCAGGCCGACTTCAGTTCGTGAAGGATCATCGCGGAGACGAAGTCGTGGTAGGAAACCGCTTCGCTCACGAAGCGATGGCCGCTGGGAGTAACCGCGATCACCCCGGGTTTGGCCCGATCCAGGAAGAGATGCGGGAACGACCGTGGCCCATCCGGCCCCGGGATCAGCGAGACCGGCGCCCAGAAACCGGCATGCTTGTTGGACGTTTCGAACTTCGCGCCGATTGCGCGGGCCGCGGCGATCGCTCCGCCGGTCGCCGGCCTCGGCGACATGGAATAGTGAGCCGCGCCCTGCGCGACGTGCCCCATCGTCTGCTGCCGGAGCTCGCGGTTGGCCGGGAAACCGCCGGTCGCGAGCACAACGCCGCACCGGGCGCTGACCTCGCGGCCATCGGCGAGGACCGCGCCGGTCACCCGACCGTCGGTGACCTGGAGGCGGGCAAGAGCTGCCTCGGTGAAGATCGGAATTCCGGCCCTTATCACCGAGGCGGCCAGCCGTCCTGCGACGGCCTGGCCGAGAACGAGCCGGGCGCCCCGGTCATAGCGGGTGCGATCCTTCAGATGTCGGGCGAGCAGGCGCGCCGCATGGACGGCGGAAGCACGGCTCCGGGTCATCTTCATGAAATGGCCGATGTCGAACCGGTTCAGCATCATGCCGCCGAAGACGGTGAACTCCTTGATCGGCTGCTTCAGGCGTTTGAACTCTGCGCTCAGTTCGCGCCCGTCATAGGTCTTGGCATCCAGAACACGGCCGCCCATCGCGGCGCCCGGACTGTCGGAATGATAATCGGGGGAATAGGCCCGGTGCTCGAACTGGAGTTCGGTATTGGCCTCCATGAAGGTGACCATTTCCGGACCCGCCTCCAGGAAGGCCCGGACGAGGTCCGGCTTCAGGCGATTGCCGGCTTCGTGGGCGATGTAGCGCAGCGCGTCCTCGCGGCTGTCCTCCATCCCGGCTTCCCGCATCTTCGGATTGTCGGGAATCCAGATCGCGCCGCCGGAGATGGCGGTGGAGCCGCCGAAATGGGTGTCCTTTTCGAAGATCGCGACGGTCAGGCCGGCGTGGTGGGCGGTGAGCGCTGCGGCCATGCCGGCGGCGCCGGAGCCGAACACGACGAGGTCGTAGCTGGAAGCCGGCTCGGGGGAGGGGGCGGTCATAGCGAGGACTCTTCTCTCGGGTAGCGGCCCATCGCCCAGCCGCCGTCGACGCGCAGCGTCTCGCCGTTGACGAATCCGGCGTCGTCGCTCGCTAGGAAGGCGATGGCGCGGGCGACGTCTGCGGGCGTGCCGACCCGGCGCATCGGCGACTGGTCGACGTAGATCTGCCGGCGCCAGAGTTCGGTGCGGATGCGCTCGGCGGTCAGCGGCGTCTCGATGAGACCGGGAGCGACGGCATTCACGCGGATGCCGTAGGGGCCGTAGTCCGTCGCCATCTGCCGGGTGAGGGATGCGACCGCGCCCTTCGAGGCGGAGTAGCCCGGGCTCCTGGTGGCGCCGATCTCGGCGTAGATCGACGCGACGTTGACGATCGCCCCGCCGCCGTCGCGCATGCGGGAGACGGCGAGCCGCGACAGCCTGAAGAGGGGGATCACGTTGATGTCGAAATAGCGCCGGAAGGCAGCGTCTTCGGTCGCCTCTGCAAAGTCGCCGCCGCCGACACCGGCGTTGTTGACGAGGACGTCCAACCGTCCGGGCAGGGTGTCGAGAAGGTCGCTCACGGCGGCGTCCAGGCCGTCGTCGGTCAGGTTGATCGTGCGGGTGACCACCGGGGCCTCCGCGTCGGCGGCGAGCGCCTCCAGTCCCGCATCGTCGCGATCCAGCGCGACGACGCGCGCGCCGCGCCGGGCGAACAGGAGCGCGGTTTCCCGTCCGATCCCGGAGGCCGCACCCGTGACGATGGAAAGCTTGTCCTGAAGCGTCATGGCCGTCCTCAGATCCCGAGTGAACCGCCGAGCGAGCGGCCGCCGTCGACGAGCAGAACCTGACCGGTGACGAAGCGGGCCTTGTCGGAGGCGAGGAACGCCACCGCCTCGGCGATGTCCTCCGGTGTGCCGAGCGTGCCGCCGGGCTGCATCGCGCGCAGCCCGTCGAGGTTGGTGTCGGAGCGCGCGCGCAGCATGTCCGTCTCGATCACGCCCGGCGCAACCGCGTTGACGGTGATGCCGCGCTCGGCGAGCTCCAGAGCCAGCGAGCGGGTGAAGCCGCCGACCGCCGCCTTCGAGGTGGCGTAGTGGATGTACTGCTTCGCGCCGAGCATCGCCCGCGAGGCGATGTTCACGATGGCGCTTCCGCGCTCCATCTTCGCGGCGGCGCGCTGGCAGAGCGCGGCCATCGCCACGAGGTTGACCTCGTACATGCGGCGGAAGTCGTCGGCGGTGAGCGCATCGAACGGCTTCACGTCGAAGATGCCGGCATTGTTGACCAGCCGACGGATCGGGCCGGCGCCGTCGATGAGGGCCGCCACCGCGGCCTCGTCGGTGATGTCGAGGGTCGCCGCCGCCGCGTCTCCGCCGTCGGCGCGGATCAGCGCAACGGTCTCCTCAGCACGCTCCGCGGCGAGGTCGACCACCAGCACGCGGTCGCCGGCGCGGGCGAGCGTCTGGCAGATGGCGCGGCCGATGCCGGCACCGCCGCCGGTGACGATCGAGAGAGGGGCTTCGGTCATGGGAGGCCTTCGCGGCAGGAAGAGTCGGAAACAGAGGGGAGGGGACGGCGGACCGCCCCCTCCGGATGGCGCATCAGTTGCCGAAGCTCGACATGTCGAGCTTGCCGTAGATGTCGGAGCGGATCAGCTCGGCGACGGCCTCCGGATCGGTCCGGTCGATCTTGGCGAGCTTCTCCTTCCAGGCGGTCTGGGCGGCGAGGAAGGCGTCAATCACGCCGCTCGGATCGTCGATGCTGCGGGTCTCGACCGACTTCTGCGGCAGCTCCTCGACGAAGTTCGACTGGAACGCGTCGAGGGCGGAGGTCAGCTCCTGCGACGGCTCGATGATCTCCAGGCCGCGCTCCTCAGAGCCCTTGAGCGCCGCGTCCACGTCGGCGGCGTAGGTCACCTGGGTGCGGGCCACGCCGAGCGCCATATGGTCGAGCAGCGTCTTCTTCTGGTCCTCGGAGAGACCCTGCCAGAAGCTCGGGTTCATGACGTAGGTCGCGCCCATCACCACGCCCATCGGCAGCGTGGTCACGCTCTTGGCGACCTCCCAGAACTTGTTGCCCTTGTCCAGGTTGGTCGGGTCCGACATCGTGCAGTCGATCGAGCCGCGGCTGAGGCCGGAATAGACGTCGCCGATCGGCACGGAGACCGGCACGCCGCCGAGGCTTTCCACCCACTGGGTCTGGGCGCCGCCGGCGGTGCGGATCTTCTTGCCCTTGGCGTCGTCCGGGGTGCGGATCGGCTGCATGCAGATGAAGTTGTAGACCGGCGTGGAATAGCCGCCGACGAAGATGCCGCCGTTCTTCTTCCACTCGCCCTGGACGGACGCGTTGGTGATGCCGACCTCGGTGTAGGCGAGGGCTGCCGCGAGGGCGTCGTCGGAGGTGAAGACCAGGTCGTTGAGGACGTTGTTGACCGGCAGCTCGGAGGGCGAATAGCCCGGATAGACCACGCCGAGCTGGGCAACGCCGTCGCGGATGCCCTGCATCGTCGACTTGGCCGGCACCAGCGATCCGCTGGAATAGACCTCGAAGGCGATCTCGCCGTCGGTGTCCTTGGCGATGTCCTCCGCGAAGCGCTGGTATGGCTGCTCGTTGAGAATGTGGACCGGCGTCAGCCAGTTGGTGGCGATGTAGGTCTCCGCCGCCGCCGGCACGATGGTGAGGCTGGTCACGGCCAGCCCGGCCAGGATGCGTTTCATCGGATAGGTTCCTCCCGTTTTTCTATCTCTCCGCCGGGTTCGCCGGTCGGGGTTCGGTTGGCGGCTGCTAGTCGGCGAGGCCGGGCAGCCAGAGCGTGATCACCGGAAAGGCGACCAGAAGGGCGATGGTGAAGGCGTCTGCGAGGATGAACCACGACACGCCGCGGAAGATGGTTCCGAGCGGCATGCTCGGCCCCAGGCTGGAGCGGATCACGTAGACGTTCATGCCGACCGGCGGCGTGATCAGTCCGGTTTCCAGAAGCTTGATCGCCAGAACGCCGAACCAGATCAGGTTCACGTTCATGTCGCCCAGGAGGGGCGCGAGGACCGGCACGGTGAGCAGGATGATCGAGATGCTCTCCAGGAAGCAGCCGAGCACGATGTAGAGCAGGCAGATCAGGATGATCACCACGGTCGGATCCAGGCCGGCGAGCTGGCCGGTGATCGCGACGGGCAGGGTCGACAGCGCGATGAAGCGCGAGAACAGCGCGGCGGAGACGACGATGATGAAGATCGCCGCCGTGCTGACCGCGGTGTCGATCAGCGCGTTGCGCATCATCTTGACCGAGAGCGTGCCGCGGGCGAGCGCGATCAGGCACGCGAGGAAAGCGCCGACCGCGCCGGCTTCGGTCGCGGTGAAGATGCCGGAGAAGATGCCGCCCAGCACGCCGGCGATCAGGACCGGGAGCGGCCATGTCTTGCGGATCAGCCGGCCCTTCTCGCGCCACGTCGTGTGGGTGCGGTCAGCCGGGGCAAGGTCAGGGTTGAGGGCGCAGCGGACCGTGATCATGACCGCGAACACGATCCCGGACAGGATGCCGGGGATCAGGGCGGCGATGAACAGGGCGTTGATCGAGACGTCCATCATCAGGCCGTAGATGATGAGGAGCACGCTCGGCGGGATCAGCGAGCCGAGCGTGCCGGCCGCCGCCACCGAACCGGACGCGAGCGAGGGGGCGTAGCCGGCCTTCAGCATCTCGGGGATGGCGATCCGCGAGAACGCGGCAGCCGTCGCGACGCTCGAGCCGCTGGCGGAGGCGAACAGCGCGCTTGAGGCAACGCTTGCGGTCGCAAGGCCGCCCGGCAGCCGCTTCAGGAAGACGCGCGCGGCATCGAACAGGCCTGAACTCAGTCCCGCGCCCGAGGCGATGTAGCCCATCAGCAGGAACATCGGCACGGCCGACAGATTCCAGTCGCCAATCATCTCGTAGGGGATGGCCTTGGCGATGCCGATCGCCGGCATCGATCCCATCATCAGATAGATGCCGGCGAACGAGGTCAGCCCCATCGCAATCCCGATCGGGACCCGGAAGCCGATGGCGACCAGGGTGACGACGATGCCGAGAATGCCGAAATCGAGACGGTCCATGGTATCGCTCAGGCCGGATCGGAGGTGGGATCGGTGGTCGTGTAGGTGCCGCGCAGGATCTCCGCGAGGCGAAGCACCATCACCACGCAGGCGAGCGCCAGCCCGATCGGCAGCAGGAACTTGGTCGGCCAGATCACAACGCGCCAGGTGCCCTCGACGACCTCGCCGATGCGCCAGGCGGTCACCGCCGGTCCCCACGAGAGCCATGCGAGGCCGCCGTAGAACAGCGCCGAGAGCGCGGTGGCGAGGAAAAGGGCGATGCGACGTCCGAGCGCCGGAAGGAGGTCGTAGAGGATCTCGACCAGGATCGAGCCTTCCTTGATCTCCACCCAGGCGAGCGGCAGGAACACGGCGGCGACCATGTAGTAGCTGGCGACCACTTCGGCGGTGCCGGGGATCGGGTGGTTGAAGGCGTATTTTCCAACGACGTCGGCGGTGACGTGCAGCATCATCAGGCCGAGCGCGGCAGCGGCGACAATGGCGAGGAAATGCGACACGTACCTCGTGAAGCGTGCCATCACTGCATCCTGTAGCCGCCGTTCACGTCCAGCACCGCGCCGGTCATGTAGGCGCTGTCCGGACCGGCAAGGAACGAGACTGCGCCGGCCACGTCGTCCGGCGTGCCGATGCGCCCGAGCGGAATGGCCTTGGCGACCTCCGCGTCGCCGGACGGGTCGAGCGACATGCGCAGCATGGGCGCGTCGATGAGGCCGGGGGCGACCGCGTTGACGGCGACGCCGAACGGCGCGCCTTCCCGGGCAGCCGCCTTCACCAGGCCGAGGATGGCGCTCTTGGAGGTGATGTAGGCCGAACTCGAGCGGTAGCCGCCAAGCTGGGCGGCAACGGATCCGAAGGCGATGAACCGCGCATCGTCCAGCCGGGTCGTCTGACGCAGCCGCAGGAATTCCCGCACCAGGAAGAAGGTGCCGGTGCTGTTGACGTGCTGGGTCCGCGACCATTCCTCCGTGGATGTTTCCACGATCGGCCGGCGCGCGCCGCTCTCGTCGAGAATGAGAAGGCCCGCCGCCGCGACGACGACGGAAATCGCGCCGTATTCGGCCTCCGCCCGCCGGAAGACGTCCGCGACGGCCGCTTCGTCTCCCACGTCGAGGGCCATGGACGGGTGAGGGCCGCCGGTCAGTTCCGCGGCGATCTTCTCGGCCGCCTGCAGCGACATGTCGGTCGCGAGGACGCGAAAGCCGTCCGATGCAAGCCGTCTGGATACCGCACTGCCGATCCCGCCGCCGGCTCCCGTGACGAGCGCTAGCTTCGTCATCTGACCTCCCAAATATATATTTTCCCCATTTTTGGATACATTAATTGGGTATCGTCAAGCCTTAATCGCTTGAAACGCAAAATATGGATACATTATTGCGGGAGGTGGCTTGCAAGCTCCGGTGCGCCACGGCATGGTTCCGGGGTCAAGGAGAGGGATCGCAAATGGGCGAGAAAGGCGGAACAGCTGCGGAATCCGCGACAGCGATGCTGCGCGAGATGATTCTCGCCGGCGAACTCCGTCCCGGTGCCCGGGTTCATCAGGACCATCTGTCGGAGGATCTGGGGCTGTCGCGGACGCCGCTCCGGACAGCCATGGCGACACTGGCCCGCGATGGCCTGCTCGACTACGAGGCCAACCGCGGCTACCGGGTCAAACAGTTCTCGGTGGATAGCATCCGCAGCGTGTTCGAGATCCGCTCGGTGCTGGAATCCCAGGCCTGCCGGGCGGCGGCGCGTCGCGGCATCGGACGGGGCGTGCTCGACACGATGGACGCGCTGGTCCGGCGTGGCGACGAGCTTCTGTCGGTCGGACGGCTGGATCCGGATCGCCTGCCGCCCTACCGGAAGATGAACGTCGACTTCCACAACTGCATTCTCGAGGCCGCGCAGAATCCCTGGCTCAGGGACTTCGTCGACCGGACCCACAACGTTCCGATGGTGTCCGACCGGGTCATTCTGTGGGACGACTACGACGTCATCTACCGCTCCCACGACGATCATCACAGGATCGCGCGGGCGCTTCGGCGCGGCGACGGCGAGCGGGCGGCACTGGTGATGTACGAGCACGTGGCCTATGCGGGCGAACTGCTCGTGACCCGGCTCGAAGCCGATCCCGACGCCGCGTTCAAACTCCTGTCTGCCGGCGCCGAGCCCCCGCTCGCCATGTCCGCCGATTGAGGCGGCGCACGCCCGGCCGCAGTCGCAAGACCCGCAATTCGAAGAGGAAACGACCATGTCCCTCCGTCTCTATTTCTCGCCCGCCTCGCCCTATGTCCGGAAGGTGATGGTCGCCGCCCACGAAAAGGGGGTCGCCGATCAGGTGGAGAAGCTGCCGTCCAAGGCGTGGCCCACCGACCGCGACCAGACGATCGTGCGCGACAACCCGTCGGGGAAGGTGCCCACCGCGCTGCTCGACGATGGCACGCCGCTGTTCGACAGCCGAGTGATCTGCGCCTACGTCGACACCATGGCCGGCGCGCCGGACCTTTATCCCGGTTCGGGGCCGGAGCGCTTCCGCGTGCTGACGCTGGAGGCGCTCGCCGATTCCGTTCTCGATGCCGCGCTTCTGTGCCGCTACGAGGCGGTGCTGCGCCCGGAAGAGCTGCGCTGGGACGACTGGTACAAGGGCCAGATGGAGAAGATCGACAGCGGCCTCGACGATCTGGAGGCGCGCTGGATGGACGATCTGGCGAACGGCGCCCACGCCGGCGCGATCGCGGCGGCCTGCGCCATCGGCTATCTCGACTTCCGCTTCGCCGACAAGGACTGGCGCTCCAGCCACCCGAAGCTCGCGGCCTGGTTCGCCGACTTCTCGAGCCGCCCGTCCATGCAGGCGACGATGCCGGCCTGAACGGAATTTGGCCGTATTGGACCTGGCAGTCGGTCGTTACCCCCGGATCGATGTGGCAGAGGTCCCCTACGGTCCGGTTTCACGATCACCCACCAACGCCGATGCGCGCGAGGAGGCGGACGCCTCTCTTTCTCAGGAGTGCGCGGCCCGCTAAGATGTCAGGAAGGCTGATAAAAAGGGCTGCGGGACAGGGAAGGCACGGATCGTGATTTCGATCGAAGGACGGGTTGCGATTGTGACGGGCGCCAGCTCGGGCATCGGGCGGGGTATTGCGCTGGAACTGGCAAAGGCTGGCGCGCACGTGACCGTGGCGGCGCGCAGCGCGGACAAGCTCGAGAAGCTGGTCTCCGAAATCGAGGCGGAGGGCGGGGCTGCGATCGCCGTTCCTGCCGACGTGACCAGCGAGGACCAGGTGATCGCGCTGTTCCGCGAGACGGTCGAGCGGCTGGGCCGGCCGGCGATCCTGGTCAACAATGCCGGCATTGCCGATGCGACGCCCACCGACGAGATCAGCCTGGCGCGCTGGCGCGAGATGATCGACACCAACCTCACCTCCGCCTTCCTGTGCAGCCGCGAAGCGATCCGGCTGATGAAGCCGGCCGGCGGCGGCCGGATCATCAACATCGGCTCGATCTCGGCGAAGGGGCCGCGGCCGAACTCGGCCGCCTACACGGCGAGCAAATTCGGACTGGAGGGGCTGACGCGCGCGCTGGCCCTCGATGGCCGCGACTTCAACATCGCCGCGTCCGCGCTCCATCCCGGCGCGACGGTTTCATCCCTGGTTCCAGGCGTGACCGACCAGCCGTCCCCGGACCGGATCCAGCCAGAGGATATCGGGAAGATCGTCGTGCTGATGGCGAGCCTGCCCGATGAGGTGACGATGATCGATTCCACCATCGTGCCGCTTCGGGTGCCGTTCTTCGGGCGCGGCTGATCCGCCGGCCCGCAGCTCCCCCCTCACAGCTTGAACAGACGTTCCGCGTTGCGGCCGCGCACGGCGTGACGGAGATCGCCGTCCAGCGAATCCACCCTCGCGAGACACCCGGTCATGTCGCCGATATTGTGCGGATAGTCGGAGCCGTAGAGCACGTTGTCCGGACCGCAGACATTGACGCAGAGCTGCAGCACGTCCTGGCGGTGGACGACGGAGTCCACGTAGATCCGACGCAGATACTGGGTCGGCCGCTCCTCGGCATGGGCCGCGCAGGTCGGAATGTTGTCGTAGCAGAGATCGAGCCGGCCGGCGATGAACGGCAGCGCGCCGCCGCCGTGGGCGCCGATGATCTTCACCTTCTGGAAGCGGTCGAAGAAACCGTCGTAGATCATCCGCGAGATCGCCATCGTGGTGTCGAAGACGAAGCCGACCGGCGGCACCATGTTGTGCTTGCGCATGTCGAGCTTGTCGACGGCGGGCGGCGCGGTCGGGTGGATGAGCACCGGCAGCGCGGCGTCGTCGATCGCCTGCCAGACATCGACGAAGGCGGGATCGGTCAGCGAATTGCCGTCGATGTTGGCCATCACCATGACGCCGACGGCGCCTGCGTCGAGGCAGCGCTTCAGCTCCTGGCGGGCGAGCTCCGGATACTGCCATGGCAGCGAGCACAGCCAGCGGATGCGATCGGGATAGGCGCGCTGGGCCTCGATGAAGCTGTCGTTCATGATCTGCGCGGCGCGGAGGCTGACGTCGGCGTCGCCGAAATAGCAGCTCGGCGAGGTCAGCGAGACGATCGCGATGTCGACCCGGGCCTGGTCCATCGCCTTGATCCGCATCTCGTAGTCGAGCATCGCCGGAAACAGCGTCAGGAACGGCGAATTGTACATGTCGACCACCTCGCCGCCCTCCGGCAGGGTGCGGAAGGTGTATTTCGGCGCGCCCTTCTCCCGCAGGAGATCGAGATAGGGCTGGCTCATCATGTGGGTGTGGACGTCGATGACGGGGCTCGAATGCACGGGAGGTCCTCCTGGTGCTGTGGGGCTTGCCTAACCGGCTTGGCCGAGCTTGCCGGGATTCATGATCCCGGTCGGGTCGAGCGCGGCCTTGATCGCCTTCATCGTGTCGACCGCCTCGCCGTGCTCCGGCCTCAGATATTTGAGCTTGGCGAGCCCGATCCCGTGCTCGCCGCTGGCGGTGCCGCCGACGGCGAGCGCGCGTTCCACCAGCCGGTCGGCGAGGCGCTCGGCCTCGGCCAGTTCGGCAACATTGTCGGGCTCGATCAGGTAGGCGATGTGGAAGTTGCCGTCGCCGACGTGGCCGATGATCTTGCCGATCAGCGGCGAGGTCGCGATGTCGGCCTTGGCGTCGCCGATCGCCTCGGCAAGCCGCGAGATCGGCACGCAGATGTCGGTAGTGTAGCAGTCGCAGCCGGGCCGGAGCGCCTTGTTGGAGTAGATGGAATCGTGGCGCGCCTGCCAGAGGCGGGAGCGCTCCTCCTCTTTGGTCGACCAGGCGAAGTCGGAGCCGCCGTACTCCGCCGCGATCGCCGCCACCGTCTCCGACTGCTCCGCGACCCCCGCCGGCGAGCCGTGAAACTCCAGGAACAGCGTCGGCGTCTCCTTCAGCCCGAGCTTGGAGTAGAGGTTGGTCGCGCGGATCGCGGTGTCGTCGAGGAACTCCACCCGGGCGATCGGCACGCCGAGCTGGATCGTCTCGATCACCGTGTTGACCGCGCCCTCCACGGTCTCGAAGGCGCAGATCGCCGAGGCGACGCATTCCGGGATCGGGTGCAGCCGCACCGTCACTTCCGTGATCACCCCAAGTGTGCCTTCCGCGCCGACGAAGAGCCGGGTCAGGTCGTAGCCGGTCGACGACTTGCGCGCCCGGGTGCCGGTCCGGATCACGGTGCCGTCGGCGCGCACGACGCGCAGGCCGAGCACGTTCTCGCGCATGGTGCCGTAGCGCACCGCGGTCGTGCCGGACCCGCGGGTCGAGGCCATGCCGCCGAGGGAGGCATCGGCGCCGGGATCGATCGGGAAGGTGAGGCCGGTGTCGCGCAGGTGCGCGTTGAGCTGCTTGCGGGTGACGCCCGCCTCCACCACCGCGTCGCCGTCCTCGGGGTGGATCGCCACGATCCGGTTCATCCGGCTCATGTCGATCGAGATGCCGCCGGCGACGGCGATGGTATGCCCCTCCATCGACGAGCCGGCACCGTAGGGCACCACCGGCACCTGATGGGCGAAGCAGCTTGCCACCACGCTGCGCACCTCGTCCTCGCTCTCGACGAAGACGACCGCGTCGGGCAGTGCGGCCGGAAGGCGCGACATGTCGCGGCCGTGCTGGGCGCGGATCGCCTCTGAGGTTGCCAGCCGCTCGCCGAAATGGTCGGAGAGGCTGCGGATCACGGCCGCTGCGGCCGAAGCTTTGGTGTCGGTCATCGCCGGGGCTCCGTCAGATCGCCGGATACTTGGACAGCGCGAGTTCCTTCGCCGTGATGAACTCCAGGAGCGCGGGGACGCCGGCCTCGGTCTTGGCGATGGCGCGCCGGATCGCCGGCACGATCTCGGCCGGATCGGTGACGCGTTCGCCGTAGCCGCCGAGTGCTTCGGCGAAGGCGGCGTAGTTGCCGGAAATGTCGGTCGCCCGGTACTTCTCGGTGGAGACCTCCATGATCGGCAGCTCCATCGCCATGGAGAAGTTGTTCAGCAGAATGGAGAGGATCGGGATGCGCTCGCGCACGGCGGTCTCGAAGTCCATCCCGGTGAAGCCGATCGCCGCGTCGCCCCAGACGTTGATGCACAGCATGTCCGGGCGGGCGAGCTTGGCGCCCATGGCGAGGCCGAGCCCGTAGCCGAGCTGGGTCGACTTGCCCCAGCCGAGATAGGTGAGCGGCGCGGTCGCCACCCAGAACGGCGAAAGCTGGTCGCGCGGGCTGCCGGCATCGTGGGTGATGATGGTGCGTTCGACGTCGACGGTGTGCTGCAGGTCCCACAGCACCCGGTAGGGCGACAGCGGCGCCTCTTCGGAGGTGAGCTTCGGCATCCACTCCGCAAGCCAGCCTGCATGCACGTCCGCGATTTCGGCGGCGACGGCGTCGTGCGGACGGGTCCCTTCGCCGCGCCGGTCGAGCTCGGCGGCGAGCGCGTCGAGGGTGAGGCCGGCATCGCCGACCAGCGCCACGGTCGCCTCGTACTCCTTGTTGACGTGGTCGGGATCCAGCGTCGCGTGGATGACGGTCTTGCGCGCCTTCGGCATCGCCACCCCGAACGGCGTTTCGGTGAACGAGCATCCGACGCCGAAGATCACGTCGGCGGCGTCGAGGAAATGGCGCACCGTCTTGGGGATCGCCGCGCCGCCGGAGCCGAGGGCGAGCGGATGGTCTTCCGGAAAGGCGCTCTTGCCCTCCAGGCTGGTGCAGACGGGAATCGCGAGCCGTTCGGCGAGCGCCTTCAGCTGCGGCCAGGCGCGGGCGTAGTGGATGCCCTGTCCGGCGTAGAGCACGGGCCGTTTCGCCGAAAGCAGCAGGTCCGCTGCCTCTCTGACCGCCTCCGGGTCGGGCCCGAACTTTGTGGCGAGCACCGGCCGATAGTCGAGCGGCTCGGGTACGTCCTCGGCCCACAGGTCGGCCGGGATCTCGACCAGTACCGGCCCGCCGCGGCCGTTGCGCAGCCGCGAGAAGGCGCGGCGGAACACCGCCGGGATTTCCTTCGCCGATGTGATCGGCTCGGCCGACTTGGTCACGTCGCGCATCGAGCGGGAGGCAAAATAGTGCGGATCGACGTGGGCCATGCGACGGGCGTAACCGCTGGGCATCACCAGGATCGGCACCGATTCCGAATAGGCCTGGGCGATGCCGCCATAGGAATTCTCCGTGCCGGGGCCGCTCTGCATGGCGAACGCGCCGATCGTGCGGCCGGAGGAGAGCCGCGAGATCGCGTCGGCCATGTGCAGACCGGTGCGCTCCTGGCGCACGATGACCGGCCGGATGCCGGCGACCGCCGCATGCTCCAGGGTGTGGTTCACCGGATAGCCGAACAGGAGTTCGATGCCCTCCCGCTTCAGGATCTCGGCGATCGCGTCTCCGACTTTCATGGCGCTGTCACTCGGCTGGAGGTGGGCGGGGAGAAGCCGGCGAAGTCGGCCTCGGTCCAGGCGTTCGGGTGGCGGACGGTGGCGGACCGCGCCTCGTCGCTCGCGACCAGGCCGCACTGGGCGAGCGCGATGGCGTAGTCCTCGATCAGGGTGCGGGCGACGTGGTGGGCGCCGTCGGGTCCGAGCGCGGCCAGCCCGAGCATGAAGGCCCGGCCGACCATCACCCCGTCGGCGCCACAGGCGAGCGCCTTCAGGATGTCGACCCCGAACATCACGCCGCTGTCGACGAGGATCGTCGTACTGTCGCCGGCCGCCGCACGGATCGCCGGCAGCACGTCGATCGGCGCGGCGGCGGCGTCGAACTGCCGTCCGCCGTGGTTGGAGACGACGATGCCGTCGACCCCAAGCTCGACCGCGCGCTCGGCGTCCGCCGGATGCAGCACGCCCTTGACCAGCACCGGACCGGGGAAGGTCTCGCGGACCCGGGCGACCAGTTCCCAGGAGAACGCGCCGGCGCGCTCGCGCTGGACGAAGGCGGCGAGATCCTCGCGGGTGGGCGAGGCGCCGCAATAGGGGATCATGTTGGCGAACGCCGGCATGCCTTCGCGGCGGATGGCGGCGAGCCAGTGCGGGCGCATTGCCGCCGCCGCCATCATCCGCGGCCGGATCCGGAACGGCATGGTGAGCCCGTTCCTGAGGTCGCGGTTGCGCTTGGCCGGTCGCGGAATGTCGAGGGTGACGATGAGGGCGTGCGCGCCGGCGGCCCCGGCGCGGCGGACCAGATCGAAGGTGGTGCGGTGGTTGCTTCCGGGCAGGCCGTAGAGCTGGAACCAGAAGGAGTCCGGGGCGATCTCCGCCACGGTTTCCATCGGGGCGGTCGCCATCGTGCCGGTCGAGTAGGCGATCCCTTCGGCCTGGGCGGTGCGGGCGAGCGCCGTGGTCGCGCCTGGCCAGATCATCCCGTCCATGCCAACCGCGCCGATCACCAGCGGCGCGGCGTAGCGCCGGCCGAACAGGGTGGCGGAGGTGTCGACGCGGGAGACGTCGACCCCGTAGCGCGGTGCGACGCGCACTGCCTCGAAGGCGGCGATGTTGCGCTCGCGGCAGGTCTCCGTGCCGGTCCCGCCCTGGAGGAAGTCCCAGGCGAAATAGGGCAGACGTCGGCGCGCCGGGGCCTCCAGCTCGGGCAGTGTCGGGTAACGCGCCCGCCAGGCGGCCAGCCGGGCGTTCAGCGCCGCCGCGCGGTCCGGACGGCCGGTATCGGCCGACGTGGAGGAAACCGCCGTCACGTCAGCCCTGCGTCTGCGGCGACTTGGCGCCGGCCTCGGCGGCCGTGACGCCGGGTTCGCCGGCATGCTCCGGGCCGGCGGCCTCGCGCAGTCCCGGCAGCGACAGCCGCGGCAGCAGGAAATAGACGACGAAGCCGACCGCGGCCGCGACCAGCGCCAGCACCGATTCCGGACCGGCCCAGACCGGCGCCGCCGTGACGGCGATGACGATCGCCGCGACCAGGGCGGCAAGCGTCAGGCTGCGCGGGTTCGGCCGCTCCAGGAGCCGCGACGAGCGGCCGATGATCAGGATCGCGGCGAGCGTCGTCAGCACCACCGTCACGATCGCCTGCGGGGTGCCGTCGAGGAGGAGGGCCGGGTCGTAGGCCCAGACGAACGGCAGGATGAAGGCGATCATGGAGAAGCGCATGCCGATCCAGCCGGTCTCCCACATGCCTGCCCGGGCGAGGCTCGCCGCCACGAAGGACGAGACGCAGACCGGCGGGGTCAGGAACGACATCACGCCGAAGTAGAAGATGAACAGGTGGGCGGAGAGAGGGGTCAGCCCCATGTCGATCAGCGACGGCGCGATCACGGTCGCGAGCACGATGTAGATCGCGGTCACCGGCATGCCCATGCCGAGGACGATCGAGAGCATCGCGGTCAGGACCAGCATGGCGAACAGGCCCCAGGAGTTGCCGACCTGCATGATGATGAAGGAAAGCGACTGGCCGAGGCCGGAGACGTTCATCACGCCGACGACGGCGCCCGCGCCGCCGGCGATCAGCACGATCGGTATCATCGCCTCGCCGCCGCCGAGGACGAACGACTTCCACTCTTCGAAGGAGCGGAACCGGCCCTTGAAGAAGGCGAGGATCAGCAACGTGAAGGCGGAGGTGAGGGCGGCCGCGGCCGGCGCCATGTTGGCCCAGAACAGCAGATAGACCAGCAGCCCGAGCGGCAGCACGAACACCCAGCCGGAGCGGAACACCGCGCCGATCTTCGGCAGTTCGGAGCGCGGCAGGCCGACCAGCCCACGTCGCTCGGCGACCGCGTCCACCTGCACGAACAGGCAGACATAATAGAAGATCGCCGGCAGCAGCGCCGCCAGCACCACCACGTAGTAGTCGATCTGCAGGAACTCCGCCATGAGGAAGGCCGCAGCCCCCATCACCGGCGGGGCGATCTGGCCGCCCGTCGAGGCGACCGCCTCGATCGCGGCGGCCTGCGACGCAGTGAAGCCGGTCCGCTTCATCAGCGGGATCGTGACCACGCCGGTGGACATGATGTTGCCGACCGGCGAGCCCGACACGCTGCCGAACAGGCTGGACGCGATCACGGCCACCTTGGCCGGGCCGCCGCGGCGGTGGCCCATCACCGACATGGCGAGGTCGGTGAAGAAGTTGGTGGCGCCGCCGACCTCCATCAGCTTGCCGAGCACGATGAAGGCGAGCACCAGCGAGGCGACGATGGAGAGCACCAGACCGGGGATGCCGCTGGTGTCGGCGTAGAGGTACATCACCACCGATTCCGGCGGCAGGCGGTCAGCCTCGAACGGCTGCGGCAGGACCCAGCCGACGAAGGCGTAAACGATCAGGACCCAGACCAGAACCGCGATCCCGGTGCCGCAGATCTTTCTCAGCGCTTCCATCATCAGCACGATGGCGATGATGCCCGGCACGTATTTCTGCGGCGTGTGGCCCATGAAATCGAACAGCCACGCCTCGAAATTGTAGGACATCCAAGACCAGGCCGCGATCGCTGCGAAGCCGAGCAGGATCTCGATGATCCCGGCGGTCTTGCCGTAGGGCCTCAGCAGGAAGCCGGCCGCGACGGCGACGCCGAGATAGGGGCCGAGCCATTCGGAATCGACCAGGTTGAGGCCGAGCCGCAGCGGCACGTCCATCGCCCAGGCGACACCGCCGATCAGCAGATAGGCAAAGTAGAGATTGAGCAGGGCGCTGGTGATGCGCTTCATCGGATGACCGGGGTCCAATCACGCGTCCACGTCGCAGATGCCGCCGGGGTGGCGGCATCGGATGAGCTGGAAGAAGCCGGCAGCGGCACGGAGCGCAGGCCGGGACCATGCGACGGCGGCGCCGGACCGCCCGCGCCGCCTGCCGTCTCGCGCGGGCGGCCCTACTGGCCGAGCAGCTTCGCCTGCTGCTGGTCGTGCTCCGGCGTCCACAGGCCGAGCTCCTTGAACGCCTTGATCGCGCCCTCGTGGAACGGATGGCTGATCTGGGCCGGAACCATGTCGTCGCGATTCATGCCCCGCAGCGCCGGCACCGCCTTCTGCATGTCGCCCCAGTTCTCGTAGGTGGTCATCACCACCGTGTAGATGTCGTCGGCATTCGCGTGGGTGCCGGTGTTCAGGTAGGAGTCGTAGATCGCGACCCGGGTCGGCTCCTTGACGCCGACGGCGGCCGGGCCGGGCTCCAGAATGCCGACGTGGAAGGACGGCAGCGCGTTGATCGGCGCATCGTCCGGGCCGAGTGCGACCACGCGGGTGCCGCCCGGGATCGCGGCGTCGGCCTCGCGGTGGGCCGGGATGCCGAGGATCGAGGCGGTCACGTCGACGCGGTCCTCCGTCAGCGCCTTGATTGCCGATGGCACGTTGGTCTCGGCAACGGCCTGGACGTCGTCCTCGGTCAGGCCGGCGGTCGCGAGCACCGCGCGGTTGACGTCGTCGAACAGCGCCAGGGTCCGATAGGCGGTGATCACCCGCTTGCCCTTCACGTCGGCGACGGTGACGATGTCGTCCTCGGCGCGGGAGATAAACGAGTACTTCGCCTGCGCCAGCACCAGCACGGCGCGGACCTGGTCCATCGCCTGCGGGTACGGCTCCTTGCCGGTGAAGGCGGCGTTGGCGTCGAGGCCGGAGTTGATGCCAAGGAACACCTCGCCGCGGTGAAGCTGCGGCAGATACTGGGAGGTGCCGCCGTGCGGCCGCGCCGTCGACGGCACGCCGGTCTTGTCCTGAATCACCGTCGACAGCGCGGTGCCGAGCTGCGCGTAGAGCGTGCCCGCGGGCCCGGTCGCGACGGTGATGCGGTCCACCGATAGATCGGCCGATGCGGGCTGGCCGAACGCAATGCTGATCACCGCTGCCGCGACAACGGACCTGAAGACGGATTTCGCCCTGATGGACATGATCTCTCCCCTCGCATTTCCTCCCTGACCTTTGGCCATCTCGAGGCAGCCGCATCCCCGTTGCCGGGATGTCTTGATCAGATCAGGGACCCTTATATAGATCGCACGGTACGTAGGCGGGTCTTGGCGGTCAAGGGGAAGGCCGGCGATAATTCAGACAGTCGCCGTCGTGATCCCGTCCGTGCCGGCGGTTCGATGAGGCCGGAACATCCGCTGCCGACAGAAGCCGAGCGGCGGAGGTCGAGTTACGGCTGACCGCAGTGCCCGCCTGTCTCATTTCAGCAGTTCGGCCTGCTGTGCGTCATGCTCAGGGGTCCAGAGACCGATCTCGCGGAAGTAGCGGATCGCACCTTCGTGGAAGGGATGGCTGATCCGCTCCGGCATCATCTGATCTGCGGTCATGCCGCGCAGCGCCGGCACGGCCTTCTGCATCTCGGCCCAGTTTTCATGGGTCATCCTGACGATTTGATAGATGTCGTCGGCGTCGGCATGCACGCCGGTGTTCAGGTAGGAATCGTAGATGGCGATCCGCGTCGGCCTGGCCACGCCAACGCTCCCGGGACCGGGCTCGATCGTCCCGACATGGAAGCCCCGAAGGCTGTCGATCGGAGCGGGATCGGGTCCGAGCGCGACGACGCGGGTTCCGCCGGAGATGGCGGCATCGGCTTCTCGGTGTGCCGTGATGCCCAGGATCGCGGCGGTCACGTCGACCCGGTCTTCCGTCAGCGCCTTGATTGCCGACGGCACATTTGTCTCGGCGACGGCGATCACGTCGTCCTCACTCAGGCCGGCAGTGGCGAGGATCGCCCGGTTGACGTCGTCGAAGAGGGCAAGGGTGCGGTAGCTCGTGATGACGCGCTTGCCCTTCACGTCGGCGACTGTCTCGATACCGGAATCGGCGCGGGCGATAAAGGAATAGTCGGCCTGGCCGATCACCGATACCGCCCGGATGTTGTCCATCGCCTGGGGATAGGGATCCTTGCCGGCGTAGGCTGAGTAGGCGTCGAGGCCGGAATTCATGCCGAGCAGGATCTCGCCGCGATGCAACTGCGGCAGATACTGCGACGTGCCGCCATGGGGACGGGCGGTCGCGGGAATGCCGGTCTTCTCCTGGATGATGGTGGTCAGGGCAGTGGCGATCTGGGAATAATAGAGTCCTGCCGGACCGGTGGCGATCGTCAGCCGGTCGACGGATAGCTGTGCCGATGCTGAGCCGGCGACGGCGACGCTCATCGCAAAGCCGGCCGTGATCGAGCGCAAGACGGACTTCGTCTGCAGCTTCATGGAAACGTCCTCCCCTGCTTGTTTCGTCCCCCGTCCGTCGGTCGTCCGGCGACCATATCCCTGTTTACAGGGTATGCTTTTCAGATCAGGGTCCCTTATATGTTTGAGCGTACGAACAGCGGTTTGGCCCGTCAAGGGCGGGTCGGCAGCCGGATGTGACGCGACAGGAAACCTGGAGGGTGGACGTGGTCTGCGGAGCCGAGATGGAAGTCTGGCGCGGGAGCGTGAACAGCTGGGAATGCGACCAGATGGGACATCTGAGCGCGCGCTACTACAACGCGCTCGTTCGGCAGGGACTGGTCGGAATTGCCGCAGAGCTCGGTCTTCCGCACGCCTTTCGCAGCGATGCCGGCGAGACGCTGATTGTCACCGAACAGCATTTGCGCTTTCTGCGGGAGGCGCGACTGTCAGCGCCGCTGCACATGACGGCCGGTGTGCTGTCCGTGACGGACGAAAGCATGGTCGTGCAGTTCCTGCTGCGTCACAGCCTATCCGGGGACCTGGCTGCGACCATGCGCACGACCTTAGTGCTCGCCGATCAGGTGACGGGTGAAGCGCGGCCCATCCCGATCGATGTGGGCCGCCATGCCAAGACGCTGGCCATCACGGTTCCGGAAAAGGCCGAACCGCGCAGCGTCTCCCTCGATCCGGTCGAGACCATGGCCTCGCTAACAGCAGCCGACCAACGGGGCCTGATGTGCGCAAGCCGCGGTGCCTTCGGCGTCGAGAGCTGCGACGTGTTCGGCCGATTGCGGCTCGAGGGGTTCCTGGCTGCGGTGACGGACGGGATGCCGCTCGTCGGCGCGACACTTCGCGGGGATCTCGCTGACTATCTCGACCTGCCTGCCGAGCGCATTGGCGGTGCGATGATCGAGTATCGGCTTCTCAACCACCGCTATCCGAAGGCGGGCGACCGCTTCGAGTTGCGATCCGGCCTGGCAGGCTTCGATGCGCGGACCATGCGCATCGTTCACTGGCTGCTGGATCCCGAGACCGGACTGCCGTGGTTCTCCGGAGAGGGGGTCACGCTGTCGTTCGATCTGGAGGAGCGCAAGGCGCTGTCGATTCCGCCGGAGGCACAGGCCGCCATGCAGGAGATCGCGACGCCCGGGCTCCGGCTCTGACGCCGTCGTGACTCGGTGCCGGCCCGCGCAGGGCAACGAAGCCGACGTTCTAGTTGACCTTGAGACCCATCAGCCCGGCGATCAGGTTGCGCTGCATCTGCGACGAGCCGGCCGCGATGGTCGCCGAGCGGGAATCGCGGTAGTGGCGCTGCATCGGAAACTCCATCGAGTAGCCGAACGCGCCCATGATCTGCATGCCCTGGTTGGCGACCTTGGCGTAGGTCTCCGAGGAGAACAGCTTGGCCATCGAGATCTCGGCGAGGGCATCCTCGCCGGCGGACACCTTCCACGCCGCCTGCCACATCAGCGCCCGGGCCGCAGCCACCTCGGTCTGCATGTCGGCGATCATGTGGGCGATCGCCTGGTTCGATCCGATCGGCTTGCCGAACTGGGTGCGGGTGCGCGCATAGTCGGCGGCGAGATCGACCACCGCGCGGGCCGCGCCGCAGTTGCCGGCGGCCGACACGATGCGCTCCACCTGCAGGCCCGACAGGATGCAGTCCCAGCCGCCGTTGACGCCGCCGATAATGCGGTCCTCGCCGATCCTCACCCCGTCGAAGCTGATCTCGTAGGTGCCGGTGGCGGTCCGGCCCAGCATGTCGAGTTTCTTCAGCTCCACGCCGGGCGCGTCGTTGTCGATCAGGACCAGCGACATGCCCTTCCGGTGCGACACGCTCGGATCGGTCTTCAGGTAGACGTTGAGGAGCGTGTTCTTCACGCCGGCACCGGTCGACCACAGCTTGGTGCCGTCGACGACCCAGGCGTCGCCGTCCCGCACCGCGCGGGTGCGCATGGCGCCCACATCGGACCCGGCATCGGCTTCGGAGATGGAGATCGCCATCCGGAGGTCGCCGGCGATCAGCGGCGGCAGGAACCGCGCCTTCTGCGCCTCGCTCCCCTTGCGGGCGATGTTGAGCCCGCAGAAGACGCCGCCGGCATAGGCCATGTAGAAGTCGGCGCTGGTGTAGGCGATCTCCTCGCCGACGATGGCGAGATCGATCACCGAACCGCCGAGCCCGCCGTCGGCTTCGGAAAAGGGCAGCGCGAACAGCCCCGCCTCCGCCCACGCCCGGTAAAGGTCGTAGGGGTAGGTGCCCTCGCGGTCGTGGCGCGCCACCATCTCCGGCGGCGCGTGCCGGTCCATCAGCCGGCGCACGCTGTCGCGCAGAAGCGTCTGTTCGTCCGAGAAGCCGAGGTCCATGCGGTCCCTCCCGGTCAGCTGGTCCGCCGCGTCATGAGGACGTCGAGAATGCGGACACCCTCGCCCCGGGGATAGACTGCGAGCGGGTTGATCTCGACCTCCTGCAGCGACGGATCGTCGATCAGGAGCCGCCCGAGCCGGTCGAGCACGTCGACCACCGCGTCCACGTCGAGCGCTGCACCGCCGCGGTAGCCGGTCAGCAGCGGCGCACCGCGTAGCGCCTCGATCTCGCGGCGGATCCGGTCGGCGGAAAGGCCGGCCGGGAACATCCGGATGTCACGCATCAGCTCGGTGAAGACACCGCCGAGCCCGGCGATCACCACCACGCCCCAGGCCGGGTCGCGGCGCGCCGAGACCACCATCTCAAGCGGGAACGGCGGCGCCATCTCCTCCACCAGCATGCCGTCGATGGGCACGCCGGGGGCGGCCTTCGCCACGGTGCTCTCGATTTCGGTCCACGCCGCGCGAACGGCGTCGCCCCCGTCGAGGCGGAGCTTCACGCCGCCCATGTCGCTCTTGTGGGCGATCGAGGCCGCCTGCACCTTCAGCGCGACGGGGCCGGCGATCTCGGCCGCCGCTGCGACCGCCTCCTCTGCGCTGGTGGCGAGACGCCCGGCCGGCACCTTGAAGCCGACGTCGGCCAGGATCGCCTTGCCGCGATGCTCCGGCACGACCTCCGGGGCCGGCGTATCATCGACCGTACGGACCCCAACAGCCGGCAGGTCGTCGACCACGTCGAGCCGGGCGATGTTGGCCAGCGCCCGCATCGCCCGTTCCGGCGACCGGAAGAACGGCACGCCCGAGGCGCGGATGTCGTCCATGAATTCTGCCGGCATCGGCAGTTCGTCGCCGAGGAAGACCAGCGCCACCGGCTTCTCTGCCGTGGTCAGCACCGGGCGCAGCGATTTCCACTTCGCCATCACCTGCTGCGGCGCCCCGCCCATCGCCGCGACCAGCAGCGCGTCGATGCCGGGGTCGGCGAGCATCGCCGCCGAGGTGTCGCCGAACAGGCTGGGCTTGCTCATTCCCATGGCGGTGATGTCGAGGGGGTTGTCGATCACCGCGAAGTCCGGCAAGAGCTCCGAAAGCGCTGTCCCGGTCTCCGCCTTGAGGGTTGGCAGCGGCAGCGCGACGGTCTCGCCGAAGTCGAGCGCAAAGCCGCGCACGGCGCCCGAATTGGTCATGATGCCGAGCCCCTCCACCCGCGACTGCGGATAGCGGTGGCGCAGCACGGTGGTGTCGAACAGCTCGTCGAAGCTGTCGGCCAGTGTGACGCCACAGGCCCGGACGAAGGTCTCCATGACGGCATGGTCGCCGGCCATGGCGCCGGTGTGCGACTGGGCGGCCTCACGGGAGCGCTCGCTCCGTCCCGGATGCATCAGCACGATGGGTTTGTCGAGCGCCCATGCGCGCCGCGCGCACTCCATAAAGACGCCGGGATCTCGAATCTGCTCGACGAACACGGCGAACGATCCGACCGACGGATCCTCGACCAGGGCCGACATCACCTGTTCGGCGGCGGTGACGGCCTCGTTGCCGGTCGAGATCGCGTAGGAGACCGGTACGCCGCGGCTGCGCAGCGCTTCGCGGATGTTGCCGGTCATCGCGCCGCTCTGGGCAACGACGGCCACGCCTGTGCCCGAGGCAACCTTCGGCGAAATCCGCTCGAAGGTCATCGGCACCCCGTCGACGAAGTTGGTGAAGCCGAGGCAGTTCGGGCCGAGGAGCGCAATGCCGGCGTCCTCGGCGATCCGGGCCATCTCCGCCTGGGCGCGGACGCCATCCTCGCCCAGTTCTGCGAAGCCTGACGCAAACACGACGACGCCACCGACATCCCGTTCCGCGCATTCCGCCACCGACTGGGTCACCACGCTGGCGGGGACGACCAGGCCAACCAGATCGATGCCCGAGGGGAGTTGGTCGATCGAACCGACACAGCGGCGCCCATCGATCTCGGCGTTCTTGCGGCTCACCAGGTGCAGCGGGCCGTCATAGGCGAAGGTCGCGAAATTCGACAGGACATTGTTGCCGAGGCTGAACGGTTCGGGCGATGCGCCGACGATGGCGATCGACCGCGGGCGGAGAAGTCTATCGATGCTCGAACGGGAGTCGCTCATGGGTGAAGGATGCCTGCAGCACGATGGCCGGATTTTCGCGATCCGAGACCATGCGGGGGATCGATGTCATCAGATTTGGCCGGCTGGAGACACCGGATCGACCGAAAACAGCCCCGGCTCTCGGTGCGCCCGTCCATACCGACTCCACTGTCGGTCGAGACGCGAACTAGCGATTGCGGTCGTAAGACTGCAGACCCGGCCGGTACGACTTGTCGTCCAGGAATTGCTGCATGCCCTTCTGGTCTCCGCGCTCCGGATCGCGATATTTGGTCTGGTCCGACTTCGCCATCAGATATTCGAGCGCGGTGTCCCACGGCATCGACTTGACGTGGTGATAGGCCGTCTTCGCGGACCGGAGCACGAACGGGTTCTTCTCCTTCAGCGTGTCGGCGAGCTTCTTGGTGCGTGCGCGAAGCTCGGACGCCGGCACGGCCATGTTGACCACCTTCATTTCGGCCGCTTGGGCACCCGTGAAGGTCTCGCCCGTCATGATGTAATACATCGCGTCGCGCTGGCTCATCACCTCGGCGAGCGACTTCGTCACGATGCCGGCGGGAATGATGCCCCAGTTGATCTCGGAGAGGCCGAAGGTCGCGTCCTCGGAGGCGATGGCCAGGTCGCAGCCGATCAGCACCTGGAACGCGCCGCCGAAGCACCAGCCGTTGACCATCGCGATGGTCGGCTTGGGAAAGTACATCATGCGGCGCCATTGCCACGCGGCATTGGCCCGGTACAGGCGTTCGCGGTCGAGCGGCGGACCGGCATCGGGCTCCCGGAAGTATTCCTTCAGGTCCTGTCCGGCCGAAAATGCATCGCCCGAACCGGTGATCACGACCACCTGGACCGCATCGTCCTCTTCGACCGCGTCGAGGACGGCGTTCATCTCCCAGACGATGCCGGGATTGATCGCGTTGCGCTTGTCGGGCCGGTTGAGCGTGACCCAGGCAATGCCGTCCTCAATATCCACGAGAACGTTTTCACCCCACCCGTTGGCGCGATCCTGTTCGGAGGGTCGCGTTTCCCCCGGCTTGCCTGTCATTTTCCGGTTCCTTGAGCTAAACACTGTACGAGATGATTAAATAAGGGGCCCTGATATTGTCAAGCGAGGCTGAAGGCCGGTCCGAGCGGATTTCTCTGCGGCCGAGGACAATGTATCTGCTGAACCAGGCGAACCAGGCGGTTCGCTCGCAGCTCGAACAGGCGCTCAGGACACAGAGTCTGACAGGCATCCAGTACACTGTGCTGTCGATCGTCGGGTCGCGGACCGGCATCTCCTCGGCCGAGCTCTCGCGCCGCTTTTTCGTGACGCCGCAGACAATGAACGAGATCGTCACGGGGCTTGAAAAGCGCGGGCTGCTGAAGCGCGAGGCCAGCGCGGACAACAAGCGGATTCTGACGGCATCGCTCACCGGAAGCGGGGAGGAGACGTTGAAGGAGTGCGACCGGATCGCCGACGAGATCGAGAAGTCGGCGTTTTCGGACATGTCCGACAACGACTTCAACGACCTGCGACGCATCCTGCGCGGACGGCTGGTCGCCCTGCGCGGCGGCTGACGCGGCCGGCCCTAGGAGGGCTCGTCAGCATTCGGCGCGGCTTTTCCGATGATGACACCGCGGTCGATGCCGAGTTGGTTACGCCCGGGGTCGAGATCGGCACCCGCGTGAACGTCGCTCCCGATCTGCCGGCCCGGCTGTTCGCCGGCGCGGGCGTCTCCTTCCTGTCGGAGGACAGTTTCGAGGTCAGCTCGCGGTTCGCCGGCATTTCGGAGATGGACGGCTTCGTGACCAAGATGCCGATCAACGACACCGTCGGCCACGTGACGGCGGGCATCGATCTGCAGAAGGTTCACGGGCTGCAACTGAAGCTGCAATATCAGGGCAGCTTCGCCGAGAACTTCCAGTCCCACGGCGGCCAGCTGCGCTTCGGCTACCGGTTTTAGCCCGTTGCCCGGTCCGAAAAGCCGGCTTCCTGTGTGGGCGCCGGCTTTTTGACGGCCCTGCGGTCTTGCAATCCGCCGCGGAGCCGTGTCGGATCTCCCGCCCACCTTTCGTGCCTCATCGGTCCTGCTGCAACGGCGCGGAGCCGAGGAGGGCCAGCTTCAGAATCCGAGTTTGTGATGAGTGATCCCGACAAGCCCCAGGACGAGCCCGACGCAGCGCCGGCACCTGGTCCTGCCGAGGCGCCGCCCGCCGCCGATGCGCCGGGCGCGGAGGCCGCCCAGCCGCCGGAGGCCTTGCAGACCCAGGTCACGTGCTCGCGCGGCTTTCCCCAGTGGCTCGCCCGGCACAATTGTTCGCTGGCCTTCACGTCGTACCAGACCGGACAGCTCTTTCTGGTGGGCGTGCTGCCGAACGGCGCCCTGTCCCTGCACCAGCGCAACTTCATCCGCGCCATGGGGCTTCTGGCCGATTCCCAGCGGCTGCTGCTGGCCGGCCTCGCCCAGATCTGGCGGTTCGAGAACGTGCTTGCGCCCAACGAGCGGGCGAACGAGCACTACGACAAGCTCTATGTGCCGCGCCGCGGCCAGACGGTATCCGATCTCGACGTCCACGAGCTCGGCATCGACGCCGCCGGCCGGCTGATCTTCGTCAACACCAAGTATTCCTGTCTGGCGACGGACAGTGCCGTCCACTCCTTCAAGCCGGTCTGGCGGCCGCCCTTTATCTCCAAGCTCGCGCCGGAGGACCGCTGCCATCTGAACGGCGTGGCGATGGAGAACGGTGCGCCGCGCTACGTGACCTCGGTGGCGACGACCGACATCGTCGACGGCTGGCGCAGCCACCGCCGCGACGGCGGCGTGGTCGTCGATGTCGAGACCGATGCGATCGTGGCGGACGGGCTGTCGATGCCGCACTCGCCGCGCATCCACGACGGTGCGCTCTGGGTGCTCGATTCCGGCAACGGCTATCTGACCCGGATCGACCGGGAGAGCGGCTCGCGCGAGCGGGTGGCCTTCTGTCCGGGCTTCCTGCGCGGGCTCTCTTTCCACGCCGGCCATGCCGTCGTCGGCCTGTCGCTCGCCCGGCACGAGGGGGTCTTTTCCGGCCTTCCGCTCCAGGAAGAGCTGGAGACGCGCGGCGGCGAGGCCTGGTGCGGCATCCAGATCGTGAACCAGCGCAACGGCGACATCGTCGAGTGGCTGCGTTTGGAGGGCGGCATCCGCGAGCTGTTCGACGTGCGCGTCATCCCCGGCGTGCGCTGCCCGATGGCGTTGCCGACGTTCGGCCCGGACCTGGCCAGCTTCATTACCATCGAAGCCCCCGACCAGCCGCTTTCCGAGCGCGGCTGGCATCCGGCGACGACCTGAGCCGGGTTGTCGGGCTGGCCCTTTGTGTCCCGACGCGGCGCATCGGATGCGCCTGCGATCGGACCAGGCCGATGGCGCATGCTCGCCTTCAACACATGCACGATGCCGCTCCTCAACCGGCCCGGACTCAGGCGTGAGACCCGCGATCCGGGTCTGCCGGTGACCATCGTTCGACTGTCACGGGAGGCCAATGAATTCCGGCGAGGTGAAGCTCGCGGGACCGGTCCCGAAGCTGGTCGGACACCCGAAAGGCCGCGGCAGCCAATCTGTCCGCCACGATCACAGGCGGCATCCGGGGCGTGATGAAATCCGACACGTATCCGAAGTTTCGGGCTGCCTGAATCAGCCAGAGTTGAACCCCTAGATGCAGGTGGCGATCAGAGATGAGAACGTTTGAGTCGCATCGGCCCTGCTGCACGTTCCGCGGAGCACGGCCATCGAGAGCGCGTCGCCCGCGCCGACGAGACCGATGCTCCGCCGCTCCAGTTCCGGGGGGCGCAAGTCGCTGTGTGGCGCGAGGATGGCGACGAACATCTCGACCGCTTGGTCCTGGAGCTCCTGCAGGACAACGGCCTTCTCATCGCTCCCCGCCAGGGCCGCACCGACCGCGTGGAAGTCTCCGGAGGTGTCGACGGCGCAGTCTATGTAGGCGGACGCGAGTTCGCTGATCGCTTCCGCAGCGTTGGGGTTCCGGCTGACAAGGCCGTCGCGGAACGTGTTCATACGCTCCGTGTCGATCCACCTGTAGAGCGCGATCAACAGGCCGGATCGATCACCGAAATGGTCGTAGGCAACGGGCTTTGACACGCCGGCCCGTTCGGCGAGGTGGCCGAGACTGAGCCGGTCCGTTCCTTCCTCCCGGACGATCGCCAGGGCCGTGTCCAAAAGCTGATGGCGGCGCTCCGCCTTGGGAAGCCTCGCGGCCACGCTCCGCCCGTCGGTTGTCTGCCTGATCGACCTCTCCGCCATACGTCCCTCTTGAAATCTACCAAAAGTAGGTTACGTGATTCCTACGAATAGTAGGTAACGGAAAGAGGAAGGTCTGACAATGTCGCTCAACCCGATATTGCTGGTCGGAGGCTCCGGTATCGTTGGCGAGCACACCGCGCGGAGCCTGCGAAACGCACATCCCGATGTGCCACTGCTGATCGGAGGTCGTGACCTCGACAAGGCGCAGCGCGTGGCGGATTCGGTCGGACATGCGGACAGCATCGCCATCGATCTGTCGGCCGGCGATCTGGGCATAGGCGATCGCCCGGTCGGGGCCGTCGCGGTCCTGTTCACCGACCAGCGGGTCGCGGGCCTTCGTTTCGCCCAGAGCCGGGGCGTGCCTTACGTCAACATCTCCCCGGGTATCATCGAGCTGGGACCGGAGGTTGCGGCCTACATCCATCGTCCCGACGCCTCTGCGGTCGTCCTCGGGACGGAATGGCTGGTCGGAGCAACCAGCGTGCCGGCATTGGCCGCCGCAACCGCCTTCGGGCATGTCGAGGATATTCGCATCGGTGCCCTGCTAGATGAGGACGACGCGTTCGGCCCTGCCGCCGAGGCGGACCTTGAGCGCCAGACCAAGGTGATGGCTGCCGCGCTGGAGCGTCGGGGAGGGGCTTTTGTCTGGCGAACCGGGGACGCCACCAGCTCCCGGTTCCGGGCTGTCGACGGGACCGAGATGGAAGCGTCCGCCCTTTCGCCGAACGATCTTCTCGGACT
Organism: Amorphus orientalis; assembly: GCF_030814015.1. Classification (NCBI taxonomy): domain Bacteria; kingdom Pseudomonadati; phylum Pseudomonadota; class Alphaproteobacteria; order Hyphomicrobiales; family Amorphaceae; genus Amorphus; species Amorphus orientalis. The sequence goes on from NZ_JAUSUL010000001.1 coordinate 1,164,923, forward strand.
GTCCATGGCGACGGGCGCGCCGAATGTCCGCTTCGACCTGGCGATCGGCGTCAGTTCCAGCCGTCGCAGGGGCGAGCCGCTCTCTGCCGAGATCCTGATCGAGCTCTCCGGCACGGACCCTGAGGGAAATCCATTGGAGATGCGGTTTTCCGTCGTGCATCCCGCTGGACAGATGCCGCTGACCGGCTTGGGGGTAGCGATGGTTCTTGAAAGCCTGACCGGGCTGGCCGGGGAGGCACCCACGCCGCCGGGCCTCTATTTTCCCTGTCAGCTCCTGGACGCTGGCACTTATTTCGCGCGGCTCCAGCAAGTCGGCGGGTCGATCGTCGACCTCGAACCCGACGGAAAGAGTGGGAAAGCGGTTTCGATGGAGCACATCGTCGCCAACCTCAGGAGCGCGGCCTGAGATTCGAGACCGCGAAGCCCCAAATGTCCGTCGGCGAAGAAGATGCGCGCCGTGGGTACGCTGCAGCCTCTGACGCGCGCCATGGCCTGTCGGCAAGACGGTCGCAGGTCAGGCGGCGCTCTCCGCCGCCGACGTCCCGCGCCGTGACACAACTTTCTCAACCTCGGCCACATGTTCCGTTCCCCAGGCGCACAGCGGCTTCAAGGCTTCAGCCAGGGTCTTGCCGAACGCAGTGAGGGAATACTCGACTCTCGGCGGAATCTCCTTGTAGTCGAGCCGGTCGACGATCCCGTCAGCCTCCAGTTCCTTGAGCTGCTGAATGAGCATCTTGTCACTGACAGTGCCGATGGCGCGCCTCAGGTCGCCATAGCGTCTGGCTTCGTGGGCCAGGTGGTACAGGATCAAAGGCTTCCACTTGCCGCCGATGACAGCCAACGCAGCGTCCAGCCCGCAGATAAATCCAGATGTGGTCACTCACATGCTCCAATAGGTACTTACCAAAAGGTGCATACTGTTAGAATGGAAAGCAAGCCTCTATCTCGATGCGATCATCATTTCCAGGAGATCGAGATGGGCAAACTTGAAGGTAAGGTCACCGTCATAACCGGCGGCAACAGCGGCATCGGTCTGGCGACCGCAAAACGGTTCGTGGCGGAAGGCGCCGAGGTCATTATTACCGGCCGTCGTCAGGAGGAACTGGACAGGGCGGTGGAGGCGATCGGCTCCGGAGTGACTGCGGTGCGGGGTGACGTTTCGCGTCTGGACGATCTTGATCGACTGGTCGCGACGGTGCGTGCGAAGAGCGGGCGAATAGACGTTCTCTTCGCCAATGCCGGGCTCGGAAAGCTGGCTCCGCTCGGCGCCATCGACGAGGCGTCGTTCGACTTGACGTTCGACGTCAACGTCAAGGGAACGCTGTTCACGGTGCAGAAGGCTTTGCCGCTCATGCAGGCCGGCGGGTCCATCATCCTCACCGGTTCGACCGCCGGTTCGATGGGAACGCCTGCGTTCAGCGTCTACAGCGCGACCAAGGCTGCAATCCGCAATTTTGCCCGAAGCTGGGCACTGGACCTGAAGGGGACAGGGATCCGGGTAAACGTGCTCTCTCCCGGCGCCACCGAGACGCCCGGCCTCAAGGGTCTGGCAGATGCGGGGAAGGAGGATGCGCTTCTGGAAGACTTTGCCACGCAGATACCGCTCGGCCGTATCGGGCGCCCCGAGGAGACGGCGACAGTCGCGCTCTTCCTTGCCTCCGACGAAAGCAGCTTCATGACAGGCAGCGAGGTCTTCGTCGATGGCGGGGCCGCGCAGGTCTGACAGCCCGATGGACTCCGGCCCCAAGCTTCCTTTCTCGGGGCCTTTTCTTTCAGCGGCGCCGGACCGCCGCTTCTGCGCCCGGTTGTCTTGCGGCACTCTCCTGAAAGGCCGGAATGGGGTCGGAGCCGATATCAACGGTGCTGAAATGATTCAGCTGCTTCCTGATCTTGGCAGAACGCGTCCCTTTTTAATCCGGCACTTTCACGCGACCCTGTTTGCGCGAACCGCCTGCTTGAACAGTTGGAAGGCCGTCGTGCCCCGCCGATTGGGGTGATAAATGTGCTAGCCGGCGAACGGCTCGCACCACGGCTCCAGCAGGCGGACAAGTCGGCCATCGGCAATCGGCGACGCCACCAGATCCTCCAGGATGTAGAGGATGCCGAATCCCTCAAGCGCAGCGGCCATCAGCAGCTCGGCGTCATTGCACACCGGCCCGCGGCCCGGCATGACCGCTGCCGCACGGCCGTTGCGCTCGAACGTCCAGCGAGATCGCATCCACAGCAGGCCCTTCGACATGCATTCAAGCGTCCTTGGAGCTAACCAAAGGGCCGGGCTTGGGTCGAATTCCGAGGAAAGTCCGTCCGAATCTTCGGCGCCAGGTGCCGACTTTTGTCTGCGAGGCGAGAAAGCTGCTCAGCCAAAGCCCGGGAAAGCGCGAAGCGGGCAAAATCACTGTGTGGATTGGCTTGTTGGTCGGTGTCGGGTGTCGAAGGGAAATGGATTTGAATAAAATGATTTAGAGGGGTTATGGCGCAGAGGATCGAACGAAGTTCGAGCTCGGAGCCGCGCGCGCAGGGTTGGTGTGGCGGCTGCGCGCAAACAAGGATGGCGGACCCATCCGCCTTAAGTTCGAACTCAGAGCCCAGCGGGCGACCGCCCGCCGGCCGGTCAGGCCGCCGCCGCGGAGGCGTTGAGCGAAGCGAAACTGCCGTGAGCGAAATGATGGCGGACCCATCCGCCTTAAGTTCGAACCCTATTTTAGAAGTATTAGAAGAATGGAACAAGCAACTTTCGCACGTTGAGACTGATCTGAAGGAGCCGCAGCCATGAGCGGGTCCTTGTCTTCCACCGGGTCTATTGCCGCTACCTTCCGAACATCCGCGCAGACCAGAAAGCCGGACCGCCGCAAGCGCACCCCGCCTGTCTCGATTCGGTTCAGCGACGAGGAACGGGCCCGCCTGACTTCCTTCGCAGGCGACCAGCCGCTGAGCCGCTATGTCCGCGATTTCGTGCTGAAGGCGCACGATATCGCCAAACGCCGCCAATCCGCCCCGGCTCCCGAGCGCAAAGAGATCGCGCAACTGCTGAGCGTCCTCGGACGCTCCGAACTGGCCCCGCTGCTGCGGGACACACTGACGGCCATTGATGACGGCGGCCTGCTGCTGGAGCCGGACACCGAAGCCGATCTGCGGCTCGCCTGCGCCGAGATTTCGAAGATGCGCTGTGATCTCATGAAGGCGCTCGGCATGCGGGGCGACATCGTGCCATGATCCTGCACGGCAACCAGCGCGGCGGAGCGCGGGATTTGGCCATTCACCTGACCAAGCCCGAGAATGAGCGCGTAGAAATCCACGAGCTGCGGGGCTTCGTCTCCGACACGCTCGAAGGCGCGTTTCAGGAATCTTATGCGCTGAGCCGGGCCACGCGCTGCAAGCAGCATCTATACTCGCTCAGCATCAACCCGCCCGCCAATGCCGACATCGAGGCCGGACATTTCGTCGATGCGGCCAACCGCGCAGAAAAACAGCTCGGCCTGGACGGCCAGCCGCGCGCCATCGTCTTTCACGACAAGCGGGGCATGGATGGCGAGCTGCGCCGCCATGCTCATGTCGTCTGGTGCCGGATCGACCCCGAGACGATGACGGCCAGACAGCTCTCCTACGATAAGACCAAGCTGCGGGAGGTCTCGCGGGAGCTGCACATCGACCACGACCTCAAAATGCCGCCGGGCCTCCAGAATTCCAAAGACCGCAACCCGCGCAACTTCACCCTCGAAGAATGGCAGCAATGCAAACGCGCCGAGAAGGACCCGCGCGCCGTCAAAGAGGCGTTCCAGGATTGCTGGTCGATCTCCGATTCCCGGCAGGCGTTTGCCTCGGCTCTGGAAGAGCGGGGCTATATCCTCGCCCAGGGACGGCGCGGACATGTCGCTGTGGACTACAAGGGCGAGAAATACGCCGTCTCCCGCTATGTCGGGATCAAAGCCAAAGACGTACGCGCCCGTCTCGGCAAGGCCGACGATCTGCCCTCCATCGAACACGCCCAGGAAAAGGCAGCACGGCAGATCGCCGAGCGCCTGAAAGAGCTGGAAGCCGAGCAAAAGGCCGAAATCCAAACCAAACGCGAGCGCGAGGCCGAGCAGAAACGCCGAACGGAAGCAGCGCAGGAACGTGAGGCCGCCAAGCTGCAAGAGGAGCAGCGCCAGCGCCAAAGCCTGGAAGACCAAGCCCGGCAAGAGCGCATCCGCCATGGCCTATGGGGCCTGTGGGACCGCATCACAGGCAAGCGCAAGGAAGCGGAACGCCTCAACGCGCAAGAAGCCGCTCAGGCCCGCGAGCGTGACAGGCGCGAAGCCGAACGGCTCGAACAGGAACAGGCACGGCAGCGCGAAAGGGAACGCCAACGCGCCCAGACTGAACGCCGCAAGAATGAGGAAGCCGTTCAGGAAATAAGGGCGGATGTCGAACAGCTCCCGCCTGAGCCCCCAAAAGACGTACAGCAAGCGCGCGACGGCCCCGACAAAGACGTACGGCCACCCGAACACGTGCGACCGAAGGAAAAACTCGAAAGGCGAGAGCCGCCGAGGCAAGCGCCGCAGCCAAAGGCTCCGGCCAACCCCGAACCTGTGGAGCAGCCGCGAAGCTACGCCGAGGAGCAACGCGCCCGCACGAGCGAAGCGCAGCAAGGTCGCTCGCACGACGGCCCGACACTGGAGCGGTGAACCGCGAAGCTGGACCCCTCATCTATGCGCAGCGATAGACGAGCCGCGTCCCAGCGATCTCGGTCTCGACGTAGTCCATGGCGAGGTCGCGCGCGATGGCGTCGTAGTCGATGTAGAAGCGCAGGTTCTCGGGTATTTCGCCGAACAGGCCTTCGTCGACGAACTCCTCCGCCAGCTCGCGCAGACTCATGCCTTCGTAGAGGTCGACGTCCAGATCGCAGATAGCGTCGCCCTCCAGATCGAAGCTGTAGCCGCATTCCCCGACAGCCACGATAAAGCGCCGCTTGTCATCCTCGTCCCATTCGTCGACCAGGTCCAGGAATGTGCCGATATTCGCTTGGTTGAGTCCCACGGCCTTGGCGAAAGCGGCATCGATGCCCTCTCCGTCGATGAACTGTATTTCGAATTCCTCGACCCTTTCGCCGAAGCTGTTCACCGCCTTCGCGGCGCGCTCCTCGTATTGATCGATGGTCTCGAAAAAGAAGCCGGACGCGGAAACGTCGTAGGGTTGTGCAAAGAGTAAAGTCATTTCATCCTCCAAAAATAGAAAAAGGGGTGCTGCTGCACCCCTGCTTCCGGCGAGGATGGGATACGGGAGAGATGTGCGGGCGCGGCGGGCCGGGCTGCGGAGGGAGCGGATCACGCTGATCTGCGAGAAACGCGGCCCTGTCCGGCCAATAGGCCGCATATTGAGGGGTAAGGGCAAAGCCCTTCGACCCGATTCTCTTGCATCAGGGATCGAAGCCGAAAGGCCAAGACCCGCATAGCGGGGCTTGGTTCACGAGAGCCCGCCCGGATGCCCAGTAGCTTCAGGAGATAAATAGGAATTCTGGAACCTGTTACTTAAAACAATAACATATAATAATAACTTCTATAAAGTGGATCGGATGAAAGACGAAACCGACATATTTAAGATTATCTCGGATTATATGAAAGGAAAGACGGGACCTCCCGATTCTGAAATCGCCGCAATTTCGTTCGAGGGGGATGCTTCATCGGAGATGCTCAGGCCTCCTGAGCTGAGCGCGACGTTTTCCGAATTCTCCGAGGAGTACAAAATAGTAGCAAACGGGCTATCGCGATGCTCACTTTCAAACTGCCTCGCTATTTTTGGCTCTATGCTCACCCTTCCAGAGTTTCAGTCGAACACGTACCGCATCGAACTGCTGATCCATCTAGCCCTTCTGCACGCGAAAGGAAAAACGGGGCCAACGGAAGCGCAAGTTACAGCTTGGTTTAACCAACTCGATGAAGGGACCTGTGGCAGGCTCGAAGATCCCGCTGAAGACGTATTTCTATCTAGAGTGTTATGGGGCGGTGGTAACTATAGGACGTTCGAAGGGCTCGCGGAGGGCAACGCATTCCACACGCAGCTATTTCTAGACATTCTTGAAGACATGCCCGATTCGGGATTTTACGCAGATCTCAAGGCGGCAGTTGATGCGCTACTGTGCCTTTCCGAAGCGATCGCCGAACGCACCGGCCTTCCCGATTTCATTGTCGGCGAAACCATACCGCGATCGAAGATTGAAAAGCCAGGTAGCGACGTATGGAGAGAGCTACGGAAGCGCGTACATTTTTCCCACGATGAACTAAGCGCAATGGGCATCGAATTGAACACAATCGAGCCCTTTCTTGTTGACACAGAAATTATCAAGACTCTCCCTGAGACGCTCCCAGATATTTCACCAATTCATCTCACGCCAATATTTACAACGAAGAAAGGCATTTTTGTCTTTTTGCCGAGCCTTATAGGAACATCAATTAGGGGGTTCGTTATTCAGCAATGTGTCAATTCGGGCATGGCTGATAGCCTTCATCAGGCACTCGCCAATGCGTATGCGAGCCATTTCTCACGTCAATCATTTTTAGGGATGGCCGCTCCGCGTATTGAAATGAAAAAATACCAAGACTTCTATGCTTGTCAGCTTGTTCGGGAAGTAGACGTTGGCCGCTACATTCACCTTATTTTTTACGTTGATAGTTTCAATCATTATACCAATACGGGTTTTTCAGGACTGCCCCCAATCGAGGAAATTTCGAGCTTTATTTGCCGATCAATCAATCACGTGCATGACGAATATTCACGGAAACCTAGATTCCGAGAAGGTTTGACGTTAGTCATTGGCTGTGGGTGGGGGCGTTCTCTCGGAGCCGGTTTAGATGAGGACCCCCCAAACTGGCGAACGGAAATGATCCCTGCGCATGACGCTACGGCGCTGAGTAGAGCGCCTTCGTTTAGTGCATTGGATATCTTCCGAATATTGGATGCACATCGTGCATTACTCGGCCAAGAGATCGAGCTTCACTACGCGAACGGGCTTCTCAACCTGTACGGCTGGGTTCAAAATAATAATGGCCATCTTATTCCTCATGACAAAATCAAAAACGATGGTAATGATGAAAACAGACCATTGTTTTTTAGAATCCCGATGAACTCAAATTTGAATATACGTCATGACGTATATAGATCTGCCGACATTAGGCGCCTTACGCGGACCGATGGGTCAGTAGCTGAAATACAAAGAGCGCATAGCACGCCACGATACGGAACGAATGAACTTTCGCCCTTTTACGTGGACGTTGATGCGTTTTCCCAATCTATTTATCGCTCAGTATACATTGGTGAGAACGGAATATACTGGATTGAAGCGGAAACGAAGCCCAACTTAGATAATACGACTCGATATCAATTGTCCACGATGGCTATGCATTGGGGAGAGCTGGTTTTTACCAATATTGACCAAGCCCATATCCTCGGGAGTAATGTTTGTGTCGCATGCGTGCTTCGCTTTTTAGATTCTGAATTACCGACGGGCGATCAAGCTATCCCAAATAGCGAGGATATATCCACGTTTGTGGAATGTCGCTCGAAGAGTGCCAATGGAACCGTCGTTTTTGATATTAAGTCCGGATTCTTATCGACGGGTCGCCGCTTAGATAATCTCGGAGAACGAGCTGTTGTAAGGGCTATCGTTGAATCGTGCTTCGCCGGAGCTGCCTGCTCGCCGGAAGAACACGTTCTAAGCGATATTGTCGACAAGGTGGTGGTATCCGATACCGCGCGGCATATGCACGCTTTTTCGGTTCCACAGCTTCGTGACTATGTGCGGGATGATATCCCATCGCGTCCGGTCACGATTACCAGAATTGATGATGCCTCCACCAGGCTTGGGCTCGCATGGCGTTGCAGAAACCGCAGCGGTGAAACGCATATCTTGGGTTTGAATGAATGCAAAGTCTTCCTAAGAGAGCTTGTCGATGCGCTTGTTCAAGAGATAAAGGTGCGTGTTTCAAGGTTCGATAAGGCTACTCTTATCGAGAGCTTGCTAAGAAATCACGAAGCGTTGTTCGCGGAGATGGATACCTGGAAGCGAACATATGGAGCTATGGAAGCACTTAGCACTGATGAGTCGACGATTGCCCAAGAAGCGATCACGAAAGTCGGGGGTCTCAATGCGGCAAGCATGTCCTCACGCATCGTAGTCGAGGCGGCAGTTTGTCATTCACCCGACGGCGGTGGCATCACTCCCGGCGAGTACGATATCGGGGAGTTGCTGGCTTATGGGTCGCTTCTGCATCATATGGGCGGATATTCGGTCGCGATGTCTGCCGGGATGATGCCTGCGGAGATAAAGATATCCGTGGCGGGCGAAGTTATGATGAATCATGAGTTTTCGGACGATGTTATTCGACCGTTCGGGCAATTCTTTCAAGAATCGTCGCTGAAAGATGCCGCTGATAAATATGAGGAAAATTACGGGGCCAATTTTGGAGAAAAGGAAGTCCGAACAACAGATGGCGATGATGCGGGAATAGATGAAAGATTTGAATCTGCCTGGCGCGAAGAGTTTGGATTCACCTTATATGACCTTCAGACATTTGTTGATGGGTTTCATTCGATTTTGGCGTCCGATCGAAAGGCGGTGCTTCACATCAAAAGGGTCCAGTTGATTGAAAAAATTGGCGACCTTACTGGGCTGGAATCCGAAGTGATAAAGGCTTGCTTCGATCAGTTCTCTTTGATGCCAAGGGACAAATGGGATGAGGCGCCGCCGGAATTTATGTCTACGGCTTGGTATCCTTGGCAGTTTCAAAGGCAACTATCCTTGGTTAGCAGGCCTATTGTTCGGCTAGACAATACGGATGACCCGAATTGTTTGATTGCCCCGGCGATGATCATTATGCATATCGCGAAATTTGTAAGTGACGCCGCTGGAGGCGGCCTTGATCAGCAAATGTTTCGATCTAATGGTCCGATGTTCAGATGGATGGGGATTATTAAGGGCGAGCAGGGCGAAGCGTTTAATGACGAAGTTGCGGAACGTTTTCGCAACGCGGGATGGAGTGCGAGATCAAATCTTTCGGATGGGGTTCTGCTTGATCGAGAAAAGGATCCGGCTTTTGGGGATGTCGACGTTATTGCCTGGAATGCCTCAGAGCAGCGAGTGCTCATTATTGAATGCAAAGATTTGTCGTTCGATAAAACGCTAGGCGAAATTGCCAAGCGACTTTCAAATTACCGTGGAGAGACTAAAGAAAATGGAAAAGGGAAAAGGAGAAGAGATGAATTAAAAAAACATTTGGATCGCTGCGACGCGATTGAAAACAATTTGGGTGAGCTTTCGAAATTCGTTGGGTTTGAAGTGACCGGAATTGAAAAGGTGCTCGCATTTAGGGAACCGACAGCAATTCAGTACGCTAGAGTAATTCGCGAAAAGGGCGTTAAAATTGTCACTTTTCGGGATATTGAGGCGGAGTATGGAATTCATAATAGAGGTTAGCTAGCGGAATTGAGTGATGCGACGTTCGGAATTCTAGCTGTCGGAAAGCCTGTTCATTAACTCCGCCAATGGGATCACCGTCACATCGTTGCGGACAGGGTATGTTTCCTCCCCCGCATAAACCAGCCATTTCGCTGTGGGGTTCACGTCCTCACAGGCCACATGAAAGCCCTTTTTCAGGGTGGGCGCGGTGGTGCGCTTGACCTCAATTGCCCAAAGCTCCTTGTCAAATTTGAGTAGCAGGTCGATCTCGGCCCCGGCGCTCGTGCGGTAGAAAAACGCTTCAGCCCCGGCAGGCGCTGCGGCGATCAAATTTTCGATCACAAAGCCTTCCCAGCTCCCACCGACGACGGGATGCCCCAGAATGTCGTCGAGATCGTGCAGCCCCAGAAGCGCATGAGTCAGGCCGCTGTCGCGGATATAGGTCTTCGGACTCTTGACCAGCCGCTTGCCGACATTCGACGCCCACGGCTGCAAACGCCGCACCAGTAACAAATCGACCAAGAGATCGAGATAGCGGCTCGCCGTCTGCCCTTTGACCTCAAGCGCGCCTCCGATCTGCGAGGCGTTGAAGAGTTGGCTCTGATTGTGCGCCAGCATGGTCCAGAACCGACGAAGCGTTTCGGCGGGAATGCGCGAGCCCAGCGCGGGGATGTCGCGCTCCAGATAGGTGCGGATGAAATCCATCCGCCACTCGAAGCTATCCGCCTCATCGAGATACGCATCGGGAAAGCCGCCCCCGACCCATAGCTGGTTGAGATGGTCCGGTCCGACCTCGAGCAGATTGAGCGGCGGCAGCTCCAGATAGGAGATACGCCCAGCCAGCGATTCAGCGCTCTGGTTCAAAAGCTCGTTTGAAGCCGAGCCGAGCAAAAGGAACTGGCCAGTGCGCCGTCCCTCGCGGCGATTGAGATCGATGCGGCTGCGCAGGGTCTGAAACAGCCCCGGCATGCGCTGGACCTCATCGAGGACAATCAGCTTGTCGGCATTCTCGGAGAAATAGAGATCGGGATCGTCGAGCCTTGCAAGGTCCGCCGGACGCTCCAGATCGAGATAGACGGAAGGCCGATCATCGGCGATCTCGCGTGCCAGCGTCGTCTTGCCAACCTGCCGGGGTCCGAGCAGCGCAACGGCGGGCCGTTTTTCGAGGGCAGAGCGAATCTTGGCTGTGAGAAGGCGTGGTATCATCCTTGCAAATTTACCATTTATCGGTAAAATTGCAAGGATAAATTAAATCCACTAGACCAACGTTGGTTCAAACCTAGCCAGAACGGCAACCCTTCGGTTATGTACACTCAATATTTGTCGGGCTGCAGAGAAATACAATAGAATATTTACTGTCTGGGTGACTGACCGGTAGAGCACATAGCCGAAGTCCCTCCCTCGCAAGCCATGCGTGCAATTTCTGCTTATCTATGCCTCGCGACGTCGAAACTTGATACGGCGCTCTGATTCCTCAATGAGGTCATATGGCGCCCATGTCATATCTTCAATCAAACCATTCCGGTCGCTTATGAGATGGTTGATGCTATTGAAATGACTGAAGTGCCCAACGAAGTTCCTGTTGAGCCCTCGCGCCGTCATCTCATCAATCTCGATATTCATAAAACTGTCGCCAAAATCGCCTCGGACCAGAATTGCCACTGTCTTCGGGTCAAGAGCGAGAATAAGCTGAAACGGAACCATTCCCGGCAGTGGCAAGTCAAGCGCAGGATGGGGCGGTGCGGAGATCGCCATAACGGGAGCGCTCAATGTGCGAATAGGAATTGGTGAGCGGCAGATGGTCAAACTCGACCTAATATACTCTTCTTTTTCCCATCCGACGAAGAGGGACATTAAGTTGTGTAGCGTTTTTAACTCGTTTGGATTCGCATTTAAGTAAGCATAGTGCTTTCTCTCCTCGTCGGTGAAGGCAATTTCATTGCCCTTGTTGACAGCCATCTGAGAAAGTTCTGATATCGTCTGTTTGTACTTTGGCGTTCGCGCTTCGAGGTGGCGGATCAATGCGTAAATTATAGGTTTATCAGCTTTATCGAGCGTATCTGTCCTTCCGCTCGTGATCTTGGTCCACGTATCGCTTTGCGAAATCGGCGTTTCTATGCGCTTGTTTATCTCGGTTTCAACGGAAATTGGCACACCCTTGCTCAGTGAGACATACAAGTCGCGCTCAAATCCAAGGCTCTCGATTGAGCGCTTCGCCCACACTGCCATTGCCCCGTTTTTGGCAACAGTATTGACCTTTTTCTTATCTGGATCGACCGCAAAATTGCGGAGATAGAATTGCGGTATGTAGTGATGATCTCGAGGTGTAGACATAAACTATACTTTCTAAAATGGGCTTCAGATTAAATGATCGGACTAAAATTTTGCAAATTGGGTGTTCGATGGCATTAAGAATTTTTTTTGCGGACCAGCGCATATAATACGTAGAAATAAGAATAAAATTGACAATTCGCGCGCGTGAGGAAAAACAATGGACGTGGAATTCAAAGAAAAGACGTTTGAGAAATATTTTGGGCATGAATTAGCTCGCATCACGAACATGACATTTTCCCCAGATCAGTGTGATGAAGCCTTTTTGGGCTTCGATGAGGCGTTTCTTATGCCTCCGTCCTGGTTTTTCCGGTTCGGGCCATACATGAGAGGCCGACGCAGGGAGAGACTTACCGGCGTTGAGATTGATGAATTCAACATGCTTGGCAAGGGACTCGCAAGTCACATGCCCGATTTCAAATTCAACCTTTTCGTGCAATTCAAGCGACCCACATTTCTTGTCTCGCCCGGTGCGAGGGAATGGTTTGACTGGAAGCAAAGCTACTACCGCTATGCAATAACGCATCATCAGCAGGAAGCCCTGGAGCGAATTGACGCGCAAAGCTATGGGCGCGCCGCAGCGGTTTATGCCAGCCCTGCGTTTTGGCAGGCCGCAGACCTTTGGGCGAAGGTGCGGAATAAAACCGTTGTCGAGAACAGCAACATGGCCAGCGCTGTTAAGCTCAAGGGTCACAAGCACTACAGCTATATTGCGCCGGGCTATATTGGGAAAGGCCATTCCGAAACAGTTGACATTGAAAGCGACTCGCTTGGGCAAACCATCGAAACCGGATATGAGAAAAACGAACCGCTTCCACTCAATCAACATTTGAAAAAGGCTGCATCTGCGATTATTGAAGCCACAAGTGGCAGCGATCTTATCACCCCAGTCTTCCACCAAGTGCAAACATCGCTGGGATTTGAGAATCTCGATCCCAATTCGCTTTATGACGCGATAGCAATTATCGAAATATTTTCGGAAGCATTTGGTGTCCGCTACTACGCAATAGGCTGAAAGCAAGCCGGTACAATAATCCTGTAAAAACAAATAAGATTTTTACGATTATTTGTGTAGTCTTATATTGTAAAAACGCTCATTTTTTGGGAAAAACTTACGATTTTATACCGTAACTTCGGTTGGCGACGATTTCAATACTTTTGTTTGTTGTCAGATGGCGATGCGCCGGCCAGACGGTGCGAGGGGTCAAGCGACGATACGCTTGGATGGTGCGATCCGGGCTCAATGTCTGAGAGTGCACCCAGAGTCGGGAGGGATGCAACGGGAGGCGCGCAGCGGGCCTCCCTTGCCGAACCAGCCGCAGGCTGGTGAGTACTGCGTGGGATGGCCCACGCACACCTTGCGCACGATAAAATTGGCAGATCAGCACTTGCGCCGAAGAATGGTCATGCGCTGATGCATGAGCCGAAGACGTAACAGCGATGTTCGTGACAAAGCTACCGCCGGGCACAGCGGACGACACGGTTAATCGGCTTATAGGTGAGGTGGTGGTTCTGGTTGCCGTCACTAAAGCGCTGTATCCACGCGTGGTTACTATTGTACTCCGAGGACGACCAGTAATATTGGCCACTGGTGTCAAACCCGGCCACCAAAGGCCCGTTATTGTTACCGGCACTGGCCGAGCCCTGTCCGTCTGTTACGGTCGTTCTGGGGTTATCCGTGTCATCATCAGCCAGATGTTCGCCTTCCTCCAGATTACTGTAGATCACATCCAGTTCCGTAATGGCAGGCAAATACCAATCCGCTCCCAGAGCGCGGCAGGATTCAGCCGCCGGGTATGTCCCGACAGGCGCGCCGGTATTAATCAGGTCGTCTGTATTGCCGGGGCCATCCACCGCCGCCGTCGACGTAATGGCGGATCCATTGCCAAGATTCGTCGTCGCATCGTCGTTGGGTATGGCGTTGCGCCATTGCATGATTGCACGGCCGGAACAGGCGCTGCCGTCCCACGTCGCGCCCTGATCGCAGCGTTTGACGAAGATTTCGGTGCCGTCGGGGAGTTCCCCGGCGAAGATGCCGACATCCGCCATGTCCGTAGGATCGGAGCCAAAGAGCCTTGCACAGGCGACATCTCCCGGCACGGACAAGTCCCCCGCCGGGCAACCGGTCTGGCCGAGCATGGTGACGGCGGGCACGCTGCCGGATAGCGAGCCTGAGACTTGCCGCACCATGGGTGCGCCGTTGGCGGTACCCTTGAGGGTGCCGCCGTTCTTCTCGATGTCTTGGGCGATGACGTTGGATAACGTGCCGTCGCCGGCGCCGACGGTGTAGGTGAAGATCAGGGAATTGGTGCCGCTGCCGGAGGTGTAGTCCGCATAGCGGTCTTGTCCACCAAGCGTGAAGTACAGGCGCGGGGTGCCTGTAACGGTGACCGCTTCGGTGAGGGGCACCGTGAAGCTCAGCGTGTTGCCGTTGGCGAGTGTGCCGCTGATGCTCACTTCATCGCTGGCATAGGGGGCGGCCTTGCGGTTGGTCGGGCTCGGCCCGATCAGGTCGAGCTGGGCATGGGCTTCGCTGGCATGTGTCTCAAAGATGGCTGTGCCTTCGCCTTTGATTTGCGGCGGGGTACCGTCCCCGTCCTGCGACTCGCCAAGCTGCTCGGTGTTGACCCGCGTTGTGCCGGTATCATCCGTGAAGTCGGCGGCGCCGTCTCTCACTCTGAGGGTCGTTGAGCTTCCGGCTGTTCTGACGTCCACATCCGTTCCAATCAGGGCAATGGTCCCACCCGGCGTGTTGATGGTGGAGATGCCGCCATCGCCGCTGGTGAACTGGATCAGGCCGGAGAGCAGCACGATGGCGTCTTCTTCAATCCGCACTTGCGTGTTCTGTCCCACGTCAAGCCGCGCGCCGTTGCCGAACATCACCGTCACGGCATCGCCAGCGCTGTTGCCCGTGGTGATGGTGGCGCCGAACTCCAGAGCCTGCCCGACGCTCACATTCGCGCCCTGGGCAAATGTCACCTGCGCGGTGACGTTCGGGTCTTGCCGCACCTGCACCCGGATTTCATTGGTGCGGCGCACCTTGTCGAACCGGCGGTCCATCACCGAGGCCAGATTGTAGCTGGGCCGCTCCCACATCTCATCAAAGCCCTGCCCGAAGCGGTAGTTGAGCCGCAGCGTGATCTCCCCCTCCAGATCGTCCATTTCGTTGTCTTTGGTCGCCTGTGTGCGCACGGTGAAGGCATTGACCGGCGTGTATTCCATGGCGAACTGATAGCCCCAGATGTCGTCCCCATCGGGGTTGAGCGCATCCGTCTTTTCCTGGATCCAGTGATAGCCCTTGGCAAAGACCTCCAGCTCCGGGATTTTGGGAGCGCGGCCCGAGACTTCGATATCCTCGCCGCCCAGAGCCTTTTCTTCATAGCCGTCGTCGCGTCCACGCCAATCGGACAGCGCGAAGTATTTGTTCACGCTCACCCCATACAGGCTGGTTTTATAATCCACGCCCAAAGACATGCGGCTGTGGTGATAAGGCCATTGGTGATCGAAGAACGCATTGGCCCCGAACATGTGCTGCTCGTCTTCGGTGATGTAGCGGTAAGCCAGACCAGCATTGGCCGTCTTGCGCCGGTCCACCACCCCGGTACCGATATCCTCGACTTCCTTCTTGGAGAAAGAGCCCTGCGCAAACACATTGTGGTGGAGGTCTTCACTGCTCCAGAGCGGCTGCACGCTCAGGATCGAATACTCGTCCAGCCCGCCTTCGGTCAGGGAATATTCCAGCTCCAGCTTGTTCAGAAACACGAGCGAGCTCGCCGCCGCCCCGGCGCGCAGCCCTTCGAGGCCGCTGCGCAGAGCAAGGGTTTGCATATCGCTACCGACATCGCCTGTTTCTCCGCCGGAGAGCCCGGTCATCGCCCCGGCCAAGCCTTCGGCCAGAGCCGTGCCGCCGCGCGCCATCTCATTGGTCGCTGCATCCAACGCCGCCGAAGCCATGGCATTATCCAGCTCCGGCAAGATGCTGCGCAAATTCTCCCGCACCCAGTCCTGCGTCAGACTTCCTCCGCCCGAGAGCAGAGACCTGCCGCGCTGCGCCAACATCGAGACCGCATCCTCCATCCGGGGATCGCCGTCCAGCATCTGCCCGCTCGCAATCACCTCCCGCGCAATACGCCGCTCCCAATCACTATACTCGCGCTCGGGTTCATCGCTACGCTCATAGATGACAGAAGAAGGGGAAGAAGTGCTTTGCGCAGCCGCATCCACCACCGGAAACGCACACAGCATCGCCAAAATCAAAACATATAAAAATCTCTCAGAAATCCAATGCGGCATCAATAACGGCGGTCAGGGTCAATTCAATTAAGTCAAAATGGCGCAAAGCCAAAAACAATACTATTGAAACCGCTGGGATGGGGCAAGTGTGAAGTATGGGCCTGAAAAGCGGGCCTGCGCCGAAGTATGAACCGCAAATGCGTCAGCCGTGATCTGGACAAAGCTACCGCCGGGCACAACGGGCGTAAAAGTTATTCGCCTTATAGGTGAGGGTCTGGTTACCGTCACTGAAGCGCTGTACCCACGCGCCGAGGTGATGGCTCTCCGAGGACGACCAGTACCATTGGCTGAGACTAAAGCTGCCACGCAACGGGCCGATCGTGCCGCTGTTGTCATCTCCTGTCGCATTAAAGAGCGTCGGCAGTGGATGGTCGGGATCGTCCGTTGCATTCAGATTGGCATAAATCACATCCAGTTCTGAACTCGCTGGAAGATACCAGCCGCCTCCCGGCAGGGCATTACAGGCCTCGGCAGCCGGGTGTATGCCCGATGTATCGTTAACAAGCGTTGCCGTATTACCCGGTCCGTCCGTGGCATTGATATTCGTCCAAGGCGTTTCGAACCAGATATTCGTCGTATCGGATTCTGTGTTGGCATTTTTCCACTGCATCGCATCCCTCGTATTCGGATCATCGCTGCCGTCTTCACATCGGTCATCCACCGGATCGTAATCCTGCCCCAAATCGCATCTTCGCACGAAGAAGTCTGTGGTGGTGCCCGGCACGTCTCCGGCGTAGACCATCACATCGTCGATGTCGGTGGGGTCAGAGCCGAAGAGGCGGGCGCAGCCGGAGTTGGTGGGGGCGGAGAGGTCTCCCGCCGGGCATTCAATCTGACCAAGAAGTTTGGGAATGGCGGGGACGCTGCCGGAGAGGGAGCCGCTGACTTGGCGGATCATGGCGGCGCCGTTGGTGGTGCCTGTAAGAGTGCCGCCGTTTTTCTCAATCTCATCGGTGGCGATGTTGGACAGCGTTCCATCGCCCGGGCCGACATCATAGCTGAAGATCAGGGAGTTCGTACCGCTGCCGGATGTGTAGTCGGCGTAGCGATCGAGGCCGCCCAGCGTGAAGCGCATTCTGGGTGTACCGGTGACGGTAACCGGATCACTGAGCGGCACGATAAAGCTCAGCGTGTTGCCGTAGGCCAGTGTGCCGCTCACAGTGACCTCGGAGCTGGCATAGGGGGCCGCCTTGCGGCTGGTCGGCGTCGGGCCGATCAGGTCGAGCTGGGCATGCGCTTCGCTGGCATGGGTCTCAAAGGTAGGCGTAGCTTCGCTGCGGATTTGCGGCGGCACGGCATCGCCGTCCTGCGATTCGCCGAGCTGCTCCGCGTCCACCCGCGTCGTGCCGGTGTCATCCGTGAAGTCCGCCGCGCCGTCGCGGACGCGCAGGGTCGTGGACCCGCCGGATGTTCGCACATCCACATCCGTTCCAATGAGCTGGATCGTGCCGCCCGGCGTGTTGATCGTCGAGATGCCGCCATCGCCGCTGGTGAACTGGATCAGGCCGGAGAGCAGGACGATGGCGTCTTCCTCGATCCGCACTTGCGTGTTCTGCCCCACGTCGAGCCGCGCGCCGTTGCCGAACACCACCGTGACAGCATCGCCCGCGCTGTTGCCGGTGGTGATGGTGGCACCAAAATTGAGGGCCTGGCCCACACTCACATTCGCGCCCTGGGCAAAGGTCACCTGCGCGGTCACGTTCGGGTCTTGCCGGACCTGCACCCGGATTTCATTGGTGCGCCGCACCTTGTCGAAGCGCCGATCCATGACGGAGGCCAGATTGTAAGCGGGCCGCTGCCACATCTCATCAAAGCCCTGCCCGAAGCGGTAGTTGAGGCGCAGCGTAATCTCCCCCTCCAGATCCTCCATTTCGTTGTCTTTGGTGGCTGAGGTGCGGATCGTGAAGGCGTTCACCGGCGTGTACTCCGCAGCGACCTGATAGCCCCAGATATCGTCGCCGTCGGGGTTCAGAGCGTCGGTCTTCTCCTGAATCCAGTGATAGCCCTTGGCAAAGACCTCCATCTCCGGAGCCTGCGGTACGCGGCCCGAGACCTCGATATCCTCCCCGCTCAACGCCTTCTCTTCATAGCCGTCCCCGCGTCCGCGCCAATCGGACAGGGCGACGTATTTGTTCACACTCACCCCATACAGGCTGGTCTTGTAGTCGACGCCCAAAGACATGCGGTTGTGGTGATAAGGCCATTGGTGATCGAAGAACGCATTGGCCCCGAACATATGTTGCTCATCGGGCGTAACGTAGCGGTAGGCCACACCGGCATTGGCCGTCTTGCGCCGCCCCACCGTATCCGCGCCGATATCCTCGACGTCTTTTTGCGCGAAAGACGCTTGCACAAAGACATTGTGATGCAAATCATCACTGCTCCACACAGGCTGCACGCTCAGAACCGAATACTCATCCAGCCCGCCTTCGGTGAGGGAATATTCCAGCTCCAGCTTGTTCAAGAACACCAAAGAACTCGCCGCCGCCCCCGCGCGCAAACCCTCCAGCCCGCTGCGCAACGCCAGCGTTTGCAGATCGCCGCCAAGATCGCCCGTTTCACCGCCGGACAGTCCGGTCATCGCCCCGGCCAAGCCTTCAGCCAGAGCCGTGCCGCCGCGCGCCATCTCATTGGTCGCCGCATCCATCGCCGCCGAAGCCATGGCATTATCCAGCTCCGGTAAAATGCTACGCAGATTCTCCTGCACCCAATCCTGCGTCAGGCTTCCCCCGCCGGACAAAAGCGAACGCCCGCGCCGCGCCAGCATTGAGACTGCATCCTCCAGCCGGGGATCACCCTCCAGCATCTGCCCGCTCGCAATCACCTCCCGCGCTATCCGCCGCTCCCATTCGCTGTATTCGCGCTCGGGCTCTTGCTTATCGAGGGAAGAGCCGCGTTCATAGACCGCAGATGTCTGGGACGTCAGTCGCTGCGCGCTCGCGCCGGGGATTGCGTACGCAAACGAGACAAATAAGATCAGAAGAAAACGAACAGCAGTGCGATAAGGCATCCCAGCAATAAAAATCTAATATATTTAAGAATTTACGATATAAAACCAGAATAAATACTATTGAAACCTATCAGGCAAGGCAAGCTTAAATGTCGACGCTTTTAACTTCTTCCGGATCGACCGCGCCCTCGGGTGAGACGCCCGCAACCGCGCCAATTGGGGACGAAGCAACGGTGCAAGCGCCTCGCCGGAAGGCGGGCATAGCCGCGCGGGCGTTACCCAGTGGCGGCCATCAGCCTTGAAGGCCACATGCGGGCGGCGATGAGACGGTCTTCGGGCGCGGCCATGTCGAGATAGATTTCCGTGGTCGCCAGATGCGCGTGGCCGAGCCACTTCTTGATGCGGGTCTCCGGCACGGAGTTGAGCGCGGCATGAATGCCGTAGGCGTGACGCAGTCCCTTGGCACAGGCCATCGGCCCGGAAATCCCAGCCTCGATCATGACCACGCGAATGCGCTTCCACGCGGTGGTCCGGCTGAACGGCCAGAGCGGGGCTTCAAAGCCTCGGCTGCCGGGCTCAAGGCCATGTACTGCCGCCAGCCGCTCGATGAAGTCGCGCGGCACGGGCACCGTTCGAAAGTGCCGCCCCTTGTGCTCGCCGCGCTTCTTGAGGCTGCGGATGACGATAGCGGCGTTCTCTATGTCGATATGACGGGGCGTCAGCGCCAACGCCTCACTCGGGCGGCATCCGGTCCAGTAGAGGGTTTCGCAAAAGCTGCGGTCCTCGGGGCTTTCCAACACGTCGAGGGCGCGCAGGAACCGCTCGCGTTCGCCCGAAGAGAGATATTTGCGCTCGCCCTGCTGGGTGAACAGGGTCATGCCTTTGTAGCCCGGCTGTGCGTAAGCCATTGGCCTTGCTCCTTTCCGGTGCGTTAGGCGCGAACAGAATAGGATATTCTGTTTCGCTCTCCGCACTCTCTTTGATTTCCGCCGCTTTTTTGGAGGTCTGCCCCTTGCCGCGCGGCGTATTCGCTCTCTTTATGATACGGAAAAGGCCTGTCATTTCAAGGCAAAAAACAGAATATCCTATTCTGTTCATATAATATCAAAACAAAATGCAAGAAAGAGCGCAAATAGATACGCGTATTTGCGCCGTTTCTGATTCCGCCTCTCGCATCCGTTTGGTTGAGGATGAGAGGATAAATCTATGAGCAAGACGGAGAGCAAGAGCAGCGACACCTCGGAAATCGTGAATCTGCTGGGTGTTGTCGCAGCGATCATCTGCGCCTTCCTTGGTTACTCCAAGGGCGACTGGCTCGGCGCTTTGGTTGCGGCAGGTGTCGGCTTCGGCGGGGTGTGGCTCGCCTTTCACGTGATCAATCTGGCCCTGCGGGTCGCCATCCTCGGCGTGATCCTCGCGATCATGGCGCTGGCGCTCAAGAACCGCTGGGACTGGATCGTGAGCCTGACGCAGTGAGCGGGGGAGCAGGGATGATGAGGAAATCGAAACGACTCGCCTCGTTCGGGCTCGCGGCTTGGGTGGTGCTCGGCGGATTGTCCTATGGAACCCCGGCGAGTGCAGCTCCGGGGAAAGGGACTACGGGCGAGCTCCTAACCTTCGATCGAAGCGCGCAGGACTATTTCATCCGCTTGACCATGAACACGGCCATCATGATCGCCGCTCAAATTAACAAGGAACAAGCGCAGTGCGTGGCGGAATGGTATCCGGACGATCCGAAAGTGGTTCGAAAACGAAACACTGAGATTCTACGCATCATGGAAAAGCTGCCGGAAACCTATCCGACCGCAGTGGTTATTTCGATTATTCAGAAGGAATGCGGGAAATTCGGTCAATAATCGACAGTTGGCAGAGGCTGGAAAGCCGCCTGCGCTGTCAGCCCTTCGTCAAGTTGACGGGAGGGCTCTGGTGGCGGATTCAATATCGAATCCGCTTCTTTTTTCATCTCGCCATATCGCTCGACGACTGATTGGCTTTCGGCCCGGTACGCCTCAATCTCCTCCTTGCTTGGAGGGTGGTCCTCATTATGCAATTCGTTGTTGATCTCGCCGAGGCGCAGGCTCAGTCCGTCCCCTTCGGCAGATAACTCCTGCAAACGTTCCCGGCCTGCGATCTGGCTCTGATAGGTCTCAAGGCTTGGCCGCCCGTCCCACTCGATGCCGTCGACAATGGCTTGATCGACGCGATCTCCGTCGACCGTCCAGACATCGCCATTCTCGTCCATGAACGCTTTCGTGCCGTCCGGCAGGGTGGCTGCCGCGTCCAACATCTCTTCAATGCGGCTGTCCATCTTCTCAATCGTGGCCGTGATATCATCCTGCAAATCGTCGACGATCTTTTGCGCTTCGCGGATTTCCTTCTCAGCGGCATGAAACGCTTCGGCATAATCCGCCTGCGTCAGTGCGATTTCCAGCGCCGTCATGCCCGCATCGCTGCGCCCACTGCCGCCACGGCCTTCTTTCGCCGCCTCGCGCGCCTCAGGGCTCAAAAACCGCCCGATCCGCCCAACTTCGACTCCCCTCAGCTCCTGCTGCGAGTCGTCAAAATCCACCTGCCGCCGCGCCTCCGCCTGCGCGCGTACAATGTCGTTGAAGTAGTCCGTATTGCTCAAGTCAGTATCCATAAAATCCCTCAGCAACATTATAAGTTGAGATATTTAACGATTTATTAATTTAATGGACAAATCACATTCGTGATATTGTTGCTTTCTCTAGCTTATTTTGAATATCATGCCAGCATGAACAAGAAAAATGAAAGTGATTATTGCGAATTTGTTTCGATACAGCCGAGCACGTGCCGCTCGGGCTTGATGGCCATTTTTGTCTACAGCGCCACGCTTGAGCAGACGGGCGGAATGATCGACCGGCAGGGCAATTTTGAGCCGTTCTGCGCGGACCGGATCGAGTCCGACAAACTTGCCAAACGCAAGCAGCGCCTTGAGAAGCAGGGCATTGCCCCCACCGAGACGGATAAAGCGATCCGCGCCGCTGAGGCGTTCACGCCGAGGGAAGCGTAGCTCCTAATCGTAGCTGGGGCTGTAGAAGAAAAGGTAGCGTCGGATCTGAGGATCAATCGAATCCGTATCTACGAGGCCGAACTCGGGAGCCAGTCCGTGCTTCCACTTCTCTATGTCGTAATTCTCGAAATCGTTCAGGCGGGCGCTGCGATACAACACGACTCCTGTCGAGAAAAACTCGTTTGAAACAAAAGAAGAGACACCGCTGTAGGAACCTGACATTCCCACAATCTGGTTTTTCTCGTTGGTATGCCGCACTCTCAGATAAGAAATTTGAATGAATTTAGTGCTCGTGTCTTTTGACACGAGCACGTATCGCTCCGCTTTTCTAAATATATATCCATTAAAAATCTGCTTCATCCAGCCAAACCCGGATTTGTAGTGCATGTTCTCCTTGTAATGGAGCACGCCGAACGCGTCATGTGTGATTTGCGCACATGAAACGACTATTTTCGACCGCTCTCGCAAAGATGGACGAAAGACAACAAAATTGCCGGACAGCCGCGAGCGTGCCTCGGACATTTCGGTTTCCGACAAATTGAGGAACTTGCCGACAGAAAAGAACAGAGGATCGGCGACATCCTCGGCGTACATTTTCGAAGGGTTTTCTTTGATAAATCGATTGTCGATCATGAACTCGAAAAAGGCATGGAAAAGCACGTCGTTGAAACGGCTGTAAAATCTGTCGGCCAAGCCCGGATGGTGCTCCAAAATCTCAGCAGCGTGATTTATCGATTCCTCTTCGGAAAATTCATATCCAAGACCGTCAAGTGAATTAAAATAATTATAAAGCGTGGCTCTCGAAATCTTGTTCTTGTCGCGAAGGTGCTGACTGGTTTCTGCACCGGAATTCCTTGCTTCTTTTAGCTGCTTCTGATGGTTATTTATCTTCTCATCGCAATGCTTAATCAGATCGGTTACGAAACGGCTTCTTCCCTTTTTAAGATTTGCGTTAATGAGCAGGTAGACGAGGTTCAATTTATTAAAAGCAAGCGGCATGGTTCCGTGATGGCTTGAGCCGTTGGACAAAAATTAGATTCGGCTGAACAACTCTTAGAACGATGTGACAATTTTCGGAGTCGCTTCGTCAATACGTGATTTTTAAGCTGAGCTATATCTCCCTCTTGTCAGAAGCGGGAGGCAAATCAAAATGTCAGTAAATCAGACGGGAAGCGGATACAGCGGAGATAATCGCAGTCTTCCGCATAAGGTGATCTCACATGTCACCGCGCTCTACCTCACAGTTCTGGCCGCTCCGGGGCTGATCAGTTTGACGGCGCCTTATGCGGTCCGGGCCTTCACTCACTTTTACGGTGAAGAGGCCGCCGAGCCTGCGTTTATCGGGCACAGCGTGCTCGTGGCCATCCTGACCTTCTTCGGTCTGGAGCGCTCGATCGGCCTGATGCTGACGCTGATCGGCGTGTCGGTCGCCCGGTACGCCTGGCTCCTCGGCGCCTGATCTGGGGCGAGCCATGAGCAAAAGCCACTTTCGATCGTGGCTGTGGGGGAGCGGGAGTACGGCGCTCGCGGTGGGTGCCGCCTTCTCCCTTCACGATCCCAAGGCGGGCAGCGTTGGGGCAATCGCGATCATCGTAGGCGTGGTGCTGTGCACCAAAGCCTATCTCACCAAACCCTAGAAACCAGTTCTTTGAAAGCCAGCAACGGAGGGATGTCATGGCTGTCAAAAAGGGAAAGCACACCAAGGTCGAAGGTCCGTTCAAGTCCTTTGTCATGGTGTGCGGTGTCGTCGGGCTACTGCTGGCCTTCGGCGCTTTCGCCAACGGCACTGCGGGGTTCGGTATTGTCGTCCTTCTGGTGGCAATTGCTGTTCTGTTCCTCGGATCAAAGATTCCGGACCGCAACCGCGTCGAGTGGTAGCCGATGGACTCTGAAGGGGACCGCGCAAGCGGCCCCCTTTTTTCGTTTGCGCCTATGGGAGGGGAGGCATGATCGACTACGCGGACAAGCGCCACGGATCGGCGGGCTTTGCCGATGCCCGGATGCGCATGCAGGCGGGGCTCTATTGCGCAACAAGCGGCCTTTATATCGGCCATGACGAGCGCAGGCGGTGGATGGGCTCGGACCAGCAAGCCGCTGTGCTGCTGGTCGGTGGGGCGCGCTCGAACAAGGGCGATCACATCATTCCGTGGCTCGTCGACGGGCGCTATCCCGATCACATCGTCTCGATGGACCCCAAGGCCCAGAACGGCCCAATTGCGCAGCTCCAGGTCGCGCAGGGGCGGCGCGTCATCAACTCCGATCCGCGCGGACGCAGCGGATTGCCCGCGCACCGGATCAATCCCACGAGCTATCTGCGCGCGGACTCGCCGACACTCTTTCCCGACGGCAAGCTGTTTGCGGCCAACTGGCTGCCGTTGAGCGGCAGTCCAAACGGGCGTTTCTTCGAAGCGAACGCCCAGCGCTGGGTCGAAGCGGCGACGGTCACCCTGGCGCGTGTCGACGGAGTGGTGACGCTGCCGCGTCTCGCCGATCTCATGGGTCAGATCGGCCAGCTCACCGATGACTGGCTCGCCTTCGAAGAGCGGATGGCCGGGATGCCGGAGCCTTCGATTCTGCAAGTGGTCGCCGAGCTGCAGGCGATGCGGGAATCCTCTAATCCGAATGCCGGAGGGGCCGCAGGCATCAAGGGCGAGATCGCCAAGGCGTTCGCCGCGCTTTCCGATCCGCAACTGCGCGAAGCCGTCTCGGCCCCGTTCGATTTCTGTTTTTCCGAGCTGAGCGCGCCCGGCGCGCCGTCCTATCTCGTCAACATCATGGAAGCGCAGGAGTTTGCCCAGACCTCCGCACCCGTGATCAAGGCGCTTTATACCGGGGCCATGATCTACAAACGCCGGGCGCAGCGCTCCCGCCGTCAGCTTTGGCTGCTCGACGAGGTGGGCAATATCGGCGCGTGGCCGCTGACGGTCGATCTGGCCACGTTCGGCGCGGGCTACGGCATCAGGCCCGTCTTCGTGGTCCAGTCCTCGGCCCAGCTCGGCAATCTCGCCCCGCATGCCGACCAGATCATCCCCAATTCCTGCGGTACCCAGATTTACAAGGGTGTGCGGGATTACGGCGAAGCCGAAACCATCTCCCAGATGCTCGGCATGCAAACTATCGAGCATGAGGATTTCCAAACCAACGAACGCGCCCGCCTGGAAAACCAGCAAGCCTTCATGGCCGTCCTCAATGGCGAAGCCGATCCGGTGCAGACCGGATTTGCAATGGCCCAGCGCGAAGCCAGTCTGCGCTACCAGACCAAGGCGCCGCGCGCCTTGTTAACGCCGGACGAGATCATGAACCGCCCGAACGGCACGGCGCTCGTCTTCATGCCGGGCGTGCTGGAGCGGCCCACCGAGGTGTGGGTTCCCAATTACTGGAAGCGCCGCGATCTGGCCGGGCGCTATCTCGGCGATCCGTATCACTCGCCGCCCGGCAAGGTGGAGCTACGCACCTTTTTCGGCCAGCGCTTCCGCTCCGTCATCACCAAGCCCGTCCCGGACCGTCTCGCCGACTGGCCGCAATACCGCGCCTGCGGTGAGTGGTCCTACGTGAAGGGCCACCGCCCCCGGTAATCAGAGGAGACTAATCAACCATGGAAAACGACAACAAGCCCGTCGACACGCTGCGCGATGGCCGCGTGAAGGCATCGATCTGGGAGAAGGAGACGGACAAGGGCCCGTTCCACTCCGTCACCTTCGCCCGCACCTACCGGGATCAGGACGGCAATTATGCCGACGCGCACTCCTTCTCCGGCACTGACCTTTTGAAGGTCTCGCGCCTTGCCGAACGCACCTACGACCAGGTGCAGGAACGCCGGGCCCAAAGCTACGCCGAGCGCCAGCGCGAAACCGCGCAGGGTTCCGGCAAACAGCAAGAGCTGGAGATCGAGCGGTGAGCGACACCCCGAACAACTTTCCGAGCGAGGGCGCGCACAGCACCATCACGCGCGGCGCTCTTGAAACCCTGGAAGCCGAACGGGCAACGCCGCAACCCGCGCTCGACTACACCATAGGCGGCGCGCTCGAAACCGAGGTGCACAGCGCCGGGGAAGCCCAGCGCGAATACGCCATTCGAAGCGGCTATGACCGCTTCGAAGAGGTCTCCGAAGCGCTGCAGCGGGACTATGGCGATGCGCATCGCGACGGCTACGGCGCCGCGCAGTTCAACGCCTCGGCCCCGCCGCAGAAGAGTTACGCCGAACAGCAGCGCGAGGCTGCCGCCAATGCGCAGGAGCGCGGGCCTGAGATTGAGCGCTGAAGGCTCGGATCGCGCGCCCGCTTCGGTGGCCAGCAAGTCTAAAACCAAACAATAGGAAAATATTCTTGTAATTATTGCGTGAATAGTATAAGATCGCGTTCTTTTTGTATGGCGCAAGCCGGAAAGGACGAGCATGACTATGAATCACACCAATAAGAACAAGCAAAACCCTGCAGATATCTGCAGATAACCTCAACAAATCTCTTGGATCGAGGGCGTGGTGCGTGTAAAATGTTCCTATTCTGTTCTTGATCGGCAAAGGAGACAATCCATGGACACTTCTTAAAAGGGGATCAGAACATGAAAGAAACCAACACAGGAGCAAACCACCGCGAGCCCACGAAGAGCGCACCCGCCGCGCAAGCTGATCGAAGCCGCTCCATCGGCATCGATGTCGATTACTACCAGGGCGTCATCGACGACCCGGCCATCCCGGAAGCGCGCAAGCGGGAACTGATCGAGATCATCGGCAGCATCGTCATGAGCTTCATCGATCTCGGCTTCGGCGTCCATCCGGTGCAGCTCGCCCGGCAGGACGGCGAAAAACCCACCACCCAGGAAGCAGAAAAGGAGACACTGCTGGAAAGGAGCGACGCATGAACGAACAGATTGAGCACCAGGAGGAGGGCGCGGGCGCTGCCCTCCAGGCCAAGCCGACCGCCGTGATCTATTGCCGCGTATCGAGCGCGCGTCAGGTCAGAGAAGGCCACGGCCTCGATTCACAGGCAACACGCTGCCGGGAATACGCCAAGGCGCGCGGCTATGAGGTCGTCGAGGTTTTCCATGAGCGCGCCGTGTCCGGCAGCCTCGTGGAACGGCCCACCTTTAACGAGATGCTGGCTTTCGTCCGCGAGAAGGACGAGCAAGGCATGGTCGTCATCATCGATGACATCAGCCGCTTCGCCCGCGACATCGAAAGCCATTGGGCGCTGCGCCGGACCCTCAAAGAGGTCGGTGGCAAACTGGAAAGCCCCAGCGTCGAGTTCGGCGAGGATTCCGATTCCATCCTCATCGAGAACCTGCTCGCCTCCGTCTCCCAGCACCAGCGCCAGAAGAATGCCGAGCAGGTCAGGAACCGCATGCGCGCCCGCGCGCTCAATGGCTATTGGCCGTTCATTGCGCCGCTCGGCTACAAACACAAAAGTGTTCCCGGCCACGGCAAGCTGCTCGTCCGTGACGAGCCGGTGGCCTCGATCATCGAAGAGGCTCTAAAGGGCTTCGCCTCCGGGCGTTTCGAAAGCCAGGCCGAGGTCAAGCGCTTCCTGGAAAGCCAGCCGGGTTTCGAAAACAAGGCCGCCTGCGGCACCGTGCGCTATCAGGAAATCGACCGCATCCTGAACCGTCCGCATTATGCGGGATATATCGAAAAGCTCGATTGGGACGTCTCGCTGCGCAAGGGCCAGCATGAGGGGCTGATCAGCCTCGAAGAGTATGAGCGCATCCAGCAGCGCATCAAGAACGCCGCCCGCGCCCCCGCCCGCAAGGACATCAATACGGCCTTCCCGCTGCGCGGCTTCGTGACCTGCGCCGAGTGCGGCAACCCGCTCACCTCGTGCTGGTCGAAGAGCAAGACGGGCAAGAAGCACCCTTATTACATGTGCTTCCAGAAGGGCTGCGGCTCCTATCGCAAATCGATCCGCCGTGACGATCTCGAAGGGGAATTCGAAGCGCTGCTGAGCCAGCTCACGCCTTCCGAGCGTCTGGTGCGTTATCTGCGCATCATCTTCGAGACCGAATGGAACAAGCGCCTTGCCGGGCTGGAGGAGGCCAAGGCCACCCTCAAGCGCGAGAAGGCCAAGATCGAAACCCAGATCGGCTCGCTGGTGGACCGCATCGTCGCCACTGACAGTAAGAGCGTGATCGCCGCCTATGAGCGCAAGATCGCCGATCTGGAAAAGCGCAAGCTCGTCACCGAAGACAAGCTGCAGAATCGCACCGCGCCCGTGCGCAGTTTCGAGGAAATGTTCGAACTCGCCCTTGGCTTCCTCTCAAACCCGCGCAAACTCTGGAATTCTGAGCATATCGAGGACAAGAGAACCGTCCTCCGGCTGGCCTTCGACGAGCGCATCGCCTACTGCCGGGAAACCGGACTTCGAACCCCGAAAACAACCTTACCCTTCAAGGTGTTAGGGGACTTGCGCGGGGAGGAATGCAAAATGGCGGAGAGGGAGGGATTCGAACCCTCGGAACGCTTGCGCGCTCAACGGTTTTCGAGACCGCCCCGTTCGACCACTCCGGCACCTCTCCGCGAAGCCCTGGCTGACTGTGGTCGTCCAGCGGCCGCGGACCATAGCGATTGGTCCGTGGCCCGGCAAGGCCGTCGGACCCGCGAAGTGGGTCTTTTCCCCGTCCGATGCAAGGCCGGCGTCAGATCCGCGTCTCCGCCGGCCGCGAACCCGGCCGTCGGAGGCGGTCATCGGCGCAACGGACCTTGTTTCTTGCCCCGATACACCCGATCTCGCGTTGACAGGGTACCCTTGCCGGCTATATTGCACGCCCTTCGGCAAAGGTTTGGTTTGACGGGGCGTGAGCCCTTCATCGCGCGCCGGTCTCCTGGTCCGGCGGTCATTCGGACGCCGACGGCCCCTGCGGTCGGCGCGTCCGGTATCGAACAACGATTTAGAAGAACTGGTCGACAAGACGATGTTTGCAGTGATCAAGACCGGCGGGAAGCAGTACAAGGTCGCGGCCGGCGACGAGATCGAAGTTGAGAAGCTGGACGGCGATGCCGGTTCGGCGCTGACCTTCGGTGACGTTCTCATGGTCGGTGGCGACGACGGCGTGACCGTCGGCGCACCGGTGATTGAGGGCGCGTCCGTTGCCGGCGAGATCGTCGGCCAGAAGCGCACCCGCAAGATCATCATCTTCAAGAAGCGCCGCCGGAAGTCGTCGCGGCGCCGCAACGGCCATCGTCAGGCGCTGACGGTCGTTCGCATCACCGACATCAACGCCGGCGCTGCCGCTTAAGGCGGCCCGCTCGGGTTCAGAAGAAAAGGACGAGGCCATGGCTCATAAGAAGGCAGGCGGTTCCTCGCGCAACGGTCGCGATACGATCGGCCGTCGTCTCGGCGTCAAGAAGTATGGCGGCGAGCGCGTGATCCCCGGCAACATCATCATCCGTCAGCGCGGAACCAAATGGCATCCGGGCGTCAACGTGGGCATGGGCAAGGACCATACCCTGTTCGCGCTCGTCGAAGGCCAGGTGAAGTTCCAGATGACGTCTGGCGGCCGTACGACGGTCAACGTGGTCCCGGCAGCGGAGACCGCAAACTAGCCGGCACGAGGGCGCCCCCTCGCAGCCGGTGTCCCGACACCCGGCAAGCGAGGACATGCTGAACGCCTGAGGGGAGACGGGACATCCGCCTCCCCTTTGTCGTTTCAGAGCGAGTGCGCCCGATGGAACCCTGTGTCGATGCCTGGTGCGAACCCCTACCTCTGCTGACGTCCCGGCTGTCCCTGATGGCCGTTTCCCGGAGCGACGCCGCAGTGCTCGCCGCTCTCGGAAACGACTTCGAGATCGCCAAGTACACCGCGCGCCTGCCCTATCCCCTGACGGAGCAGGCCGTCGCGAACTGGCTCGGCTCGCACGGGCCGACCAAGACGGCGCTGAAGATCTGCCGCCGCTCAGACGGCGGCATTCTCGGTGTCGTGGGGATCTCCCAGATTGCGGAAGGGCGCGGCGAACTTGGCTACTGGGTCGGTCGGCAGCACTGGGGGCAGGGAATCGCCACCGAAGCGGCCCAGGCGATCCTCGATTTCGGTTTCGAGCACCGCGGGTTCGAGTGGGTCGAGGCGGCCTGCCGGGTGACGAATCCCGCCTCGCGCCGGGTGATCGAGAAATGCGGCTTCCAGCCGTGCGGCAACGGGCTGATGCATTCGGTCGCCGTCGGGGGCACGGTCCCGATCGAACGGTACGGGCTTGACCGCAAGACCTGGGGCTCGTTGAAGAGGTGGGCGCGCGCCTGAGGCGCGTCCGGTCCGCGCAGTGCCACAAGGCGCGCGCGGTTCGATCGAAGGATGAGCGGCCGTGAAGTTTCTCGACCAGGCCAAGGTCTATGTGCGATCCGGCGACGGCGGGGCCGGATCGGTGTCGTTCCGTCATGAGAAATTCGTCGAGTTCGGCGGACCGGACGGCGGCGATGGCGGCCGCGGCGGCGACGTCTGGGTGGAGGCCGTGGAAGGCCTCAACACCCTGATCGACTACCGCTTCCAGCAACACTTCAAGGCGCGGCCCGGAACCCACGGAATGGGCCGCAACCGCACCGGGGCGAACGGCGACGACGCCGTGCTCAAGGTCCCCGTCGGCACCGTCGTGCTGGACGAGGACAACGAGACCGTCATCGCCGATCTTGCGGCCGTGGGCGACCGGGTGCGCCTGGCGAAGGGCGGCAACGGCGGTTTCGGCAACACCCGGTTCAAGTCGTCGATCAACCAGGCGCCGCGGCGTGCCAATCCCGGCCTTCCGGGCGAGGAGCGCTGGATCTGGCTGCGCCTCAAGCTGATCGCCGATGCCGGACTGGTCGGGCTGCCCAATGCCGGGAAGTCGACCTTCCTCTCGCGGGTGTCGGCCGCCAAGCCCAAGGTCGCCGACTATCCGTTCACGACGCTGCATCCGAATCTCGGCGTGGTCACCGTGGACACGCGGCGATTCGTGCTGGCCGACATTCCCGGTCTGATCGAGGGTGCCCACGAGGGCGCCGGGATCGGCGACCGGTTCCTCGGCCATGTCGAGCGCTGCCGGGTCCTGCTTCATCTGGTCGACGGGACGGAAGAGGACGTGGCGCAGGCCTATCGCACCGTGCGCGAGGAACTGGTCGCCTACGGGCACGGCCTTGCCGAAAAGACGGAGATCGTGGCGCTCTCCAAGGTCGATGCACTCGACGAGGAGACCCGGCGGGAGCGTGCCCAGGCGCTGGGCCGCGCGATCGACAAGGTGCCGTTCCAGGTTTCTGCCGCGTCGGGCGAGGGCGTCGACAAGGTCGTCGCGGCCCTTCTGCGGGCGATCGATTCGGCGGCCGAAGAGGAGAAGGACGCGGTGTCTTCGGAGCCGTCGCAATGGCGTCCATGAGCCTCAAAGTCGCCGACTGCCGACGTGTGGTGATCAAGATCGGGTCTGCGCTGCTCGTCGATCAGGGCAGCGTACGCGCCCGCTGGCTGGCGAGCATGGTCGAGGACATCGCCGCTCTGCGCGCAGCCGGCTCCGACGTGATCGTCGTCTCGTCGGGCGCGATCGCGCTCGGACGCGGCGTCCTGAAACTGCCCGGTGGGCCGATCCGTCTGGAGGAAAGCCAGGCGGCCGCCTCGGTCGGACAGATTACGCTCGCGCGCGCCTGGTCGGAGTATCTCGCCGCCCACGGTCTGGTGGCGGCTCAGGTGCTGCTGACCCTCGGCGACACGGAGGAGCGGCGGCGCTATCTGAACGCCCGCTCCACCATCGAAACCCTGCTCGGCCACGGGGCGGTGCCGGTCATCAACGAGAACGATGCGGTGGCCACGAGCGAGATCCGCTACGGCGACAACGACCGGCTTGCCGCCCGGGTGGCGACCATGGCCAGCGCCGACCTTCTGGTGCTCCTGTCCGATGTGGACGGGCTCTACACCGCGCCGCCGGCTCTCGATCCGACGGCGACCCGCATTCCCGTCGTCGAGGCGATCACGCCGGAGATCGAGATGATGGCCGGCGCCGCCGGCTCGGAACTCTCGCGCGGCGGCATGCGGACCAAGGTCGAGGCCGCGCGCATCGCAACGGAGGCGGGGACGGCGATGATCATCGCATCGGGCCGCCGCGACCATCCGATTCGGGCGATCGACGCCAGCGGCGAGGCCACCTGGTTCCGTGCCCAGAACACGCCCGTCGCGGCCCGCAAGACATGGATCGCCGGCCGGCTGGAGACCCGCGGGACGCTCACCATCGACGACGGGGCGGCGCGTGCCCTGGTCTCCGGCAAGAGCCTGTTGCCCGCGGGCGTGGTCGCCGTCGACGGAAAATTTGACCGTGGCGACGCAGTGCGCATTCTGGACCGCTCCGGACGCGAGCTCGGGCGAGGGCTGATCGCCTACGATTCCGGTGATGCCGTTCGCATCGCTGGCAAAAAGAGCCGCGCCATCGAAGGAATTTTGGGGTATCGGGGACGGACCGCGATGGTCCACCGTGACGATCTGGCACTTCAGGCGGGCGCGCGCCTGCCGGGAAGGGGAACAACGGTATGCTGACTTCCGCAAGCCCGGACTTGCAGCGGGCAGGGGACGACGTCGAGAGCACGATGCTGGCCATCGGGCGGAGGGCTCGGGCGGCCTCGAAAATACTGGCGACGGCGGACCCGGCCCAGAAGACCAAGGCGCTGCTGGAGGCCGCGCGCGCCGTGCGCGCGGACGTGGCGGAGATTCTGGCGGCGAACGCCATCGACGTGGACGCCATGCACGCGGCCGGAACGTCCACCGCCATGATCGAGCGCGGCACCCTCACGGAGGCGCGCATCGAGCAGATCGCGTCCTCCATCGAGGCGGTGGCCGAACTCGACGATCCGATCGGTCAGGTGATCGCCGACTGGCGCCGTCCCAACGGGCTGGAAATCGAACGCGTGCGCACGCCGCTCGGCGTCGTGGGCATCATCTACGAAAGCCGTCCCAACGTGACCGCCGATGCCGGATCGCTGTGCGTGAAGTCCGGCAACGCGGCGATCCTGCGCGGCGGGTCGGACACGATCAACAGCTCCGGCGCGATCCATCGTGCGCTGGTGCGCGGCCTGGAAGCGGCTGGCCTGCCGGGTGACTGCGTCCAGATCGTGCCCGTCCGCGACCGCGCCGCCGTCGGCCACATGCTGGCCGGCCTGAACGGCACCGTCGACGTCATCGTCCCGCGCGGCGGCAAGGGCCTTGTCGAGCGCGTGCAGTCCGAGGCGCGCGTGCCGGTCTTCGCGCATCTGGAAGGCATCTGCCACGTCTACGTCCATTCCGCGGCGTCCCTCGACATGGCCGAGAAGATCGTCGTGAACGCGAAGATGCGGCGGCCGGGGATCTGCGGGGCGATGGAGACGCTTCTGGTCGACCGCGCGGTGATCGAGACCCATCTCGCGCCGATCGTCGAGGCGCTCCAGTCGGCCGGCTGCGCCGTTCGCGGCGACGACGACGTGAGGGCGCGCTGCGCCGACGTCACCGAGGCGTCCGAGGAGGACTGGGCGACGGAATATCTCGACGCCGTGCTGTCCGTGCGCATCGTCGACGGCCTTGAGCCGGCGATCGAGCACATCGAGCGCTACGGGTCCCATCACACCGACGCCATCGTGACGGACGACGTGGCCGCAGCGACGCGGTTCCTGTCCGGGGTCGATTCGGCGATCGTCGTCCACAACGCCTCGACCCAGTTCGCCGACGGCGGCGAATTCGGGATGGGAGCCGAGATCGGAATCGCCACGGGCCGCTTTCATGCCCGCGGGCCGGTAGGGGTGGAGCAACTGACGAGCTTCAAGTATCGCGTTCACGGGTCCGGGCAAACGCGCCCATGACGGATCAGGTCGAGAGCGGGGCCAACCGCCCCGACTATCTCAGGATTCCGCCGGTCGGCATCGGGCAGCGGATCGCCCTGTTCGGCGGCACGTTCAATCCGCCGCACAAGGGCCACCGCCACGTCGCGCTGACCGGGCTCGCGCGGCTCGGCGTCGATCAGGTCTGGTGGCTGGTCACGCCAGGAAATCCGCTGAAGTCCCACGACGGGCTCACCAGTCTGGAAGACCGCGTCAAGGCGACCCGTGCCTTCGCGGACCATCCGCGCATGGTGGTGACGGCGTTCGAGGCCAACTACAATTTCCGCTACACCGCCGACACCATCGCCTTCGTCTGCCGCCGGTTTCCCTCGGTCCGCTTCGTCTGGCTGATGGGCGCGGACAATCTGGCCACCCTGCATCGCTGGCAGAAATGGCGCGACATTCTGCGTCTGGTTCCGGTCGCCGTGGTCGACCGTCCGGGCGCGTCGATGGCCGTGATGTCCTCGCCGGCCTCGCGGGCTTTCGGCGGCGCGCGGGTGCCGGAATCCCAGGCCGCAGCACTTCCGGGATCCGCTCCGCCGGCCTGGACCTTCCTGCACGTGCCGCTGGATCCGACATCCTCCACGGCGATGCGGAATCAGGCGAACGGCGGCGCGTCTTGAAACTGTCACCCCGACAGACCTATTTTTATATGGCAGTGGTGGATTCGCCGTGAGGTGTACCACTGAACCGTGTGCGGCCGATCGAACCCCTCGCACAGAGGTGATCAGGTCGCTCTCAAATGACCCGGGGCGCAGCGCGGCGCAGGTCAGCTGCGGTGTCGGGGAGGTGGTCGCGCACCCGCTGAGGCGGGGCTTGGAAAGGACAAACAGTCGACCATGAAATTTGAGACAGAGGGCGCGACGCTCGTTCGTGAGCCTCTTAACAGCGCTGCTCCGCCGCAGGATAGCTCGGAGGAGGCGCTGCGCATCGTTCTCGAAAGCCTCGAAGATTCGAAGGCAGAGGACATCGTAGCCATCGACGTGACCGGCAAGACGCCGCTCGCCGACCATATGGTGGTCGCCTCCGGGCGGTCCCATCGTCATGTCGGCGCGGTGGCGGACCGTGTTCTGCGCGATCTCAAGGACGCCGGTTACGGGTCTCCCCGCGTGGAGGGGACCACCCATTGCGACTGGGTCCTGATCGACACGGGGGACATCATCGTCCACCTGTTCCGACCGGAGGTCCGCGAATTCTACAACCTCGAAAAGATGTGGTCGGCCGATCAGTCCGCCAGCATCCAGGTGGTTGGCTGATCTCACGCCGGGTGGCCGTCGCGTCTCCCGGGACAGGCGGCGGCGTCGATGCGCATAGGGATCCATTCAGTCGGGCGCTTCAAGAAGGGGCCCGAACGGGAGATCGTTGACCGCTATCTTCAGCGGGCGGGGAAGCTCGGCAGCAATCTCGGGCTGGAGATCCGGCCGATCCGCGAAGTGCCCGAGGCGCAGAACGGAACGGTGGACGAGCGTCGGTCCGCCGAGGCCCAAGGGCTGTCCCGGGGACTGTCCGACCGCGCCGCGATCGTGGCGCTGGACGAGACCGGCACACTCGTCACCAGCGTGGAGTTCGCCGATCTCCTGGCCCGGCTGCGCGACGACGGTGTGCCAGAGGCGGGTTTTCTGATCGGCGGGGCCGACGGGCTCGATCCGTCGCTTCTGGCCGGCGCGAAGCATACGGTTGCCCTCGGGCGGCTGACGTGGCCACATCTTCTGGTGCGCGTGCTTCTCAGCGAGCAGATCTACCGCGCCACGACCATCCTGAGCGGGCATCCCTATCACCGTGGCTAGGTCCGGGTGTGCGCTTTATCTGGTGTGTGGGCGGGCGTGGAATGTCGCCCCTTCAGGATTTGTTCATCGTAAAGGGCCTGTTCATCCGAAGCAGCGATCCTGACGACAGGGTAAGGCCGTATCATGCCGTCCGGCCATGCGAAGCGGCACGGATACGGGAGACGGGAGCGCAGGGCCAGGTGGCACGGGATGGGCTCATCGCGATAGGGATGCATGCGGGCGCATCTGCTGCGCGCGCCCGCTTTCCGCGCGTCCCTTTCTGGCTCTGTCTCGCAGCGGCGCTTCTTCTGGCGGCCTCGGTCTTTCCGGCCGGATCGGTCCTGGCCCAGTCCGAACCGTCCGACGGCCAGATCGAAAAGCGCCAGGAAGAACTGGAGGCGCTGCGCCAGCAGATGCGCCTCAGCGACGAGCGGGAGGAGGAACTCGCCGCCGAAGTCGCCGCGCTCGACAAGGATCGGGCCGCCCTCAACGAAGAACTCGTCGGCACCGCGGAACGGGTTGCCCGGCTTGAGCGCCGCATTTCCGACAGCGAGGAGCGGCTGCAGAAGCTCGGTGCCAACGAGGACTGGATCCGCAATTCGCTCGCCGAACGGCGGGGGGTTATTGCGGAAATCCTGGCCGCGCTCCAGCGCATCGGGGCCCGGCCGCCGCCGGCGGTGGCGGTGAAGCCGGAAGACGCGCTCTCTGCCGTGAGAAGCGCCATCCTGCTTGGGGCCGTCGTGCCGGAGCTGAGCGTCGAGGCGGAGGCCCTGGCCGCCGACCTCAACGCGCTGACCACTCTCAAAGCCCAGATCGCGGCGGAGCGGGAGACGCTTGCCACCGATCTCGCGGAACTCAGCGAGCAGCGCACCCGCACCGAATTGCTGCTGGCTGAAAAGCGCAAACAGCGCGAGGACCAGGCCCAGGCTTTGGCCTCCGAGCGGGAGAAAGCGGAAACGCTCGCGGCCCGCGCCGACACGCTCGAAGATTTGATCGCCGACCTCGAGCGCGAACTGGAGAGTTCCCGCCGGGCTGCCGAAGCTGCCCGCAGGGCCGATACCGAGCCGGCTCCCGATGCCCAGGATCCTGGGCGCCTCAGTCCGGCCATCCCTTTCGAAAACGCCCGTGGCACCCTGCCTTTACCGGCTCAGGGGGCCGTCCTGCGCCGGTTCGGCGAACCCGACACGACCGGCGACAAGGCCCTCGGAGTGTCGATCGCGACGCTTCCCGAAGCCCAGATCGTGGCCCCGGCGGACGGCTGGGTCGTCTATGCCGGACCTTTCCGCAGCTATGGCCAAGTCTTGATCATGAACGTCGGCAGTGGATACCATGTCTTGTTGGCCGGTATGAATCAGACCGACGTGCAGAGGGGTCAATTCGTCCTGGCCGGCGAGCCGGTCGGAGTCATGGGCGCTCAAAGATTCGCGAGTGCAGCCACGATCGACATCGAATCGTCCCGTCCTGTGCTCTATGTTGAATTCAGAAAAGATGGGTCTTCCATCGATCCAGCCCCTTGGTGGGCGGACAGTGTAGACGAAGAGGTTCGTGGATGATGACGCGTATTACCCTTGTCGGGGTGGGCGTGCTGATCGGGGCGGTTGCGGTGGCCACTCTCGATGGCGCCCGCTGGATGCCGACGGTGGCCGCCGAAGCGGCCTCGTCCGATACCTATCGCCAGCTCAACCTGTTCGGCGACGTGTTCGAGCGGGTCCGCTCGGACTATGTCGAGCAGCCGGAGGACGCCGAGCTCATCGAGACCGCCATCAACGGCATGCTCTCCGCGCTCGATCCGCATTCGTCCTACCTGCCGCCGAAGGACTTCCGCGACATGCAGGTCCAGACCCGCGGCGAGTTCGGCGGCCTGGGCATCGAAGTGACGATGGAAGACGAAGTGGTGAAGGTGGTGTCGCCCATTGACGACACCCCGGCCCAGAAGGCGGGCATCCTCGCCGGCGACAAGATCATCCAGCTCGATGGCGAACCGGTGAAGGGGCTGACCCTGTCCGAGGCGGTCGAGCGGATGCGGGGCCCGGTCAACAGCGACATCACCGTCACGATCCTGCGCGAGGGTGCTGACGAGCCGTTCGATGTCGACATCACCCGCGAGATCATCAAGATCCAGTCGGTGAAGTGGCGTCCCGAGGAGGACGTGGGCTACATCCGGGTCACTCAGTTCAACGAGCGCACCTTCGATGGCGTGAAGGAGGCGATCGACGAACTCGAGGCGGAGATCCCCGAGGACAGGCTCAAGGGCTTCGTTCTGGACCTGCGAAACAATCCGGGCGGTCTTCTGGACCAGGCGATTGCTGTGTCCGACGCGTTCCTGGAGCGGGGGGAGATCGTGTCGACGCGGGGTCGCGAGGACAACGAGACGCAGCGCTTCAACGCCCGCTCCGGCGATCTGGCCGATGGTCTTCCGATCATCATCCTGGTCAACGGCGGCTCGGCATCGGCCTCGGAGATCGTCGCCGGCGCGCTGCAGGATCACCGCCGGGCGACCGTGCTCGGCACCCGTTCCTTCGGCAAGGGCTCGGTCCAGACGATCATCCCGCTCGGCTCGAACGGTGCGCTGCGGCTGACCACGGCGCGCTACTACACGCCGGCGGGCCGGTCGATCCAGGCCAAGGGCATCGATCCGGACATCGAGGTGATCCAGGAGCTCCCCGAGGAACTCGCCGGCAAGATCAAGGCGCGCGGCGAGGCGTCGCTGCGCGGTCATCTCGAGGCGGAAGAGGGCGAGGAGACCTCCGGGTCGTTCGCCTACGTCCCGGCGGAGACCGAAGACGACCAGCAGCTCCAGTCGGCGCTTGATCTTCTGCGCGGCATCCAGGTGAACCGGGCGTTCCCGCCGGATCCCGATGCGGCCGTGCCGAACTGAGCCGGCACGACACGGATTTGAGAAAGGGCGCCTTCGGGCGCCCTTTTTCGTGGCAGGCCGTCGTGCGGTTCGCCACCCCGGCTTGACCCGCCTTGCTCTTCGCGCTTACCGCTTTGCCGACAATCCCGCCACTGGAAATCGAGGCCGCCTTGGTCGATCCCGAAACGCTTCCTTATCGTCCGTGCGTCGGCGTCGCGCTCTTCAATGCCGTCGGGCAGGTGTTCATCGGCGAACGCCGAGGCGGGTCCGAGCACAGCCACGTCACCCGGGCCTGGCAGATGCCCCAGGGTGGGATCGATCCCGGCGAGGAGCCCTTCGCGGCCGCCAAACGCGAGCTGCACGAGGAGACGTCGGTCGCCTCCGTCGAACTGATCGCGGAGGCCCCCGACTGGTTCGTCTACGATCTTCCGCCCGAACTGCTTGGTGTGGCCTGGAAGGGCCGGTACCGGGGTCAGAGGCAGAAATGGTTCGCGTTCCGCTTCCTCGGCAGGGAGAGCGAGATCGACGTGCTGTCCCCGCCCGACGGCCACAAGCCGGAATTCGCCTCCTGGCGGTGGGAGGCTCTGGAGCGGCTGCCCGACCTGGTCGTGCCCTTCAAGCGCCCGGTCTACGAGCAGGTGGTCGCCGCCTTCCGCGACGTCGGGGCGGGCTAAGCAATCCCAGGAAAAGTGGGCACCGGTTTTCCGTCCGGGATTGCGGAGAATAATCTTTATCGCTCACGCGAGTTCGCTTCGCTCACCGCTGCGCGGGCGCGGTCTGACCGACCGGCGCACGGTCGCACGCTGACGAGCAATCCCAGGAAAAGTGGGCACCGGTTTTCCGTCCGGGATTGCGAGAGAGACCGATTCTCTGTTCCCTCACGCCGAGTGCGCTGCGCGCACCGGCTCCGGGAGGGCGGCGCATGGGCGCCGGCGGACAGTCGTCCGCTGGCTTCGCCGTCCCAGGAAAAGTGGGCACCGGTTTTCCGTCCGGGATTGCTGGTCCCTATCGCACAAGACGCCCTGCTCGCACGACCCGCCGGCCGGGGACTGCGAACTCTGATGGGGCCTCTGCCCGATTTTCTCTCGATTTCCGGCCTAGTTTCGAGATAAGCCGCCCACGCGCCCGGGGCCGGTCCGAGCCGTTCATGTTGCGTTCAGCCGGGATCGCGCACACCTGACCCGTATAGGGGGCGTGAGGAACGCAAGCGGTCGTCCGGCTGTTGAACCGACGTCTGCGACCCGTGGAGATGCAACATGATGAAGAAATGGATGGCCCTGGTGGTCGCGACGAGCACCGTCTTCGGCACCATGCCGATGGTGCCGGCTTCGGCCGCCCCGCTCGGAACACCGGCAGGACCGTCGGTCGGCTCGCGCCTCACCGAAGTCCAGATGGAACAGCTCAGCCCCGGCCGCAACGACAGCGCGTTCGGCGGGGTCTGGACGATGTCGCCGAATGCGGCCCGCGAGCAGCACATCCGTCCGCGCGAGCAGATTTCGCCTCAGGCCGCCCAGCGCCACGACGATGGTCGGCGGCACCGGGGCGACGGCAACCGGCACTATCGCGGCGACAAGCGGTACAGCGACAACCGCTACTACCGGGATCACCGCCGGTATCGGAACGACCGGCGCTACTATGGCCGCCGCGGCTACTATGACGGCGGTCCGCGCTGGCGGGGACCGCGTCGCTACTATGAGGGTCGCTACTGGCGCCCGAGCTACGACGGCTGGTACGTCTACAACGACGGCGCCTGGATCGCAGCCGGCGCCCTCGGCCTCGCCGCCGGTGCCATCCTGGGATCGGCGCTCGCTCAGCCGTCCGCTCCGGCGACGGTTCAAAGCGGCGCGCCGGCAACGCGCAACGGCATCCC
This sequence comes from Amorphus orientalis, assembly GCF_030814015.1. Taxonomy (NCBI): domain Bacteria; kingdom Pseudomonadati; phylum Pseudomonadota; class Alphaproteobacteria; order Hyphomicrobiales; family Amorphaceae; genus Amorphus; species Amorphus orientalis. The sequence continues at coordinate 1,205,237 of NZ_JAUSUL010000001.1, forward strand.
GCCCTGGACGCCCGCCTGGTACCGCTACTGCGGAAACAAGTACAAGTCGTTCAATCCGCAGACGGGCCTCTATCTCGGTTACGACGGGAAATATCACTACTGCCAGTAAGGCATGCTTTCCGGGCTGCCGCGCCCTTTTTCTGTGACGCGGCGCTCCCGGAGAGGCTTGGAGAACCAAACGAATGCGTAAGTCCCTTGCCATTCTGACGGCGCTGAGCCTGACGCTCGCTGCCGTCCCGGGACCTGCGGCCACGGCCGCCCCGGGGATCGTCGTCGCCGGCGAAAGCCTCGCACCGGGCAATGCCGTCGAATCCGTGCAGTACCGGCGCCACTGGCGCGGACCGCCGCCGCGCTATGGCGGCTATTACGGTCCGCCGCGGCGGGGCTACTACGGACCGCCGCCGCGCTATTACGGTCCGCGCTGGCGCGGGCCGCGCCGCTACTACGAGGGGCGCTACTGGCGGCCGGCCTATGACGGCTGGTACGTCTACAACGACGGCGCCTGGATCGCGGCGGCAGCCCTGGGACTGGCGGCCGGAGCGGCGCTCGGAGCCGCAGCGGCCAGCCCGTCTGCGGTCGTGACGAGCCCGCCGGCCTCCGTGCAGAGCGGCGCCCCTGTGACGCGCAACGGCATCCTGCCGTGGACGCCGGCCTGGTACGAGTACTGCGGCGGCAAGTACAGGTCGTTCAACCCGCAGACCGGCCTGTATCTCGGCTACGACGGCAAATACCACTACTGCCAGTAGGCGGAGAGGCGGAGCATCGGGCAAGCGCCGTCAGGCGTCAGCCTCGGGCAAGCTCCGGCGGCGAAGGTGAAGGCAAGCTTCGGGAGAGGCCCACGAAAGGACGGGTCGGATGCCTAAACTCCTTGCCTTCGCCACCGCGGCCGCCCTGTCGCTCGCGGCCGTGACGCTGTTTTCGGGGACGTCGTTCGCCGCCGACATGCCGGTGACCGTCGCACCCGTGCAGCGCGTGCAGCCGCAGCCTCAGCCGGTTGCGCCGGCCGCACCGGTTCAGGCCCAGCAGTACAGCTACTACCCGGCCAACACGGTCCTCTACGGCACGGCCAACTCCGCGCGCGGCTATTACTGGCGGCCGGCGGATACGGGCTGGTACGCCTACAACGACCGGGCCTGGCTCTCCACCACCGTGGTCGGCTCCGCCACCGGGCCGTCCTTCACCGCTCCGCCGAACCCGCCGGTGCCGCCCTATGTGGTGTCGCCGCAGCCCGCGCCGCCTCCGGTCGTGCAGCGTCCCGTCCCCGTCGCGGCTGCGGCGCCGACCTATCCGGCACCGCCTGGCGCTCCGGTGACCCGCGGCGGCCTCCAGCCCGGCACCCAGGCCTGGCTCGACTACTGCAAGGCGGAATATCAGTCGTTCAATCCGCAGACCGGGAAATATCTCGGCTACGACGAGAACTATCATTTCTGCCAGTAGCCGGGCGCTGCGTTCGGCCCGCGGGTCGGCCGCGGGCTCTCCGGCCGCAGATTTCTTCAGGGTGAGGTTCGCAATGATCCGATGGACAGCCGCAGCCCTCGCCGCGGCCGTGATCGCCACCACAGCCGCACCGGCAGCGGCCGGCGAGGTTCCGGTGGTGCGCGGGCCGGCCGTGCTGCTCGGCGTGCCCGTCATCGTGAACGGGCCCGGTCCGCTGTTCATGTCGCTGCCGGGGCCGATCGTGATCGCCGAATCCCCGCCCGGGCTGTCCTCCCAGCGCATCGTGGTCCCGGAGCCCGTCATCCCGCTGGGGGCTCCGGTGGGCTGCTATCAGGTCAACGCGCTCCTCGTCTGCCCGCCGCGCTGAGGCGTTCTGACGCGCGGACGGCGTTGAAGCCTCCGTGCCGCGTCGCTCCATTGCGCCGGGCATGACGCTTCCAGGCCAGTCCGGCGCCGCTCCCGCAGTTGCGGGGCTTCGGGATTTCTGCCAAGCGGATGGTCCATCCGATCCATCCTACCCGAGTGCAGCTTCGACATGGCCGATCCCGTCCGACTGGTTCTCACGCTTTCCTGCGAAGACAAGCCCGGCATCGTCGCCGGTATCGCCGGGACACTCGCCAATTCCGGCTGCAACATCCTCGACAGCGCCCAGTTCGGCGACGCGGAGACCGGGCTGTTCTTCATGCGGGTCGAGTTCATGGCGCCGGCCGGCGTGCTGCGGGAGGACGTGGCGGCCGCGCTGACCCCCATCGCCAAGCGTTTCGAGATGAACTGGGAGGTCCGCGACACGGCCGAAGCCATGCCGATCCTGGTGATGGTGTCCAAGTTCGATCACTGCCTGCTCGACCTGGTCTATCGCCAGCGCATGGGCGCGCTGCCCGTGAAGATCGTCGCAGTGGTCTCGAACCATCTCGACGCCAAGCCGATCGCCGACATGAACCACCTCCCGTTCCACCACATTCCGGTGACGCGGGACACCAAGGCGGAGGCGGAAGCCAAGCTGGTGGACCTCGTGGAGGAGACCGGCGCGGAGCTGGTCGTGCTCGCGCGCTACATGCAGGTCCTGTCGGAAGATCTGTCGACCCGGCTGTCCGGCCGCATCATCAACATCCACCATTCCTTCCTGCCCGCGTTCAAGGGCGCAAAGCCCTATCATCAGGCCCATTCCAGGGGCGTGAAGCTGATCGGCGCGACGGCCCACTACGTCACGTCCGACCTCGACGAGGGGCCGATCATCGAGCAGGACGCGGAGCGGGTCAGCCATGCCCATCCCGCCGACGAGCTGGTGGCGATCGGGCGGGACATCGAAGCGCGGGTCCTTGCCCGGGCGGTGAAGGCCCATGCCGAACGCCGCGTCTTCCAGAACGGCGTGAAGACGGTCGTCTTCCGGCCCTGAGGTCGGGGCAGGGACGGCCCTCGCGCGGCCATTGCTGCTGGATCGGCGGCCGTCCGGCCCGCCCGGTGCGAAACGCTCTTTCTGAGCGCGCGGCGATCCCCTATCACTGGACGAATTCAAAACGGACGGCGCTGACGGCCGGCGCGCGTGAGCGGCCGGCCGGGGCAGGCGCCGCACGGGGCTCAGGGAGGGGAAATGGTCCGGACGATTTTCTACATCAGCGCGGTCGCCGCGGTGCTGATCGTGCTGTCGGCGGGTGGCCTCGCCCATCCGTTCTTCTGGCTCTTCGTCGTCGTCATCCCGATCATTCTGCTGGGCCTCTACGACATCTTCCTGTCCGGCCACAACGTGCTGATCAACTATCCGGTGATCGGCCATCTGCGGTACGCGTTCGAGTTCATCAGCCCGAACATCCGCCAGTATTTCATCGAGACGAATTCCAGCGGACGCCCGTTCAACCGGCTGCAGCGCGACCTCGTCTACGAGCGTGCGGAAGGCAAGCCCGACGCGCTCGCCTTCGGCACCCAGTACGACGTCAGCGAAGTCGGCTATCACCGGGCCAACCACTCGCTGGCTCCGAAGATTGTGTCGGAGGCCGACAGCCGCGTGATGGTCGGCGGCCCGGCGTGCAAGAAGCCCTATTCCGCCTCGCGCCTGAACATCTCCGCGATGAGCTTCGGTGCGCTCAGCGCGAACGCGATCCTTGCGCTCAACAACGGTGCGCGCATCGGCGGTTTCGCGCACAACACCGGCGAGGGCGGCCTCAGCCCCTATCATCAGGCCGGCGGCGGTGACCTGATCTGGCAGATCGGCACCGGCTATTTCGGCTGCCGCACCCCGGACGGCGGGTTCGATCCGGACAAGTTCAGGGAGAAGGCGCAGCTCGACCAGGTGAAGATGATCGAGCTGAAGCTGTCCCAGGGCGCCAAGCCCGCCCACGGCGGCGTGCTGCCCGCTGCCAAGATAACCCCGGAGATCGCAGAGATCCGCGGCATCCCGATGGGCGTCGACTGCATTTCGCCGCCCGCCCATCGCGAGTTCTCCACGCCGAAGGGACTGCTGGAATTCATCCAGCAGCTCAGGGAGCTGTCGGGCGGCAAGCCGGTCGGCTTCAAGCTCTGCGTGGGCCGGCGCAAGGAGTTCATGGCGATCTGCAAGGCGATGCTGGAGACGGGCATCAAGCCCGATTTCATCACCGTCGACGGGGCGGAGGGCGGCACCGGCGCAGCCCCCATCGAGTATTCCGACCGCCTCGGCATGCCGATCCTGGAAGGTCTCGTCTTCGTCCAGAACTGCCTCGTCGGCTGCGGTCTGCGCGAGGACATCAAGATCATCGCCAGCGCCAAGACGGTGTCCGGCTTCGACATGACGCTGAAGATCGCGCTCGGCGCGGACCTGGTGAACGCGGCGCGCACGATGATGTTCGCCGTCGGCTGCATCCAGGCGCTACGGTGTCACCTCAACACGTGCCCGACCGGCGTCGCGACCCAGGACCATGGGCGCGCCCGCGCCGTGGACGTGGATCTCCGCCAGACCCACGTGGCGAACTATCACCGCGCCACGGTCAAGAGCATGCTGGAAATCATCGGCGCGATCGGCCTGGTCGATGTTGAACATCTCGGCCCGCGGCACATTTATCGCCGCGTGGCCGACCAGACCGAACGGAACTATACGGAGATCTACGACTTCGTCCCGCCGGGAAATTTTCTCGGCAATGACATCCACGCCTACTACAAGCCCTCCTGGGACCTGGCGAGCGCGGAATCGTTCTGATCGGTTCGCGGGCCGTTGCTGGCCGGCTGAAGCCGGGGACAGGGCCGCTTGCGGCCGTGCGCCATCGTGGCCCAGTGATGCCAACCCGGCCGGACTGAACTCCGGCGGAACGGATCGGGCGGGGGCGCCATTCGCTTGTGGCGCCCGCCGCCGTCGATCGAACACATCGAGGAGATCACAATGCAGTATCTGCACACCATGGTGCGCATCCGGGACATCGACGAGTCGCTCGACTTCTATTGCGGCAAGCTGGGCCTCAAGGAAGTGCGCCGGATCGAGAGCGAGAAGGGCCGCTTCACGCTGATCTTCCTCGCCGCCGACGAAGACGAGCAGCGGGCCGAAGCGGACAAGGCGCCGATGGTCGAGCTGACCTACAACTGGGACCCGGAAGAGTACCAGGGCGGCCGGAACTTCGGCCATCTGGCCTATCGGGTGGACGATATCTATGCGACCTGCCAGAAGCTGATGGACGCCGGCGTGACCATCAACCGGCCGCCGCGGGACGGCTACATGGCGTTCATCAAGTCGCCGGACGGCATTTCGATCGAACTGCTGCAGAAGGGCGATGCGCGCGATCCGGCCGAACCCTGGGCGTCGATGGAAAACACCGGCTCCTGGTAATAGGCTGCCGCAAGGGCCTGGCCGCAGGGCAGGCCCGCCGGCACGAATGGTGAGGCGATGACCGGCGCGCTCGGTGCACGGCGTCGAGCGAGCGCAGCAGGAGGCGAGAGATGAGCGCGCCGGACAGCGACCGTGGAAGCCGGCCCCCCGTCCCCGACCCGCGCGATCCACCGTGGCCGGGCGGGATCAAGAGCGACGAACGCAATGTGGGCGTCGAGGTCGAGTTTGCCGGCCTCGACACAGCCGATGTCGCCTATCTGATCCGGTCGCGGCTGGGCGGCGAGGTCGGTTCGTCGGATCCGCACCGGTGGACCGTCTCCGACACGTCGCTCGGCGCCTTCGAGGTCGAACTCGACAGCCGCTATGCGCATCCGGGCGAGAAGTCGGGGCCGACCGACCTGGCCATGCGCGAAGCGTTCGGCCGGCTGGCGTCGATCGTGGTTCCGACCGAGGTCATCGCGCCGCCGATGTCCTATCGCAAGCTGCCGAAACTGGACGAGCTGGTCCGGGCGCTCGTTGCGGCGGGGGCGGAAGGGACGACGGAATGGGCGCCCTACGCGTTCGGTCTCCATCTCAACGTGGAGACGCCGGCTGACGACATCCTGACCATTTCCCGCATCTTCCGGGCCTTCATTCTCGTCTCGCCCTGGCTCAGAAAGCGCATGGGCATTGACCGGACCCGCTCGCTGCTGCCGTTCGTCGATCCGTTTCCGACGAGTTTCGTCGATTGGGTCGTGGAGGCGGGTGACGATGTCGATCTGAAGCGCTTCATTGCCGCCTATTGCAGAGCGAATCCGAGCAAGCATCGCGACCTGGACCTGCTGCCCCTGCTCGGCTACCTCGACAAGGATGCGGTCAGTCAGGCGCTCGGCCATCCGCCGAAGGCGGTGCGGCCGACATTTCACTATCGGCTGCCTGACGCGCGCCTGGGAGATCCGGCCTGGTCGATCACGGCGGAGTGGAACCGCTGGGTCATGGTCGAGGAGCTTGCCGCCGATCCTCACCGGCTGGCCCTTCTCAGCCGGGCCTGGCGACGGTGGCGCAGCGCGTGGCTCTCCGGCGAGCCGGACTGGGATGCGATGGTCGACAAGGTGATGCGTTGACCGGGCGACCTCTGATCGGAGTTTCCACGTCCAAGCGCGGCGGCTGGCGAAGCTATTTCATGACGGCGCTGTCGATCCGCGTCGTCGGCGGAAGGTCGCTGCGGATCGTGCCGGGCGATGACATCGACCACCTGATCGGGCGTATCGACGGCCTCGTGGTGGGCGGAGGCGACGACATCTCCGCCGACCTCTACGGCGGCGTGATCGTGCCCGACGTGCGGCTCGATCCCGAGCGGGACGAGCTGGAGGTGACGCTCCTGCGCAGGGTGCTGCCGAGCGGGCTTCCCATTCTGGGCATCTGCCGGGGGGCGCAGATGCTCAACGTCGCCTCGGGCGGCAACCTCATCGCCGACATCTACACCCTGGATCCGCCGCCGCCGAAGATGAGGACTGTCCTGCCGCGCAAGACGGTCACCCTGGCCCAGGGCAGCCGGCTGGCCCGGATCGCCAAGCTTCAGTGGTTCCGGGTCAACGCGCTCCACCATCAGGCGATCGACAGCCTCGGTCGGGCCCTGGTCGTGGTCGCCCGGGACAAGGCGGGCATCGTCCAGGCGATCGAAGGGACCGAGCCGCCGTTTCGCATCGGGGTGCAGTGGCATCCCGAACTCTTGATTTTCAAACGCTCGCAGCGTCGGTTGTTCCGGGGGCTGGTGCGGGCCGCCGAGCGTTTCGATTCGGACGGCGGCCTGTCCGCTCCGTCCGGCCAGACCGAGGGCGCGGGGGATTTATGACGGATCAGCTCAAGGGGACCCTTCTGGTGGTGACCGGGGTCCTCGTCCTGTCTCCGGATGCGATGCTGATCCGGCTGATGACGGCCGAGCCCATGACCATCCTGTTCTGGCGCGGCGTCGGGATCTTCGTCGTGCTCGGGATCCTGAGCATCCTGCGCCATCGCGGCCGTCTGTTCGCCTATGTCCGCAGCGTCGGCCCGACCGGGCTTGCCGTGTCGGGCTGCTTCGCGCTGTGCCAGCTCGGCTTCGTGGGCGGCGTGGCCACGACCAACCCTGCCAACGCGCTCGTGATGGTCGCCGCGACGCCGCTCTGCGCGGCCATTGCGAGCCGTCTGGTGCTCGGTGAACGGATCGCGCCCTCGACCATGATCGCGGTGGTGGCCGGGCTCACCGGGGTCGCGATCATGATGGCGCCGCATCTGGGCGGGGAAGGCAATCTCCGCGGCGACCTGATCGCCGCGATCGTGCCGGTCTCTCTGGGCCTGGCGTTCACGCTGGTCCGCAAGCTGAGGGCGACGGATGTGTGGCTGCTCTACTCCATCGCCGGGTTGATCGTCGCCGTGGTGGCGGCCCCGTTCCGCGGATCGGAGTTCCTGAGCGGCGCCGACATCGTCTGGGCCACGATCCTCGTGCTTCTGGTGGTGCCGGTGTCCTTCGCGCTGATCACCCAGGGGCCGCGCTACATCACCGCCGCCGAGGTGAGCCTGATCATGCTCCTGGAGACGGTTCTGGGGCCGGTCTGGGTGTGGTTCGCGGTCGGGATCGCACCGGGAATCTACGCCGTGCTGGGCGGCGGCGTGCTTCTCACGACCCTGGCGGTTCACTCCTGGTGGCGGCTCAACCGGGCACCGGCGGCTCAGAAGTCCGAGGCGATGCCCTTGACCTCCCAGTCGCCGTAGCGGGCCGGATCGGGGCCATCGCGGCCGCCGATCTCGGTCGGCCGCTCTTCTGCCGCCGCCTTGCGGCGCTCTTCGGCTTCGGCCAGCGCGCGCCGGGCGGCGTCGCTCAGCTGGGGTTTTTCGTGCGGCTCGCCGGCCGGAGCCGGCGCGTCGTTCGGATCTTCATCGCTCATGGAATGCCTTGGCGGCTGGAATGGCTTGTTCCCGCTCGGGGGCTCGACCATTTATAGGTCGGCCGGCCGGAACGACAAAGGGCCGGTCTCCGCGTTTGCGTGCTCAAAGGGTGAAGCACTCGATGAACTTCTTTCGCACGGCCCTTCTTCTGGCGGCGCTGACGGCGCTGTTCATGGGCATCGGCTACATGCTCGGCGGTCAGGCCGGCATGATGATCGCGTTCGCCGTCGCCGCCGGCATGAACATCTTCTCCTACTGGAACTCCGACAAGATGGTGCTGCGCATGCACCGGGCGCGCGAGGTCGACGCGCAGACCGCGCCGGAGTTCTACAATCTGGTCAAGGACCTGGCCGCGCGCGCCGAGCTGCCGATGCCGCGCGTGTTCATTCTCGACGAGGATCAGCCCAACGCGTTCGCAACCGGCCGCAATCCGCAGAATGCCGCCGTGGCGGCGACCCGGGGCCTGCTCCAGACGATGAGCCGCGAGCAGATCGCCGGCGTCATGGCCCACGAACTCGCCCACGTGAAGCACCGCGACACGCTGACCATGACGATCACGGCCACGCTCGCCGGTGCGATCTCGATGCTCGCCAACTTCGCCTTCTTCTTCGGAGGGGCGCGCAACAACAACAATCCGCTCGGCATCGTCGGCGTGATCCTGATGATGATCGTGGCACCGCTCGCCGCCATGCTGGTGCAGATGGCGATCAGCCGGACCCGGGAATACGCGGCCGACCGCGAGGGCGCTGAGATCTGCGGCCAGCCGCTGTGGCTCGCTTCGGCGCTGGAGAATCTCGAAGCCGGCGCGCGGCGGATCCAGAACCCGGAAGCCGAACGCAATCCGGCCACGGCGCACATGTTCATCGTCAATCCGCTGTCCGGCCAGCGCATGGACAACCTGTTCTCCACCCATCCCGCGACGGCCAACCGGGTCGCGGCCCTTGAGGAACTCGCCAGCGAGATGGGGCAGGGCAGTGGTGCCGCCCTCGGCCGCGGCGGGCCCGTTACGGGCGAGGCGGGCGGACGGTCCGGCTCCGTGCCCCGGTCCGGTTCGGTGCCGCGCACCGGTCATCGCCGCCGCGGTCCCTGGGGATGAAGGCACCCGCAAATCGTCGCAATTCCGCGCCCGACCGACGGAGCGCGCCGCGCAAACTCGGCCCCGGCCTCCAGTCGCGAACGGTCGCCCTGGATGTGCTCGACCGGATGCGGCGCGACGGCGTCGGCCTCGACGCGGCGCTGGATGAGCCCGCCCTTCAGCAGCGGTTCCAGCGGCTGGAGCTGCGCGACCGGGCCTTCGTGCGCAATCTCCTCGCCACCACGCTGCGCCACCGCGGCGAGATCGAGGCGGTGATCGGCGCGCTGGTCCACCGGCCTCTGCCGAAGTCGTCCGGGCGCACCGTGCCGATCCTTCACCTGGGTCTGGCCCAGCTCCTGTTCCTCGGCGTCGCCGACCATGCCGCGGTCGATTCCAGCGTCGCGCTGACCAAGGCGCATCCGGCGTCCGCCGGATTTCGGGGGCTGGTGAACGGCGTCCTCAGACGGGCGGCGCGCGAACGGGAGGAGCTTCTCGCCGCAATCGACGCGCCCGTCGCCAACACGCCCGCCTGGCTCATGGCGCGCTGGACCCGCACCTACGGGGCGGAGACGGCGCGCGCCATTGCCGCGGCCCACGGTATCGAGCCGGCCCTCGACGTCACGGTGCGGTCCGATCCGGACGGCTGGGCCGAGCGCCTGGGCGGCCGGGTTCTGCCGACCGGCACCGTGCGCACGCTGGAAGGCGGTCCGATCCCGGAACGTCCCGGCTATGCCGAAGGCGCCTGGTGGGTGCAGGACGCCGCCGCCGCCATCCCCGCCCGCCTGCTCGGCGACGTGGCCGGGCTGCGCGTCGCCGATCTCTGCGCGGCCCCCGGCGGCAAGACCGCCCAGCTCGCGGCCGCGGGCGCCGACGTGACTGCCGTCGACGTGAGCGCGGCACGGCTCGCCCGGCTGAGCGAGAACCTCGACCGGTTGGGGCTCGCCGCCCATGTCGTCGCGGCCGATCTTCTGACGTGGGAACCGGCCGAGCCGTTCGATGCGATTCTGCTCGACGCACCCTGCACGTCGACCGGGACGATCCGGCGCCAGCCCGACGTCGCCTGGCTGAAGCAGGAGGACGACATCCGGGCGCTGGCGGACCTCCAGGCGCGGCTACTTGCGCGGGCCGTGGCGTGGCTGAAGCCGGGCGGATGCCTGGTCTATTCGACCTGTTCGCTGGAGCCGGAGGAAGGCGAGGACCAGGTTGCGCGCCTCCTCGCCGCCGATCCGCGGGTCGCGGTCGATCCGATCCCGGCAGAGTGGCTGCCCGGCCTCGAATCGGCGATAACGCTGGACGGATGGCTGAGAACGCTTCCCTGCCACCTTCCCGATCCCGAGCCCAGGCTGGCCGGTCTCGACGGCTTTTTCGCAGCCCGGCTGCGGGTCGGGTCGTGATGCGCCGGTGCTCCCCTCCGTCTCCGCGGGGCGCTTGAGCGAGCAAAGTTCGTCCGACACTGGAATATGTTAACTCATCGTGTACGGGGAGACGATAGTCTGTCCGCTCGCCCCTTGTGGGTGGTCATGGCGGATCGGCTCGATCGATCCTGCCGCGTCCTGGAGCCTTTTCCGACCAGGTGGAAACACCTGATCGACAGGGAATGGCTTTAGGTTCAACAGGTTGAGGTCTTCCTGTTCAGATTGATTCAATCTGAGCGTGAGATGCTCAAGGTCAGTGAAATCTCCGGGGGCCCGAACCGCGCCAATGGCGACACGCACCGGTTCCGATTGGCGGCAATTATGGTCGCTCGCCATAACGAAGGCCGTGCGTTCGCACCTGCCCGGCAGGTGGGACGTCGTCGGCCCGTTCGTGCAGACCACGCCTGCCAAGCTGGTCATCGCGCCCCAGGACGTGCGCACCGCGGATCCGACGGTCGCGACCGACATCTATGCCGGTCTGTTCGCCTTCGCCGGACATGCGGTCGATGTCGGGGGCAACTCGCCGTTCCTGATCACGCCGCCGTCGGAGGACTGGGCGCGCTCGCTGCACGGCTTTTCCTGGCTCCGTCATCTGCGCGCGTCGGAATCGACCCTGTCGCGCTCCAATGCGCGCGCGCTGGTCGACGAGTGGATCCGGCTGTCGCCCAAGCTGCCGCCGATCGCCTGGGAGGACGCGGTCGCCTCGCGGCGCCTGCTGTCCTGGCTGTCCCAGTCGCCGCTGATCCTCGAAGACTGCGACCACGCATTCTACCAGCGCTTCCTGAAGGCGGTGGGTCGCCACGTGCACCATCTGCGCACGGCGCTCGCCCGCTCGTCCGACGGCATTTCCCGTATCCGCATGATCATGGCGCTGACGGCGGCCGCCGCCGCCATTGCCGATCAGCCGGGTCTCGCCCGCTGGGCGACCCGCGCCCTCGACCGGGAGATCTCCCTGCAGATCCTGCCGGACGGGGGCCACATATCCCGCAATCCGGGCCTGATTCTGGACCTCCTGGTTGACCTCCTGCCGATCCGCCAGGCCCTTTCGGTGCGCGGCATCACGCCGTCGCCGGTGCTGGGCGAGGCGCTCGACCGGATGATGCCCATGCTGCGCTTCTTCCGCCACGGCGACGGGTCCTTCGTGCTCTTCAACGGAATGGGCTCCACTCATACCGATCTCGTCGCGACGGTCCTGGCCTATGACGATTCCCGCGGAACCGCGCCCGACAATGCCCGTCACTCGGGCTACCAGCGGATGGCGGCGTCGGGCGCCGTCGTGCTGATGGACACCGGCACCCCGCCGCCGCTTGCCTATTCCAGGGACGCCCACGCCGGCTGCCTGTCGTTCGAGTTTTCCGACCGCACCAACCGCATCATCGTCAATTGCGGCATGCCGGCCGGCGCGAAGTCCAAATGGCGGGGCCTGGCGCGCTCCACGGCCGCCCATTCCACCCTGATCGTGGAGGACACGTCGTCGGCGCGCATCCTGCCCGCGCACGGTCTGGGCCACCGTCTGGGCCCGGTGCTCTACAACGGGCCCAAACATGTGGATGTGCGGCGTGAGGACGACGAGGAGCAGATGGCCGTCGTCGCCCGGCACGACGGCTATGCCGGCCGGTTCGGCCTGCTGCACGAGCGCACCGTGGTCCTCAGCGCGGATGGCCGCATCCTGATCGGGCGCGACCGGCTGGAACCGGTGCGCGCCGGTGCCGGAGACAAGCTGCCGTTTGCGGTCCGCTTCCATCTGCATCCCCAGGTGCGCGCCAATCGCAGCCAGGACGGACACAGCGTCCTGATCGTCTGCGAGGATCGGTCGGCGTGGCGGTTCACGGCCGAGGACATCCAGCCCGAGATCGAGGAATCGGTGTTTCTGGCCGGGGCCCACGGCATGCGGCGAACGGCCCAGATCGTGCTCTACGGCCGGGTCTCGGGAACCTCCACGGTCACCTGGCAGCTGGAAAAAGAGGCGGATCGGCCGCGGTCCCGGCGGCGTCCGGCGGAGAGTGGCGGCGAGGGCCGGGAGGAGCCGCTCCTGTTCTGACCGCTCTGGGCGCTTCCGGTTGACGCCGGAAGTGTGCTACCGGCCAGACCGCCAGCCCCGGCAAGACCCCGCGAATGAGCCCATTCCGGTTGGGCGAAGACGCCCGGCCGCTGCTATATGGCTCCGCATTCGGATTTATGAGCGATTCCCCTCCGTCCAGATCGCTGGATCGGATCGGAAGATTCTCTGAACGACGAAAGGACTTCTCATGGTGACGCCGTCTTCCGTGCCGCTTCCCGACCGTGTCGCGGTTCGGCGCGCGCTCGTTTCCGTGTCCGACAAGACCGGCGTCGCCGAGTTCGCCGGCGAACTCGCGAAGCGGGGCGTGGACATCCTGTCGACGGGCGGAACCGCGAAGACGCTGTCCGACGCGGGCATCAAGGTCACCGACGTCGCCGAAGTCACCGGCTTTCCCGAGGTTCTGGGCGGCCGGGTGAAGACCCTGCACCCGATGATCCATGGCGGGCTGCTCGGGGTGCGCAACGACCCGCAGCACGCCGCCCAGCTCGTCGAGCACGGCATCGAATCGATCGATCTTCTGGTGATCGACCTCTATCCGTTCGAGAAGACCGTCGCCTCCGGCGCGGCGTTCCGCGAAACGATCGAGCAGATCGACATCGGCGGTCCGGCGATGATCCGCGCGGCGGCCAAGAATCACGCTTTTGTAGCCGTGCTGGTGGACCCGGCCGACTATTCGGCGGTGCTGGACGAGATGAGCGCCGGCGACGGGACCCTGCCCATCGCCATGCGCAAGCGGCTCGCCGCCAAGGCCTATGCGCGCACGGCCGCTTACGACGCGGCCATCTCCACGTGGTTCGCCGGCGAGGAGGAACAGCCGGACAAGACCTGGTTCTCCCTCGGCGGCCGCCTGATCTCGGAAATGCGCTACGGCGAGAACCCGCATCAGAAGGCCGGCTTCTACGGCACCGGCATGCCGCGTCCGGGCGTCGCCACGGCGCGCCAGGTGCAGGGCAAGGCGCTCTCCTACAACAACATCAACGACACTGACGCCGCTTACGAGCTGGTCGCCGAGTTCGATCCGGAGCGCACGGCGGCCGTCGCCATCATCAAGCACGCCAATCCGTGCGGCGTGGCGGAAGGCGACGGGCTGGTCGACGCCTACCGCAAGGCGCTGGCCTGCGATCCGGTCTCCGCGTTCGGCGGCATCGTGGCGCTGAACCGCGAACTGGACGCGGAGGCTGCGACGGCCATCACCGAGATCTTCACCGAGGTCATCATCGCGCCCGGCGCGACCGACGAGGCGATCGAAATCGTGGCCGCCAAGAAGAACCTGCGCCTTCTCCTGACCGACGGACTGCCGGATCCGCGCTTTGCCGGGCCGATGGTGCGTTCGGTCGCCGGCGGCTTCCTGGTGCAGGACCGGGACGGGTCCGTGGTCGAGGACTGCGAACTCACCGTCGCGACCGCCCGGGCGCCGAGCGAGCAGGAATGGGCCGATCTGAAATTCGCCTGGCGGGTCGCCAAGCACGTGAAGTCGAATGCCATCGTCTATGTGAAGGACGGGGCGACCGTAGGGGTCGGCGCCGGGCAGATGAGCCGGGTGGATTCCGCCCGCATCGCCGCCCGCAAGTCGGCCGACGCCGCCGAGGCCGCCGGCGTTCCCGAGCCGCTGACGCGCGGCTCGGTCGTTGCCTCCGATGCCTTCTTCCCGTTTGCCGACGGCCTCATGGCCGCGGTGGACGCGGGCGCGACGGCGGTCATCCAGCCGGGCGGTTCCATGCGGGACGACGAGGTGATCAAGGCCGCCGACGAGGCCGGCATCGCCATGGTCTTCACCGGCGTCCGCCATTTCAGGCACTGAGCAAATCCCAGGAAAAGTGGGGACCGGTTTTCCGTCCGGGATTTGCGGAAGAAGAAAGCAACGCCAGGAAAAGTGGGAACCGGTTTGGTCTTTTCCCGCTCACGCGAGTTCGCTTTGCTCACCGCTGCGCGGGGCGCGGCCGGTTCTTTCGTCCCGGTCGCTGCGCTTCGCGCCTCTTGACCGGCCGACGCGCGGTCGCGCGCTGGCTGGGGTGATGCGAAAGGGCGCGAGGGACTGTCGGCGTCGAACCCAATCTCCGCTCATTCCGGCGGAAGCCGGAATCCAGGGTGGACCGCCGCAGCATCCGAGACCGTGCCCCTGGACCCCGGCTTTTGCCGAGGGGAACGGGGGTGGGGACGCCCCTTGCACTCTGACGCCCCCTGCCATTGATCGCCGCGACGTGTCGTCCTGCGCACGCCGGCCTGATACGAGAGCGCCAATGGATCAAAAGAGCCGTTTCGTCTTTGAAGGGGAAATGACGCGCGAAGACGTGGCTGTCGGCTATCGGGAGTATCTCAACCGGGCCCGGCCCCTTCTTCGAAGCCGATGGGGCGACGGGCCCACGGCCCTTCTCCTGCTGGTGCTGGCCAATGCCTGTTCGCTTCTCCTGGCTCGATATACGACGCCGTTCGCCGGCGAGGTCGCGTCCCTCGTGGTTCTGACGACCGGGATCGGCTTGGCCGCCGGCATAATTCTCTGGGCTCTGAGCACGCGGTCGATGGTCAAGCGGATGGTGGAGCTTGCGACGGCCGAAATCGGTCCGATGACCGTCACGGTTCAGCCGGATCGCTTCGCGGTCCGGAATGGCACGGGCTCGCACAGCGAAACCCCCTGGTCGGCGATTTCGAAGATCGAGCTGTCAAAGGAGACTTTGCTGGTTTGGCACGACGTGCTGGTCGTCCAGCGCGTGCCCCGCCGCCTTCTCGGCGGCGAGGCGCGGGAAGCGGAGCTTATCGCGGCGTTGCGTCAGTGGGCGCCCCATGCGACCGGGCCGCTTTAGCGCGGTTGCAGCTCAGTATTCCGGCCGCACGCCGGCCGGTGCGGTGAACGCCATGCCGGAGACGGTCCAGGTCCACTCCGACAGCGGCGCCTTGCACTCCGAGATCATGACGTCCTCGCATGTGTCCGTCGGCGGTTCGGCGCCGACCGAAAGCGCGAACCAGTCGTTGCCGCGCGTGAACGTCACGCTGGTCGCACCGGGGGCGTCGGCATCGTAGGCGCTGTCCCGGGTCCAGCCCTCGAAGCCTTCGCCGATGGTCGCGAGGTTTTCCAGATTCTTCGAAACGCCGGTCGCCGTCCCGGAGAACAGGCAGGCGGTTCCGTCGAGATTGGTGAAGATGTAAGGGCCTGCGTCGCCCACGACGACGTCGACCGGCACGCCCGTCCGGTCGCTGGTCTCCTTGGCGAGCTGGCTGCAGTCGTCGTCGGAGAGCGGTTTTGCCGTGATCGTCGACTGGGCCGAGGCGGCCGTCGCGGCCAGGATCAGAGGAAGCGCGGCGGCAAGCCGGAGCGCGGTCGCTGCGCGGCTTGTGGCGGGTCGGGTCGGTGTCATGCGTGTCCCTCTCAGCTGTGCCGGCGCGCCGGCAGGATGGTCAGCGTTGGCATTCCGGGCAGAAAAAGGTCGAGCGTCCGGACTGGACGATGCGCCTGATGGTGCCGCGACAGCTCTCGCGGCGGCAGGGCTCGTGCTCGCGATCGTAGACCGCAAACGTATGCTGGAAATAGCCGAGGCTGCCGTCGGCCTTCATGTAGTCCCTGAGCGTCGAGCCGCCGGCGACGATGGCGTCGGCGATCACCGCCTTCACCGCTTCCGCGAGCCGCTCCGCCCGGAGCGTGGGCGTCCCGTCCTTGCGGGCGATGGAGCCGGCGCTGCGCCGGGGCGACAGCCGCGCCCGCCACAGCGCCTCGCACACATAGATGTTGCCGAGCCCGGCGATCAGGCGCTGGTCGAGGAGTGCCGCCTTCAGCGATGTGCTGCGTCCGGCGAATTTCTCAGCCAGGAATGCACCGGTCAGCTCCTCGCCCACGGGCTCGACACCGAGGCCGCGGATGAGCGGATGCCGGTCGAATTCGGCGCGCGCGATCAGCGCCATGTAGCCGAACCGGCGCGGATCGTTGTAGACGATGCGGGTGCCGTCCTCGAGGCGGAACTCCACATGGTCGTGGGCCCTGTCCTTGGAGCGGGGCAGATGAAACCGGCCGGCGACCTCCGTTTCCGCCCCGGCTTCGATGCGGAACGAGCCCGACATGCCCAGATGCATCAGGAGGACGGTGCCGTCATCGAGATCGGCCACGAGATATTTTGCCCGCCTGCCGAGCGCCGTCACGATGCGGCCCGATACGCGCGCCACGAAGCGCTCCGGGAACGGAAAGCGCAGGTCCGGTCGTCGCTGGGCGACGGACACGATGGTGTGGCCGACCAGCGCGGGCGCGATGCCGCGGCGGACGGTCTCGACTTCTGGAAGCTCGGGCATCACAAAGCCGGGTGAGATTGGAACACGGGACGTGATCGTTAACCCGACCCGCGCCGTAAGCATAGCCGCAGGATGTCCCGCCGGTTATCGTCGCCCGAAAGAGGTTTGATGAGTATGAGCGAAACCGAATCGCGCACGCAGGGGGGCAGCGAGCTTCCTTTCGGCTTCCGCCAGGTCGCGGCCGGCGACAAGCAGCGCCTCGTGGATGACGTCTTCCACCGCGTGGCCCAGCGCTACGACCTGATGAACGACCTGATGTCGGGCGGTCTCCACCGGCTGTGGAAGGACGCGATGGTGAGCTGGCTGTCGCCGCCCAAGTCGGCGCGCGGCCGCTACCGGGTTCTGGACGTCGCCGGCGGAACCGGTGACATCGCCTTCCGCATCCTGAACCGCGGCGGCGCGGGGACGAGCGTCACGATCACCGACATCAACGGCGCGATGCTGGGCGTCGGTGCGGAGCGGGCGGAGAAGAAGCATCTCGCCGACCGCAGCCGCTTCGTCCAGGCCAACGCCGAGATGCTGCCCTTCGCCGACCGATCCCACGACGCCTACACGATCGCCTTCGGCATCCGGAACGTGCCCGACCGGGCGGCCGCGCTGGCCGAGGCCTACCGGGTGCTGCCCCGGGGCGGTCGCTTCATGTGCCTTGAGTTCGCGCCCGTCGACCTGCCGGTCCTGCAGCAGGTGTACGACACCTATTCGTTCCGGGTGATCCCGCCCCTCGGCCGCGCGGTCACCGGCGACGAGCAGCCCTACCAGTATCTGGTGGAATCGATCCGCACCTTCCCCATCCCCGAGCGGTTCGCGTTCGAGATCGAGGAGGCCGGCTTTTCGCGGGTCACCTTCCGGCTTCTGTCGGGTGGCATCGCCGCGATCCATTCCGGCTTCAAGGTCTGACGCGATGGCGCTACGGATTGCGCCGCTGCTTCGCCTGGTGCATGCGGGGTTCGTGCTCGCGCGCGAGGGCGTGTTCGGGCTGGTGGTTCTCCCGGACCTGCCGCCGTCGGCCCGCTTCGGCATCCGGGTCGCGCGGCTCCTGGAACGGCGCGGCGCCAAGCGGACCGAGGCCGCCGTCCGCCTGACCCAGGCGCTCAACCGTCTCGGCCCGTCCTATGTGAAGCTCGGCCAGTTCCTGGCGACCCGGGCCGATGTGGTCGGCGCCGATGCGGCCCGCGAGCTGGCCAAGCTCCAGGACGAGGTTCCCCCGATCTCCGACGAGACGGCGCGCAAGGCGATCGAGGAGGGGCTCGACCGCACCGTCGAGGAGGCCTTCGTCGAGTTCGGGCCGGCGGTCGCCGCCGCTTCCATTGCCCAGGTCCACCGGGCGACGGTGCGCGACCGGGACGGCGGGATCCGCACGGTCGCCGTGAAGGTGCTGCGGCCAGGGGTCGCCGGCCGCTTCGCCCGGGATCTGGAGAGCTTCTACATGGCCGCCCGCCTGATCGAGCGGTTCGTGCCGCACGCGCGCCGGCTGCGGCCGGTCGCCGTGGTCGATACGCTCGCCTGGTCCGTGCACCTGGAGATGGATCTCAGGCTCGAGGCCGCCGCACTGTCGGAAATGGCGGAGAACTGCCGCGAGGACCCGGGCTTCCGCGTTCCGTCGGTGGACTGGGCCCGCACCTCCAAGACGATCCTCTCCATGGAGTGGATCGAGGGCATCAAGCTGTCGAAGATCGAGGCGATCCGCGAGGCTGGCATCGACCTGGAGCAACTCGCCGAGACGGTGATGCAGTCCTTCCTGCGCCACGCGGTCCGCGACGGCTTCTTCCACGCCGACATGCATCCGGGCAATCTCTTCGTGGAGCCGGACGGAACGCTGGTCGCCGTCGATTTCGGCATCACCGGCCGCCTCAACGCGGCGGAGCGCTCGTTCCTGGCGCGCATTCTCTACGGCTTCATCCGGCGCGACTACAGGCTGGTCGCCCAGGTCCATTTCGAGGCCGGCTACGTTCCAGCCGATCAGGACCCGGACGTGTTCGCCCAGGCGCTGCGCGCGATCGGCGAGCCGATCCGCGACCAGACCGCCCAGGACATCTCCATGGCGCGGCTCCTGACCCAGCTGTTCGAAGTCACCGAGCTGTTCGCCATGACGACCCAGCCGCGGCTGATCATGCTGCAGAAGACCATGGTCGTGGTGGAGGGCGTCGCCCGCAGCCTGGATCCGAAGCTGGACATGTGGCACGTGGCCGAACCGGTCATGCGGACCTGGGTGGAGACGAATATCGGTCCGGCCCGCCGTCTGCAGGAGGCTGGGGAAGGGCTCGCCGCGTTCGTCCGGCTGATGGCGGAATTCCCGGACTTCGTGGATAAGGTGAGCCGGATGAGCCACGGTTTCTCCAACATGGCGGAGACGGGCCTCACCCTTGCCGTGGACACGGTCGACCACATCGCGGAGGCGGAGGCGCGGCGGACCCGCTCGCGCCAGGCCGCGCTCTGGCTCGGCGCGCTCTCCCTGTTCGCCATCGCGATCTCGGTGGTGTTTGGCTAGAGCAAAGCCAGCGAAAGTGGGAACCGGTTTCGCGTCCGGCTTTGCGGAGAAAGAATCTTTTCCCTCACGCCGAGTTCGCTTCGCTCACCGGCTCCGGGAGGGCGGCGCATGAGCGCCGGCGGACGGTCGTCCGCTGATAAAGCCCAGGAAAAGTGGGAACCGGTTTTCCGTCCGGGCTTTGCGGGGAAAGAGAGCAAAGCCAGCGAAAGTGGGAACCGGTTTAGGTGTCTCCGCTCACGCGCGTTCGCTTCGCTCACCGCTCCGCGGGGGCGGCCTGACCGGCCGGCGCGCAGTCGCGCGCTGACACGCAAAGCCCAGGAAAAGTGGGAACCGGTTTTCCGTCCGGGCTATGCGGGGAGGAGAATCTCCAAACTCCGCTCATTCCCGCGAGGGCGGGAATCCAGGGCCAAAAGTCCAGGCCCATCGTGTCGCCCTGGACCCCGGCTTTCGCCGGGGTGAGCGGCTGAGGATGGGTCGGTTCATTTCCGACAGGTCCGTGAGCGGTTGTAGGGGGCCGGCCGCGCCATGCGCATTCAGTCGGCGACGGTCTCCACAGCCGCGATCATCCGCTCGATGTCCTGGGGACGCGACAGGCGGTGATCGCCGTCCTTCACCAGCGTGAGCACCACGTCGTCGCGGGCGAGCCTGGAGACCAGGTCGGTGACATGGGTCCACGGCACGTCGTCGTCGAGCACGCCCTGAAGGATGTGGACCGGACAGCCGGTCTCGATCGGCGCGGTCTCGTAGAGCAGGTTCTGTCTCCCGTCCTCGATCAGCTCGCGGGTGATCGGATACGGGTCTTCGCCGTAGGGCGATGGCCGGTACCACACCCCGTCCTTCAGGATCGACTGGCGCGCCTCTTCGGGAAAGTTCGCCCACATCAGCGTCTCGGTGAAGTCGGCCGCCGGCGCGATCAGGACCATGCCGGCAAGCCGGTCGGCCGCGCCCTTTTCCCTGAGCCGGCGGGCGAGAAGCAGCGAGATCCATCCGCCCATCGACGAGCCGACCAGGATCGTCGGGCCCGGACAGAAGGTGGAGAAGACCGCCTCCGCCTCGTCGAGCCACTTCGTGATGGTGCCGTCCTCGAAGCGGCCTTCCGATTCGCCGTGGCCGGAATAGTCGAATCGGGTCACCGCGCGTCCGGTCTTCGCGCCCCATTCGTCGAGCGCCACGGCCTTGGTGCCCTTCATGTCGGACATGAAGCCGCCCAGCCAGAGCACGCGGGGCTCGGTGCCCGGCCGGTCGCGCACGGCGATCCGGCGCGCCTCGGGCCCGTCTCCGACCGGAACCCACTGGGGTTTCGTTTCGCTCATTCTTCTGACCTCGCTCGGATGCTATCGTCTCGCCGCCCCAGATAGCGTATCCACCCGCCCGGACGCCAATCCCGCGTCGACCGGACTCCGTTTCAAGCTCAGGGACGCCCCGTGCCGTCACCGACCATCCTGCAGATCGTCCCGGAACTGGAGACCGGCGGTGCCGAACGCACCGCGGTCGACGTGGCGGAGCGGATCGTCGCGGAAGGCTGGCGGGCGATCGTCCTGTCGGAGGGCGGCCGGCTCGTGGACGAGCTGAAAAGCACAGGCGCGGAGTACCGCGAGTTTCCGGCGAAGACGAAAAATCCCTGGCGGATGTGGCGCAACGCGGCGGCAATCGCGGACCTGATCGAGGCGGAGGGCGTGGACATCGTGCACGCCCGCTCGCGCGCCCCGGCCTGGTCGGCGCTGATCGCGGCCCGGCGCACCGGTCGGCCGTTCGTGACCACCTATCACGGTGCCTACAATCAGAAATCCCGCCTGAAAGGCTACTACAATTCCGTGATGGCCCGGGGCGATGTGGTGATCGCCAATTCCGGCTACACCGCCGACCTCATCCGGTCCCGGCACGATGTCGGGGACCGGCGGATCGTGGTGATCCATCGCGGTACCGACATGCGCGCCTTTCAGGATCCGTCCGTTGCGGACCGCGCCGAGGCGTTGCGCACCGAGTGGGCCGTGCCGGCCGGCAAGCGCGTGATCCTACAGCTTGCCCGGCTCACCGGCTGGAAGGGCCAGCGGGTCACGATCGATGCGCTCGCCCGTCTGTCGGAACGCGACGACTGGGTTGGGGTTCTGGCGGGTGACGCCCAGGGCCGCGAGGCCTATCTGAACGACCTCAGGACCCGGATACGGGACCACGGGCTGGAAGGCCGGGTGCTGCTCCCGGGCCATTGCACCGACGTGCCGGCCGCGATGGCGTTCGCCGACACGGTGGTCGTGGCATCGACCGAGCCCGAGGCGTTCGGCCGGGCGGCCGTCGAAGCGCAGATTGCCGGCCGGCCCGTGGTGGTGTCTGACCTGGGCGCGGTGACGGAGACCGTTCTTGCGCCGCCGGCCGTCGGCGAGGACGCACGCACCGGCTGGAAGGTGCCGCCGGGGGATCCGCAAGCGCTGGCGGCCGCGCTGGAGGAGGTTCTGAACCTCGACCCTGACCGGCGCGCGAGCCTCGCCGAGCGGGCCCGAAGCCACGTGGCGACCCGGTTCTCGCTCGAGGCGATGACGGAGCGGACCCTGGACGTCTATCGGGGCCTGCTCGCCGAGCGATAGGAAATCAGGCCGGAATTCTGGCTTTCCGGGGCATAGAGCCTGCTTCCGGCGTTGACTTCGCCTGCCAAAGTGCCGATCTTGATGACATCGTCTGCGGGTCTATCGAAGCCCGTTCCATGCTCCGGCGCCTGGCGTTCGGGGCTTACGGTGTTTCGTCCGGTCAGCCGGGGCACTCAGGACCCGCCATACGACGCCGACTTTTATGGACAGTTGAGGAGAGTCATACCATTCGCCGTCCGCACCGTGCTCCGCCGCCCACGAAGGAAGGGCCGCGCGTCAATTCCGACATCCGTGTACCCCGGGTACAGCTTGTCGATGCCGAGGGAAACAACCGCGGGATAGTCGAGACCGACGAGGCCTTGGCTATGGCCGAGGAGAGCGGTCTCGATCTCGTCGAGGTGTCGCCGAACGCCGACCCGCCGGTCTGCAAGATCCTCGATTTTGGCAAATACAAGTATCAGAGCCAGAAGAAGGCCGCCGAGGCGCGCAAGAAGCAGAAGACCGTCGAGGTCAAGGAAATCAAGATGCGCCCGAACATCGACACCCATGACTATGAGGTGAAGATGCGGTCGATGATGCGGTTTTTCGAGGAAGGCGACAAGGTGAAGGTGACGCTGCGGTTCCGTGGGCGCGAGATGGCGCATCAGGAACTGGGCATGGACCTTCTCAAGAAGGTCCGCTCCGAGACCGAAGAATTCGCCAAGGTCGAATCCGAGCCGCGTCTCGAAGGCCGGCAGATGGTCATGGTTCTGGCGCCCCTGCCGAACCGCTGACCCGCTTCGTCTCGCTGAAACTGCTGTCCGCTCGGATCGAACATCTCTGAGCGATATGCCATCGGATCGCCGCGAAGTGCGGCGATCCTCGTCGGCGTCGAACTCCATGGAGCCAGCGCTTTCCCCATCCGGCGGAAAGCCCCGGCCCGCGAGAGAGGAGATCGGTGCCATGCACGCGACACTGTCACCCCCGGACCTGTGGACCGAAAATCGCGACCGCCACTGCCTGCGCTTCGAAAGCGAGGGGCCGGAGCGCGGATCGGAAGTCCTGCTCTATGAGCGGGCGAGCGATGCGCGTCGGGTCGAAGGCGTCGTCACCGGTGCGGGCCCGCACGGACCGCTGGGCCTCACCCATCGGACGGTTCTGGATCCCGCCTGGTGCGTTCGCCTGTTCGAGGTGCGGCTGCTTGGGCTTTCGGAGCCGGAGCGGCTGCAGTCCGACGCTGCCGGTCGCTGGACCGACGGGCACGGCGTGCCCCTCGACGAGCTGTCGGGATGTGTCGATCTGGAATTCGCCGAGACGGCCTTCACATGGACACCGATGATCCGGCGCCTGGGTCTCGGCGCCGGCGATAGCGTCGAGCTCGACGTGGTCACGCTGTCGGCGGCGGATCTCGCACCGGTGCGCGCGCGCCGCCGGCTGACATGCCTCCAGCCGCTGCAGCTTTACCGCTACGACGATGTCGCCACCGGCATCTGCGACGAGATCGTCGTGGACGGCGATGGCTTCGCCATGTCGGTAAGCGGACGGCTTCGCCGCCTGGCGTGATCGGCGTTCGGGCCTGAACGCCAGCGCGCCCGTCGATCCGGTATACGCACCGGATCGATGTTGCGCGCTCGGCCGGCGCCGGGTTCATGGGATCAGGAGCGCACGTTCTCCAGCACCCGGACGATCAGCCAGATCGGCACGACGATGATCGCGCCGAGCGCCAGATAGCGCCCGGCGTCGACGATCGCGCTCCAGCCGAGCTGCGGCAGATAGCCGATCCAGAGCGAAATCCGGAACACGAGCTCCTCGATCGTGAAGCCCAGGCTCGCGAGTACGAGCCCCACCAGGAACGACAGCAGGAGCAGCTTCAGGATCACCTGAGGGAACGATCCGCCCAGGAGGCGGCGTGTCCGAGAGGGCTGGTCGACCATTGCGATCCTTCCGATGGAGGGGCGTTCGTCCGCCCCGTGCGTTCTCCTATCAGGGGTCGCGGCGGCCCGATTTCAAGATTGTCCCGTCGTCCGTTGCAGCCGCCGGTGGCCCGAGCCCAGCCATTCCTCAATCGTGCGGCGGCCCGCGATGGTCGCGATCGCCGTGGTGCCGCCGCCAGCCGATCTCGGCGCGGACGTCGGGCGGGGTTTCGGCGACGACTTTCTCCAGGATCCGGTGACCGGCCTCCTGAAGCGCCGTCGTGTTGGTCTCGATCTCGGCCAGTACCGCCTGCAGGGCGGCCGGATCGTAGGGATCGGCGCGCATGATCTCGAACATCTTCCGCCGCGACTCGATCAGGGCACGGATCCGCTCCTTCATCGCGGGATCGTCGAACACCGCCTGCCTGAGTTCGTCCTGCATTTCCGGCGGATAGGCCCGGTCGGAGCCGAGAAGCGCGCTGAACCCGCCACCGCCGCGATGGGGCGGATGGGGGCCGAGCAGGCGCGCCGACACGAAGCCGCCGAGCGTGAAGTTCACCGCCAGGGAGAGGGCGAGGGCGACCAGCACCCCGATCGCCCAGGAACCGCGAAGCGTCATAGGCTGTCTCCGGGGCTGTCGCCGGACCCGAGGCCCAGATCGTCGCCGATGCCGAGCATGAGAATGGCGACCTCCTCGCTCTGAACGGTCGACTGGACGGGCTGCTCGAT
Organism: Amorphus orientalis; assembly: GCF_030814015.1. Lineage (NCBI taxonomy): Bacteria > Pseudomonadati > Pseudomonadota > Alphaproteobacteria > Hyphomicrobiales > Amorphaceae > Amorphus > Amorphus orientalis. Next base: position 1,229,889 of record NZ_JAUSUL010000001.1, read on the forward strand.
CATCAGTCCGAGGGTGGCGCCGAGCGCGACGAAGCCAACGGCGATGCCGGCGAACGCCGCCATGCGCGCGGGCGTGAGAAAAAGCGCAGGCGATGCGTCTGCGCGCCGCGCGCGCACCGAGGAGAGGACCCGCCCGATCAGGGCGGAATCGGCAGGTTTCGGGGCCACAAGGGCACCGAGATCGGCGTCGAGCGTGCGCGCGCTCGCCAGAACGTTTCGCGCAACCGGATCGTGCGCGCACAGCGCATCGACCCTGTCCGCGCTTCCGCGCGGCCAGTCGTGCGGATCCGGTCCGTGGCGATCGAGCAGAGCTTCCAGCTCGGCGACGGTCATGCGGCTCATGTCTTCCACCTGTGCGGACGTCCGACGCCCGCGTGTGTGATCCCGTGTCATCTGGGTTGCCCTCCGTCCGGACCAAGGGCCTCCCGCGCCATCTTCTTCTGCCGGAGCGTGCGTCTGGCCCGCACCAGGAGCTGTTCTGCGGCACCTTCGCTGATGCCCAGCCTGGCGGCAATCTCTCCGGTCCCCGCCTCGCCGGTCGCGGCCAGCAGGATCGCCGCCCGCTGTCGGGCGGGAAGGGCGCGCACGTCGTCGGAGACGGCGGCCAGTTCGGACCGCACCACCGCCTGCTGCTCGGCCCCTGGTGCGGGCTCCTCCGGGTCCCGGGCATCGTCCAGCCCGACCAGCCGCCGGACCTTGCGGCGCCGGTCGAGGTCGATGCAGCGGTTGAGGGCGATCCGGTAGAGCCAGGTCGACACCTTCACACCGCGCGCCTGCCAGTCGGACGCCTTCCGCCAGGCCGACCAGAAGGTGTCCTGGACCACATCGTCGGCATCGGCGGCGGATCCGGTGAAGCGCAGTGCGAGCGCGTGCAGCCGGGGGCTGTGCCGGGCGACCAGTTCGGCAAACGCCCGCTCGTCCCCGTGCGAAATCCGCGCGAGAAGCTGGGTGTCGGCGTCGTCGACGGGTCCGGTATCCACGCGTGCCGTTGACCGATCGTTGCTGGGGAGCGGCCGGTTGACCGCGTCGGCGAAGACGACCATCCGTCCTCTCAAATTGAGTCGGTTCCGGGGCGCCTGCCGCAGGCGCGGGTCGGCCGGAGCCCCGGTGGTCCGGTTGCTGTCGATATGATGAAACGCGCCGCCGGTCGATCTCCTACGCGCGATGCTTCTTCTTTCCGCTCCGCTCAGCGCTTACCTTGTCGGGTGATCCGGGCCGGTGCTATTGCAGCCGCCGATACCGGATCGGCCGGATTGAAGGGGAGATCGTCCGAATGACGACCGACGCGCCGCTGTGGACTCCGTCGAAAGAGCGCATCGCCGAAGCCCAGATGACGGATTTCATGGGCTTTGCCGGGGACCGGGCGGGCAAGTCGTTCGAGACCTTCGCCGACCTTCATGCCTGGTCCGTGGCCGATCTGGAGGGCTTCTGGTCGGCGATCTGGGACTATTGCGGCGTGATCGGCGACAAGGGCGAGCGGGTGCTGGCCGACGGCGACAAGATGCCGGGCGCCAAGTTCTTCCCCGATGCGCGGCTGAACTACGCGGAGAACATGCTCCGCCGCACCGGTGACGGCGACGCGCTCGTCTTCTGGGGCGAGGACAAGGTCAAGCGCCGGATGAGCTGGGACGCGCTCCACGCGCTGGTGTCGCGGCTCCAGCAGGGGCTGGCGGCGGCCGGCGTCGGCGTCGGCGACCGGGTCGCGGCGATGATGCCCAACATGCCGGAGACGACGGCGCTGATGCTGGCCACCGCGTCCCTGGGCGCGACCTTCTCCTCCTGCTCGCCGGATTTCGGCGAACGCGGGGTGCTGGACCGGTTCGGCCAGATCCAGCCGAAGGTGTTCGTGGCCTGCGACGGCTACTGGTACAACGGCAAGGAGATCGCCGTTGCCGACAAGCTCGCTTCCGTGGCCGAGCAGCTTCCGAGCGCCGAGACGATCTGGATCGTCCCCTATCTCGGCCGCGCCGACGAAGTCGCCGACAGCGTGCCGCGCGCCGTGGCGCTGGATAGCGCGCTGGCCGGCGTCGAGGCCAAGCCGGTGGAGTTCGAGCGGGTTCCGTTCGATCACCCGCTCTACATCATGTTCTCCTCAGGCACGACGGGCGTGCCCAAGTGCATCGTGCATGCGGCGGGTGGCGTCCTGCTGATGCACCTGAAGGAGCACCGGCTCCACTGCGACGTGCGGCCGGGCGACCGGGTGTTCTACTTCACCACCTGCGGCTGGATGATGTGGAACTGGCTGATGTCGGGGCTCGCCTGTGAGGCGACGCTGCTGCTTTATGACGGTTCGCCGTTCGCGCCGTCCGGCGAGATCCTGTTCGACTATGCCGACCAGGAGAAGATGACGCTGTTCGGCACGTCGGCGAAGTTCATCGACGCCGTCGCCAAGGCCGGGCACGAGCCGATCAACAGCCACGATCTGTCGACGGTGCGGCTGATGACCTCGACCGGCTCGCCGCTGGCCCCGGAGAGCTTTTCCTTCGTCTACGACAAGATCAAGCACGACATCCACCTGGCCTCCATCTCCGGCGGCACGGACATCGTCGGCTGCTTCGTGCTCGGCATCCCCATCGCGCCGGTCTACAAGGGCGAGATCCAGGGGCCGGGCCTCGGGCTGGACGTCCAGGTCTGGTCGGAGGACGGGCACCCGATCCGCGAGGAGAAGGGCGAACTGGTCTGCGCCAAACCGTTCCCGACGATGCCGGTCATGTTCTGGAACGACCCCGAGGGCGCCAAGTACCGCGCGGCCTATTTCGAGCGCTTCCCCGGCGTGTGGTGTCACGGCGACTTCGCGGAATGGACCCCGCACGGCGGGCTCGTCATCCTCGGCCGCTCCGACGCCACGCTGAACCCCGGCGGGGTGCGGATCGGCACGGCGGAGATCTACGCCCAGGTGGAGCAGATCCCCGAAGTGCTCGAGGCGCTGGCGATCGGCCAGGACTGGGACAACGACGTGCGGGTGGTGCTCTTCGTGCGGCTCGCCGAAGGCGCGAGCCTCGACGAGGCGCTGGAGAAGAAGATCAAGTCGCAGATCCGGTCCGGCGCGAGCCCCCGCCACGTGCCGGCCAGGATCGTCGCCGTGGCCGACATTCCGCGGACCAAGTCAGGCAAGATCACGGAACTTGCCGTGCGCGACGTCGTTCATGGTCGCGAGGTGAAGAACAAGGAAGCGCTGGCCAACCCCGAGGCGCTCGACCACTACAAGGATTTGCCGCAGCTCTCCGACTGACGGAGAGTATCCGGGCGCATCCGTCGCCCCCCGCCCGATGCCAGTGCACACCACCGAGGAAGACCCATGTCCGAGCGAAGCGATCCCCGGCTGGATGTGATCCTCTCGGAGATCAAGCGGGTCGACGACGTCGATCTGTCGGAGGGACCTGCCTACGGCAAGCACCGGGACATGGTGGGATCACCGTTCGCGTTCTTTCGCGGCACGGTGAGCCTCTACTATCGCGACCTGAAGGACGGCACGCTGCCCGTCGAGGTGAGCCGGAAGTCGCTGACGCGAATCCAGGGCGACTGCCATCTGGAGAATCTCGGTTTTCTGACCGAAGGGGGCGCCTGGGCCGGGCCGGACTGGGTTCATTTCTGCCCGAACGACTATGACGATGCCGGGGTGGGCTACGCCGAATGGGATCTGGTCCGGTATGCGACCAGCCTTTTTCTGGCCGCCGACCGGGCGCGCTGCGACGACGACGGGACCTACGTCAACTGGCCGCTGGACCGGCTTCACGATTCGCCGGGCTTCGAAGCCGCGCGCGGCGCGGCGAAACGCTTCTTCAAGCGCTACAGGAAGACCTGCGCGGCGGTCGCCGACGATCCGATCGAGTGCTGGGAAGCCGTGATCCGGGGCTTCAAGTCGAAGCACTTCCTCGCGGACTACGAAGAAAAGGCCCGCGACCGGGCCGTCCGCGGCGACGATTTCACCTCCAAGTCCAAGCTCGCCAAAGCCGCGGATCTGGAATCCGACGAACCGCGGTTCAAGCCGAAGGACGGGCGGATCGAGCGGCTGACCGGTGCCCGCGCGGATGAGGTCCGGGCGGCGTTCGCGCCCTATGTGGACGACACGATCTGCGATGTCGCGATCCGGCACGGTGCCGGCCTCGGGGCCCGTCACGCCGATCGTTACTATCTGCTGGTCGGCCCGGATGCGACCGACCGCGAGGGCGACGACTGGCGGAAGCTTCTGGAGCTCTACCATCTGGTGGAAATCAAGGAACAGCGTCCGCCGGGGTTCCTCGCCCATTTTCCCGAGATCGATCCGGCCAACCGGATGCCGTGGGCGCATCTGGTCATCGACAGCCAGCGGCTGATGCAGCGCCATCCGGACCGGGTGCTCGACGAGGTGGTCTGGGAGGGATCGCACTGGCTGGTGCGGACGCGGCACAACTCCAAGGTCTCTCCCGATGCGGAAGACCTCGCCGACGGCGATCTTGCCGACAACCTGCGGGATCACGCCAAGGCGTCCGGGATGGCCGTGGCGCTGGCGCACGCGCGGTCGGACAAGCGCTCTGTCCGGTTCGAGACCCACATGGCGGAGCGGCTCTCCAAGCAGGCGATCCGCGAACTGGTCGGTGTCGCCGAGCGCTACGCGGCCCAGGTGATTCACGACTGGGCCCGGCTGCGACGCCTTCTCGACGAACGCGACCTGATCGCGTGACGCCGGCCGACGGGTTGCGTCCGCCTCCCGGTTTGCTATCGAAGTGTCATCGCCCCGCCGTCAGGGGACCGGCATCGCCCGCCGCCCATCCCGAAAACGCCGTCCTGGAGAGGCCATGACCGACATCCGTCCGCGCCGCAGCGTCCTCTACATGCCCGGCTCCAATGCCCGGGCGCTGGAAAAGGCGAAAACGCTTCCCGTCGACACCGTGATCTTCGATCTGGAGGATGCGGTGGCGCCGGAGCAGAAGGAGAGCGCCCGCGAGCAGGTGATCGCGGCGGTCAAGGCCGGCGGATACGGCCCGCGGGAAGTCGTGGTGCGGATGAACCCGCTGTCGGCGCCCTGGGGCATCGGCGACCTGGAGGCCATCGCCACCAGCGGCGCCGACGCCATTCTGGTGCCGAAGGCGGAGACGGTCGACGACGTCATGGCGATCGGGCGGGTGCTGTCCCGGCTCGGCGCGCCGACGGAACTGGCGATCTGGCTGATGATGGAGACCCCGCGCGCTGTCCTGAACGCCGGCGATATCGCCGAGGCGGTCGAGGAGGACGCCGGCCGCCGGCTCGACGCGCTGGTGATCGGAACCAACGACCTCGCCAAGGAGACCCGCACCCGGATCGTGCCCGGCCGGGCCACCATGATGCCCTGGCTGATGACCTTCGTGGCGGCGGCGCGGGCCAACGACCTCGCCATCATCGACGGTGTGTTCAACGATCTGGACGACGCCGACGGGTTCGCCGCCGAATGCCGGCAGGGCCGGGATCTGGGCATGGACGGCAAGACGCTGATCCATCCCAAGCAGATCGAGGAGGCCAACCGAGCCTTCGCGCCGAGCGAGGAGGAGATCGAGGAGGCGCGCGCCGTCATCGCCGCCTTCGAGGCGCCGGAGAACGCCGGCAAGGGGGCGATCTCGCTCAACGGCCGGATGGTCGAACGGCTGCATGCGGAAATCGCGGAAAAGACCGTCGCGCTCGCCGACGCCATCGCCGCCCGCGGAGGCGCCTGATGGCGGCCAGCGACAGCTCCGCCGATCGCCTCGTCGTCGCCACCTGGAACATCAACTCGATCCGCTCCCGGCTGCCGCTGGTGGAGCGGTTCGTGGCGGCCTACGCCCCCGACGTGCTTCTGCTGCAGGAAACCCGCTGTCCGGATGCCCAGTTTCCGACCTCGGGCCTCGACAAGCTCGGCTATCCCCACGTGGTGGTGAACGGCCGCAAGGGCCACCACGGCGTCGCGATCGCCGCCAAGCGTCCGATCACCGACGTGATGCGCGAGAATCTGGCCGACATCGACGAGGGGCGGCACATCGCCGGCGCGGTCGAGGTGGGCGGCCGCAAGGTGGTGCTGCACTCGCTTTACATTCCGTCGGGCGGTGACGAGCCGGACCCGGCCGTGAACCCGAAATTCGCCGCCAAGCTCGCCTATCTGGAGGCGTTCGCGCCCTGGAGCCGGACCGCTGCGGCCGTGCCGAGCCTGGTGGGCGGCGACTTCAACGTCGCGCCGCTGCCGGAGGACGTGTGGTCCCACAAGCAGCTTCTGAAGGTGATCAGCCACACGCCGGAGGAGACCGAGCGGCTGGACGCGGCGCAAAATGCCGGAAGCTGGGTCGATGTGGTGCGGCGGGATCTGCCGCCGCCGGAGAAGGTCTTCACCTGGTGGAGCTACCGCAACCGCGACCACACGGTCTCCAACCGCGGCCGGCGGCTCGACCACATGTGGGCCTCGCCCTCGCTCGCCGACCGGGTCAGCGGGATCCGGGTCGTGCCGGAGGCGCGCAGCTGGGAAAAGCCCTCGGACCACGTGCCGGTGCTGGTGACGATCTCGGGGTAGAGCAAATCCCAGGAAAAGTGGGACCCGGTTTCGCGTCCGGCTTTGCGTGGAGGGTGGTTCTTTTTCGCTCACGCGAGTTCGCTTCGCTCACCGCTGCGCGGGCGCGGCCTGACCGGCCGGCGGACAGTCGTCCGCTGGTAGATCCCAGGAAAAGTGGGGCCCGGTTTTCCGTGTCAGCAGCCGATCATCCGGCGGATGTCGGACGGCGTGGCGCCTTTGGCCCTGAGCTCGCGCAGGCTGGTGTCGCCCTGGGACTTGGAGAGCTTGCGGCCGGTCTCGTCCAGGATCAGCCGGTGATGGTGGTAGACCGGGGTCGGCAGGCCGAGCAGGTGCTGCAGCAGGCGGTGGATCGCGGTGGCGTAGAAGAGGTCGCGGCCGCGCACCACGTGGGTGACCGCCTGGGCGGCGTCGTCGATGACGACCGAGAGGTGGTAGCTGCCCGGCACGTCGCTGCGGCCGAGAACCACGTCGCCCCAGAGCGCGGGATCGAGCGCCACGTCGCCAGTCTCGCCGGCCGGGCCGTCGCTCTCCTCGCGAAAGGTGAGGGGGGCGTCGAGCCGGGCGAGGGCGTCCGCCATCTTCAGGCGGAGTGTGGCGGGGGCATTGGTCTCGCGTCGCTTGCGAAGGACCTCCGGCGGCAAAAAGAGGTCATCCTCGGGCACGCACCAGCCGCCGTCGGGATCCCGGCGCCACGGCGTACCTGCTGCGGCGGCTACGTCCGCCCCGGCGGCGATCTCGCGGCGGGTGGCGACCGAGCGCCGGATCAGCCCCATCCGGTCGAGCCGGTCGAGGGCGTCCAGATAGTCCGGGATATGCGCAGACTGATGACGGACGGGCTCGGCCCAGTCGAGGCCGAGCCAGGCGAGGTCCTCGAAGATCGCGTCCTCGTAGGCCGGTCGCGCGCGGCCCTGGTCCATGTCGTCGATCCGGACGAGAAAACGGCCGCCCCTTGCCTCGGCGAGCCGGTGGTTCATGATCGCCGAATAGGCGTGACCCAGATGCAGATAGCCGTTCGGGCTCGGCGCGAAGCGGAAGACGGGCGGCTTTGCGGTGGTCATGGGACACCGTGACGGGTCGGGGGCGACGGCTGCGAGCGGTAGCGGGGAACGAAGGCCGATGGCAAGACGGACGAAGGTCGCAGAGGCGGACGGCGCGGCGTCGGGCGGGGTGGAGAGCCCGCCGGCGCCGATCGTGACGGATGCCGACGTCGCCCGGGGCCTGGAGGCGCTGGTCGCGCTGGACGGCCGGCTCAAGGAGATCCGGTCGGTGGCCGGCGAGGTGCCGCTGCGGCTCAGGGCGCCAGGCTTCGAGGGGCTGGCGCGGATCGTGGTGTCCCAGCAGCTGTCGGTCGCAAGTGCGGCCTCGATCTGGGCGCGGCTTGCCGAACGGCTGGATCCGTTCGGGCCGGACGCGGTCAGGGCGGCGAGCGACGAGGAGCTGAGGGCGGCCGGGCTGTCGCGGCCGAAGGTGCGGACGCTTAGGGCGGTCGCCGATGCGGTCGGCGACGGGCTCGACCTGGACCATGTCTGCCGGCTTCCGGCCGGGGACGCCCATGAGCGCCTGTGTGCGGTGAAGGGGATCGGTCCGTGGACGGCCGACATCTACTTGCTGTTCTGTGCCGGCCATCCCGACATCTTTCCGGTCGGCGATCTCGCGCTTCAAAATGCCGTCGCGGACGGGCTCGGACTGCCGGCGCGTCCATCGACCAAAGAGCTCGCCGCGATTGCCGAGGCGTGGTCGCCCTGGCGCGGGGTCGCGGCGCGGCTGTTCTGGAGCTACTACCGGGCGAGGCGGGAAGGCCGCGAGGCGGTTCCGGTCTGACCGGAAGGGAGTGCCGCCGATCGTCGGACACGAAAAAGGGCGCTGTCTGCGCCCTTTCGTAAGACGATGTCATCCGAACCGGCTGGCCGGCGCGAACTGACGATCTAGGTGGAGCGGCGGACCAGGCGGTAGACGAAGAGAAGCACCAGCGCGCCCACGATCGCCGTGATGATGGAGGCGATGGACAGTCCGCCGGTGACGCCGCCGACCCCGAGCGCGGTGCCCAGGTAGCCGCCGACAAACGCGCCGGCAATGCCGATCAGGATGGTCACGAAGATCCCGCCCGGATCGTCGCCCGGCATGATCCATTTGGCGATCGCGCCGGCGATCAGACCGAGAATGATCCAGGATAGAATGGTCAGCATGAAGGGTTCCCCCGCGATTTGCACAACTGGCCTAAAACTCACGTAGCGGAGCAGAGTTCCTCCGGCAACGGAATAGGGCGCGGGGCCGGTGGCCGATCGGGTTCCGACGTGGGGCGGGCGTGGTCCCGGGGCCACACCCCGCCGGCCACGTGTGCCCGGGTGTTGCGATTTCGCTCCCGGTGGCATTGGTTTGGACGGGGGGCGCAACCGGTCGCAACAAGGAACCGAGCCATGGTGGAACTCGACGGCCCCCGGATCGAGCCGGCAGGAGAGGGCAAGCCGCGCGCCCTCGTGGTTCTGCTTCACGGATATGGCGCGGACGGCTCGGATCTGATCGAGCTTGCGCGGATGTGGGCGCCGGCGCTGCCGGACGTGGCCTTCGTGGCGCCCGACGCCCCCGATCACTGCGAGATGGCGCCGATCGGCCGGCAATGGTTTCCGCTGACCCTGCGCGATCCGTCGGAATACTGGCGCGGCGTGACGGCGGCCGCGCCGCTGCTCGACCGGTTCCTCGACGATCAGCTCGTCCGCTACGGACTGGGTGCCGACCGTCTCGCGCTGGTCGGCTTCAGCCAGGGCACCATGATGGCGCTTCACGTCGGCTTCCGGCGGGCGGAGCGGATCGCCGGGCTGATCGGCTATTCGGGGCTGATGGCCGGGCCCGACCGGATCGAATCGGAGATGACGCACCGATTCCCCGTGCTTCTCGTGCACGGCGCCGACGACGACCTGCTTCCGGCGGATCTGACCCGGACGACCGCCGAGCATCTCGACCTTCTTAAGGTTCCGGTCTCCTCGCACATCGAGCCGGGATTGGGTCATGGAATCAATGAGATGGGAGCGCGTCTGGGACTGAATTTCCTGACCAACAATTTGCCGGCATAATATCTCTGCGACAGGTTGACCGCGCGCATAAGCACTTCACAAGACTGACATAGAGCCTATACATATTCGTGCCGCGCATCCGAAGTTGGCGACTCAACTGAGGGACGAGGGACATCGAGTGACCATAGCGGTATCTCCCGATGCGCACCCTACGTTGGTGCTGAACGCCGACTATCGGCCGCTGAGCTATTATCCGCTCTCGCTGTGGTCGTGGCAGGATGCCATCAAGGCGGTCTTCCTCGACAGGGTGAACATCGTTTCCGAATACGAAGCGTCGGTCCGAAGTCCGACCTTCGAGATGAGGCTTCCGAGCGTCGTCTCGCTGAAGACCTACATCAAGCCTGCCCGCCATCCGGCCTTCACCCGCTTCAACGTCTTCCTCCGCGACCGCTTCGAGTGCCAGTACTGCGGCGACACGGACGACCTCACCTTCGATCATCTGATCCCCCGCTCGAAAGGTGGTCTCACCCTGTGGGACAACGTGATCACGGCCTGCTCGAGCTGCAATCTGCGCAAGAGCAACAAGTCGTGCCGCGAGATCGACATGTGGCCGCGCCAGATGCCGTTCCGGCCCACGGTCCAGGATCTGCACAACAACGGCCGCCTGTTCCCGCCGAACTATCTCCACGAGAGCTGGCTCGACTTCCTGTACTGGGACACCGAGCTGGAACCCTGATCCCTTTTTCCACGCCCCGAGACGCCGGATTCCCGATTCGGGTTTGATCCGGGCGCCGAGGTTCGCTTGGATAAGCGACGCGACCGGCCGAGCCCCTGGTGCGGCTGGCATGTGCGCCATGCCATGGCCGTTTCCACGCGGCCGGGACCATCCGGGCGACCGGAAACGTTCCTGTTCCGGCGGCGCCTGGACCGACAAGAGGAAGCCCGATGGATCTTGCAAGCCGCCTGAAAGACCGCCGCGTTCTGGTGACCGGTGCGTCGAGCGGCCTCGGTGCCCACTTCGCGATGATCGCGGCGAGCGCAGGAGCCCACGTGGCCGTCGCCGCACGGCGGAAGCAACGGCTCGACGGTCTCGTGCAGGACCTCACCGAAGCCGGAGCCGCCTCGGCGCTGGCGATCGAACTGGACGTCACCGACGAAAGCTCGATCGAAGCCTGCTGCGAAACGGCGTTCGCCGAGCTCGGCGGGGTGGACGTGCTGGTCAACAACGCCGGCATCGCCACGGAGGGCCGCGCCATCGATCAGTCGACCGCCGATTTCGACAACGTCATGGCGGTCAATCTGCGGGGCGTCTGGCTGATGGCGGTGGCGCTCGGCCGGCGCTGGCGCGACAACCGGCTTGCGGGCAACGTGATCAACATCGCCTCGGTGCTCGGCGAACGGGTGGCCGCGGGCGTGGCCCCCTACGCCGTCTCGAAGGCGGGCGTGGTCCAGATGACCAAGTCGCTGGCGCTGGAATGGGCGCGGCACGGCATCCGGGTCAATGCGCTCGCGCCCGGCTACTTCTCCACCGAAATCAACGCCGCCTTCTTCGAAAGCGATGCCGGACAGGGCATGATCAAGCGCATCCCCATGCGCCGGGTCGGCCGGCTCGACGAACTCGACGGCGTGTTCCTGCTTCTGGCCACCGACGCCTCCAGCTTCATGACCGGAACCGTCATTCCGGTCGACGGGGGCCATCTGGTGTCGTCGCTTTAGGTCATGGACTCATAAATCCGCCCGGACCGTTCGGATTTATGACTCCATGACCCGGCGATTTGACACCCGGCCTCTTCAATTTGTACTGGGCAGTCCTAAATAGCAGTCGGAGCCGCGCCCGATCCCTGTCGGGCGACCAGCCTGCCGACGCTCACAAAAACCAAGGCAGTTCCGCCGCCCATGGCACCCGTCCTTTCCGTGCAAGGCGCGTCGAAGCGATATGATTCCGGCTTCGAGGCCCTCAAATCCGTCGATCTCGAAATCGAGAAGGGTGAGATCTTCGCGCTGCTGGGCCCGAACGGGGCCGGCAAGACGACGCTGATCTCGATCATCTGCGGCCTGGTCAACCTCACCGAGGGCAAGATCACGGTCGGCGGGCACGATATCGTGCGCGACCACCGCAAGGCGCGATCGATGATCGGCCTGGTGCCGCAGGAGCTGACCACGGACCAGTTCGAGAAGGTGTACGACACCGTCTCCTTCAGCCGCGGCCTGTTCGGCAAGCCCGCGAACCCGGCCCACATCGAGCGTGTGCTCAAGGACCTCACCCTCTGGGACAAGCGCGACAACCAGCTGCGGACGCTCTCCGGCGGCATGAAGCGCCGGGTGATGATCGCCAAGGCGCTGTCGCACGAGCCCGAGGTACTGTTTCTCGACGAACCCACCGCGGGTGTCGACGTGGAGCTCAGGCGGGACATGTGGGAAGTGGTCCGCGGCCTGCGCGAAGCGGGCGTGACCATCATCCTCACCACCCACTATCTGGAAGAGGCCGAGGAGATGGCCGACCGGATCGGCGTCATCTCGCGCGGCGAGCTGGTGCTGGTGGAGGAGAAGACCGAACTGATGCGCAAGCTCGGCCAGAAGCGGCTGACGCTGCTGCTGACCGAGCCGATCGAGCGCGTTCCGGAGGCGCTCGCCGAGTACGGGCTGCAGTTGTCGGAGGACGGCAGTGAACTGGTCTACACCTACGACACCCGGGCGGAGCGGACCGGCATCACGTCGCTGATGACCGACCTGCGCGACGCCGACATCCGCTTTCGCGACCTCTACACCGAGCAGAGCTCGCTTGAGGAGATCTTCGTCAATCTGGTGAGGGAGCGCCAATGAACGCCCACGCGGTCCGCGCGATCTACCTCTTCGAGATGAACCGGACACGCCGCACGGTGCTGCAGAGCGTGGTGTCGCCGGTCGTCTCCACGGCGCTCTATTTCGTGGTCTTCGGGGGCGCCATCGGCTCCCGCATCCAGGAGGTCGACGGGGTCGCCTACGGCGCCTTCATCGTGCCCGGCCTGATCATGATGTCGCTGCTGACCCAGAGCGTGTCCAACGCCGCGTTCGGGATCTATTTCCCGAAGTTCACGGGGACGATCTACGAGGTGCTGTCGGCGCCGCTCTCCCCGTTCGAGATCGTGCTGGGCTACGTGGGCGCGGCTGCGACCAAATCGATGCTTCTGGGGCTGATCATCCTGGCGACGGCCGCCGTGTTCGTGCCGATGCGAATCGACCATCCGTTCGTGATGATCCTGTTCCTGGTGCTGACGGCGGTGACGTTCTCGCTGTTCGGATTCGTGATCGGCATCTGGGCCGACGGATTCGAGAAGCTGCAGATGATTCCCCTGCTGTTCATCATGCCGCTGACCTTCCTGGGCGGGACCTTCTACTCGATCGCCATGCTGCCGCCGTTCTGGCAGACGGTCACCCTGTTCAACCCGGTGGTCTACCTGGTGTCCGGGTTCCGCTGGTCGTTCTACGGGACCTCGGACGTTCCGATCGCGATCTCGCTGGCCATGACCGCGGTTTTCCTGGCCGTTTGCCTGACCACGATCTGGTGGATCTTCAAGACAGGCTGGCGCCTGCGCCCGTGATCGGGAGCGGCAGGCTCGCCCCCCCCGGGGATGCGGGGAAGGGATGCGGATCGGCCAAGGCGCATCAGGCCCTGTCTTGCGTTTCGCGCTGCGTCGGCTATATTCTCGGTTAATCCGAACATCTCGATCGGCATTCGAATGAATGCGGACTGAGGGTGGGGCCCCGCGGCACCCGCTCTTTTTTGCTTAGGCCTACCCGTTGCGTGGTCCGACCAGAGGAGAGCGGCGGCGGGCGTGTCGCCAGGGCGGAGCCGAAGGGACCTTTCCCGAGACGACAACCGAATGGATCGTGCGTGAGCGAAGCCGACAACGACCGCCAGACATCGAGCGCAGACCCGATCGACGAGCCCCGCATCGTCCGGGAACAGGGTCTCGATGCGCGCATTGCCGCGATCGTCGAGCCCGTGATCCGGGACCTCGGGTACCGGCTGGTGCGCGTGAAGGTGACGGCCCAGAACGGCTGCACCCTTCAGATCATGGCCGAGCGGCCGGACGGCAGCATGAACGTCGACGACTGCGAAGAGATTTCGAAGGCGGTCTCTCCGGTGCTCGATCTCGAGGACCCGATCGACAAGGCCTACCATCTGGAGATCTCGTCGCCGGGCATCGACCGCCCGCTGGTGCGCCGGTCCGACTTCGACCGGTGGATGGGGCACGAGACGAAGATCGAGCTGTCGCGGCTGCGCGACGGGCGCAAGCGGTTCCGCGGCGTGCTGCTGGGCAACCGGGACGATGCCGTGATGCTGCGCATCGATGCCGAAGGCGGCACGGCCGACGTCGATCTGCCGCTGGACGACATCGGCGACGCGCGGCTGGTGCTGACCGACGCGCTGATCGAGGAATCCCTGAAGGCGGACCGCAAGGCGCGCGGGGGAAATGAGGCCGACGACGCCTAGAGGCGGATCGCCGGTTTTCGAGCAGAAAAGGTGCGGCCGCCTGCGACCAGGCCGACCGGAGGAAGAACAGATATGGCAGTCAGTGCAAACCGCTTGGAGCTCCTTCAGATCGCCGATGCGGTCGCTCGCGAGAAGTCGATCGACCGGACCATCGTGATCGCGGCGATGGAGGACGCCATCCAGAAGGCGGCGCGCTCGCGCTACGGCTCGGAAACCGAGGTTCGCGCCGAGATCAATCCGAAGACCGGCGACATCAAGCTCCACCGGCTGCTCGAAGTGGTCGAGGAGGTCGAGAACCCGGCGACCCAGATCGATCCGGCTTCCGCCCATGACCGCAATCCCGATGCCCAGGTCGGCGACCTGATCTCCGATCCGCTGCCGCCGCTCGATTTCGGCCGCATCGCCGCCCAGTCGGCCAAGCAGGTGATCGTGCAGAAGGTCCGCGAGGCCGAGCGCGACCACCAGTACGAAGAGTTCAAGGACCGCATCGGCGAAGTCGTCAACGGCGTGGTCAAGCGGGTCGAGTACGGCAACGTCATCGTCGATCTCGGCCGCGGCGAGGCGATCGTGAAGCGCGATCAGCTGATCCCCCGCGAGCTGTTCCGCAACGGCGACCGCGTGCGGGCCTACATCATGGACGTGCGCCGCGAGCAGCGCGGGCCGCAGATCTTCCTGTCGCGCACCCATCCGCAGTTCATGGCGAAGCTGTTCCGTCAGGAAGTGCCGGAGATCTACGACGGCGTCATTGAGGTGAAGTCGGTGGCCCGCGACCCGGGCAGCCGGGCCAAGATCGCGGTGGTGTCGAACGATTCCTCCATCGATCCGGTCGGCGCCTGCGTCGGCATGCGCGGCAGCCGCGTCCAGGCCGTGGTGCAGGAGCTGCAGGGCGAGAAGATCGACATCATCCCGTGGAATCCGGATGCGGCGACCTTCATCGTGAACGCGCTGCAGCCGGCCGAGGTCGCCAAGGTGGTGCTCGACGAGGACGCCGAGCGCATCGAGGTCGTGGTGCCGGACGAGCAGCTCTCGCTCGCCATCGGCCGCCGCGGCCAGAACGTGCGGCTCGCCTCGCAGCTCACCGGCTGGGACATCGACATCCTGACCGAGCAGGAGGAATCGGAGCGCCGCCAGAAGGAATTCCAGGAGCGCACCGAGCTGTTCGTGGACGGCCTCAACGTGGACGAGGTGGTCGGCCAGCTGCTGGCTTCGGAAGGCTTCACCTCGATCGAGGAAGTCGCCTACGTGGAGCTGGACGAGGTGGCCTCCATCGAGGGCTTCGACGAGGAGACGGCGGAAGAGATCCAGGCACGTGCCCGCGAGCATCTGGAAGAGCGCGAGCGCCAGCTCGACGAGGAGCGCAAGACGCTCGGCGTCGAGGACGGGCTGCGCGAGATCTCCGGCATCACCACCGCGATGATGGTTGCGCTGGGCAAGGACGACATCAAGACCGTCGAGGATCTGGCCGGCTGCGCCACCGACGATCTGGTCGGCTGGGTCGAGCGCAAGCAGGGCGAGGTGGAACGTCATCCCGGCGCGCTGTCGGATTTCGAGGTGAGCCGGGCCGATGCGGAGGAGATGATTCTCGCCGCGCGCCTGAACGTCGGCTGGATCACCGAGGCGGACCTGACGGCGGAAGAAACCGACGAGAGCGAGGCCGAGGACGCGGCCGGGCTCGAAGGCTGATGTCGGCGGCTGGCGTCATACGGGTAAACGGGTCGAGAAGGAGCGCCTGTCGTTCATGCCGCGCAAGAACGAACCCGTCGAACGCCAGTGTCTCGTCAGCCGTGACGTCCGGCCGGTCGAAGAGCTGATCCGGTTCGTCTGCGACCCGGAGAACCGGGTCGTGGCCGACATCAAGGGAACGCTGCCGGGACGCGGCGTGTGGGTGACGGCGACGCGGGAGGCGGTCGAGACCGCCGAACGCAAGCGGCTGTTCGCCCGCGGCTTCAAGGCGCAGGTCGTGGTCGAGCCGGGGCTTGCCGACCGCGTCGAGGGGCTGCTGGCAGACCGGGCGCTTTCGTCGCTGGGTCTGGCGCGCAAGGCCGGCCTGGTCATCGACGGGTTCGCGTCGGTGGAGGCGGCGGTCGCGCGCGAGCCGGTGGTCGCCCTGGTCGAAGCGTCCGACGGGGCGGAGGACGGACGGCGCAAGCTGCTGCAGGCCGTGACCCGCAGATATGGGCGCAGCGACGCCCTGCCACTTGTGGCGAGTTTCGACGCGACCCAATTGAGTTTGGCATTGGGCCGCGGTCATGTGATACATGCGTGCCTGAAATCGGGCCGGGCGAGCTCCGGGTTTCTCGAACGTGTGGATCGACTTGAGCGCTTCCGGACCGGGGTCGAGGCGAACCGACCCCTGTTCGAGCGGCCCGATTTTGAATATAGCGGACGCTAGCCCGCAGGATCGAAGGCAAGTATGAGCGAAACGAAGAACACCGGCGACAAGACTCTGAGCGTTGAGCGCAAGAAGACCCTCTCCCTCCGTCGCGGGGTCGAGCAGGGTACCGTGCGCCAAAGCTTCAGCCATGGCCGGTCCAAGGCTGTCGTCGTCGAGAAGAAGAAGCGGCGCGTGGTGGTGCCGGGTTCGCCGGAGGCGCGCGCTCAGGAAGCCGCTGCCCAGGAGGCGGCCGCCCAGGAAGCCGCTGCGCAGGAGGCCGCCGAGGCCAAGGCTGCGGAGGCGAAGGCCGCCGAGGAGAAAGCCGCGCAGGAGGCCGCCGAGGCCCAGGCTGCAGAGGCGAAGGCCGCTGAAGAGGCGAAGGCCGAGGCCGTGCCAGCGCCGGAAGCCGCGCCGGCCGCGGACCAGGCTCCGGAAGCCGAAGCCAAGGCTGCGCCGGCCCCCGAGGCCGAAGCCGCCGAGCAGGCTCCGACCGAGACCGCTGCCAAGGAGACCGAAGCGCCGAAGGCTGCCGCCCCCGAGGCGCGCGCGCCGGACGCCGCGCCGAAGCAGCCTGCGTCCGAGCCCGCGGCCAGACAGACGGCCCGCCCGGCCGAGAAGCCGGCCCCGCAGCGCAGCGGCGGCCGCGACGCCGGCGGCCGCGCCGAGCCGCGCCGTGACGGCGGGCAGGGTGGCCGTGGCGGCGGCCGCGGTCAGCAGGTCCACCGTACGCTGACGGACGCGGAAGCCCGCGCCCGCGCCGCCGCGCTCGCCGAAGCGCGGTCCCGCGAGGCCGACGACAAGCGCCGCGCCGAGGAAGAGGTCCGCAAGGAGCGCGAAGAGCTCGAGCGCATCCGCCGCGAGCAGGCCGAAGAGGCTGAGCGCGCGCGGCTGGAAGAAGAGGCCCGCATCAAGGCTGAGGCCGAAGAAGCGCGCCGCGCCGAGGACGAGAAGGCCACCGCTTCGGCCGCGGCCGCCGAACCGTCGGAAGCCGAGCGCGGCGAGCGCCGTTCGGGCAAGGCCGACGAGGCCGCGTCGTCCAAGCGCAAGACCCAGGCGGAGATCGACGACGAGGAGGCCGAGAAGGCCAAGGCGAAGCGCGCCCGCGCGGCGCCCTCCAAGCCGACCCCGAAGGGCGACGACCGCCGGCGGACCAAGCTCACCATCACCACCGCGCTGGAGGACGACGACGAGCGGGGCCGCAGCCTCGCCGCCATGCGCCGCCGCCGCGAGAAGGAGAAGCGCGCCGCGCAGAGCGGGCCGCGCGAGAAGATCGTGCGCGAAGTGATCCTGCCGGAGACGATCACCATCCAGGAACTCGCCAGCCGTATGGCCGAGCGGGGCGTGGACGTGATCAAGCTCCTGATGAAGTCCGGCCAGATGCACAAGATCACCGACGTGATCGATGCGGACACGGCCGAGCTGGTGGCCAACGAGATGGGCCACACCGTCAAGCGCGTGTCGGAGTCCGACGTCGAGGAAGGCCTGTTCGATCAGCCCGACACCGACGGCGCTCTGGAGCCGCGGGCCCCGGTCGTGACGATCATGGGTCACGTCGACCACGGCAAGACGTCGCTGCTCGACGCGCTGCGCAAGGCGAACGTGGTCTCCGGCGAGGCCGGCGGCATCACTCAGCACATCGGCGCCTACCAGGTCGAGCAGAACGGTCAGAAGATCACGTTCCTCGACACCCCGGGCCACGAGGCGTTCACCGCCATGCGTGCCCGCGGCGCGACCGCGACCGACATCGTGGTGCTGGTGGTGGCCGCCGACGACGGCGTCATGCCGCAGACCATCGAGGCGATCCATCATGCCCGCGCCGCCGGCGTGCCCCTGATCGTGGCGGTCAACAAGATCGACAAGCCGGGTGCGGATCCGAGCCGGGTGCGCACGGAGCTGCTCCAGCATGAGATCGTGGTGGAATCGATGGGTGGCGACACGCTCGAGGTCGAGGTCTCCGCGCTGAAGCACACCAATCTCGACAAGCTGCTGGATGCCATCATCCTGCAGTCGGAGGTTCTGGAGCTCAAGGCGAACCCGGACCGCGACGCCGAGGGCATCGTCATCGAAGCCCAGCTCGACCGCGGCCGCGGCACGGTCGCGACCGTGCTCGTCCACCGCGGCACGCTCAAGGTCGGCGACATCCTGATCGCCGGATCCGAGTGGGGCCGTGTGCGGGCGCTGATCAACGATGTCGGCCAGCAGGTGAGCGAGGCCGGTCCGTCGATGCCGGTCGAGGTGCTCGGCCTGCAGGGCACGCCCCATGCCGGCGACCGGTTCGCCGTCGTCGAGAACGAGGCCCGGGCCCGCGAGATCTCCGAGTATCGTCAGCGGGTGCGCCGCGAGAAGGCGTCGGCCAAGCCGATGGCGCGCGGCTCGCTCGAGCAGATGATGAGCGACCTGAAGGCGGCCGGCACGGCGGAGTTCCCGCTGGTGATCAAGGGCGACGTCCAGGGCTCGGTCGAGGCGATCATCGGCTCGCTCGAGAAGCTCAACACCGACGAGGTCGCTGCCCGCGTCATCCATTCCGGCGTCGGTGCCATCACCGAATCCGACGTGACGCTGGCGGAAGCCTCCGGTGCCGCGATCATCGGCTTCAACGTGCGTGCCAATCCGCAGGCCCGCCAGGCTTCGGACCGCAACGGCATCGAGATCCGCTACTACAACATCATCTACAACCTTGTGGATGACGTGAAGGCGGCGATGTCCGGCATGCTGTCGCCGGAGCGGCGCGAGACCTTCCTCGGCAATGCCGAGATTCTGGAGGTGTTCAACATCACCAAGGTCGGCAAGGTCGCCGGTTGCCGCGTCACCGAAGGCATGGTGGAGCGCGGCGCGTCGGTCCGTCTGCTGCGCGACAACGTGGTGATCCACGAGGGCAAGCTCTCGACGCTGAAGCGCTTCAAGGACGAGGTGAAGGAAGTTCAGGTCGGCCAGGAATGCGGCATGGCCTTCGAGAACTACCAGGACATCCGTCAGGGCGACCTCATCGAGTGCTACCGGGTCGAGGAGATCGCCCGCACGCTCTAGTCCGGGCGTGCCGGTCGGAAGCGGCCGGCTCTGCCGGGATATGGAACCCCGGCCCGCCGACCGGGCAACGGCCCGATCGGTGGGTAATCGTCAGACTTGCCGTCCGGTCCTTGAGCGTGCGGCCGCTCGCTGGGGATGTCGATGCTGGACCTGGCTCCGAATTCGGGTGGCAACACGTACCGCGCCCGCCGCTTCGAGCAGTTTCGACCGCTGATCGACGCAGCGCTTGCCGGGAAGCCGGATGGGGAGCCCTGCCGGATCCTGGATGTCGGCGGTACGGAGGCCTACTGGCAGGCGTTCGGCGCGGATCTTCCGTGGGACCGGATCTCGGTAACGGTCACGAACCTTACGGCGCCGGAGACATCCAGCCCTTCGATGGTCGCGCTGGAGGCTGACGCGCGGTCGATGCCGCAGTTCGCCGACGAAAGCTTCGACATCGTGCACTCCAACTCGGTGATCGAGCATGTCGGGCTCTGGCGCGACATGAAGGCGATGGCGGACGAGGTGCGCCGGCTTGCGCCGGCCTATTTCGTCCAGACGCCGTATTTCTGGTTTCCGATCGAACCGCACGCGCGTACACCGTTCGTGCAGTTCCTGCCGGAGTCGCTGCGCTACCGTCTGTTCATGGCGCGCCGCTGCGGCTTCTACAAGAAGGCCGAGACCGTCGGGCAGGCGATGGACGCGATCCAGGACGCCCATCTGCTGGATCGACGGCAAATGGAAACGCTGTTTCCGGATGCGGACGTCGTCAGCGAACGAGCCTTCGGCTTCGTCAAATCCCTGATCGCCATTCGACAGGCCTGAGCCCCGGACACCGGGGCACGGCCCGTCACAGACAAAAACCTCGAGACTCGAAGTTAGTGCCCATGACCATGTCTCAACGACAGCTTCGCGTTGGCGAACTCGTCCGTCACGCCCTGTCGGACGTCCTGATGCGGGGCGACGTTCACGGCCTCGCGATGCCTGGCCATCTGATCACGGTGCCGGAGGTCCGCATGAGCCCGGACCTGAAGGTGGCCACGGTTCTGGTCATGCCGCTCGGCGGCGGCGATCCCCAGGGCGCCGTCAAGGCGCTGGCCGGCAGCCGGCGCGAACTGAAGGCGCAACTGGCCAAGCGCGTGGAGCTCAAATTCCTGCCCGATCTCCGGTTCATCGTGGACACGCGGTTCGATGACGACGACCGGATCAACTCGCTGCTGAGCGATCCGGAGGTCCGCAAGGACATCGAGGACGACCGGGAGGACGAGGCGTGAGCGACCAACCGTCTGAACTGGAACCGACCGCAGAGGTTCCGGCCCGACAGAAGCGCGGCAAGCCGCCGCGCCGCAAGCGCGAGATCAGCGGCTGGCTGGTGCTCGACAAGCCGGTCGGTCTGACCTCGACGGAAGCGCTGGGCGCCCTGAAGCGGATTTTCCATCCGAAGAAGGTGGGCCACGCCGGTACGCTCGATCCGCTGGCCTCCGGACTGCTGCCGATCGCCTTCGGCGAAGCCACCAAGACCGTGCCTTACGTGGTCGACGGCCAGAAGATCTACCGCTTCTCGGTCAAATGGGGCGTGGAAACGGACACCGACGACGCCGAGGGCGAGGTGACCGCCACCTCCGATCTGCGGCCGGACCGGGCGGCGATCGAGGAGGTCCTGGAGACCTTCATCGGCGACATCGAACAGGTGCCGCCCCGCTATTCGGCGATCAAGGTGGCGGGCGAACGGGCCTACGACCTCGCCCGCTCCGGCGAGGAGGTCGAACTCAAGGCGCGGACCATTTCCGTCTACGACCTCAGGCTGGTCGAGATCCTCAGCGAGGAGGAGGCGGTGTTCGAGGCGGAATGCGGCAAGGGCACGTACGTGCGGGCGCTCGCGCGCGACATGGGCCGGGCGCTCGGCACCCGCGGCCACGTCTCGAGCCTCCGGCGGCTTGCCGTCGGTCCGTTCGAGGAGGCCGACATGGTCGAGCTCGACGCCCTGCGCGAGGTCGCGGCCGAAGAGGGCGGCGGCGAAGCCGAACTCGACACCTACCTGCATCCGGTCGAGACGGCCCTGGACGCCCTGCACGAGGTGACCGTGACGGGAAGCGACGCCGGCCGGCTGCGTCGGGGACAGGCCGTCATCCTCAAGGGACGGGACGCGCCGCTGTTCGTCGGCGAGGCCTATGCCATGGCCGCCGGCCAGCTCGTCGCACTCGGCGAGGTCGACCGGGGGACGTTCAATCCGAAACGGGTGTTCCAGCACACCGAACGCCGCCGCTGAGCGGCGTCACCGCACCGCGGAGACGGCGTTGATCTGGCGGCCCGAATAGCTTATGTGAACACCGTTCGCCGGGTGGTACCGCTGCCCGGCCATTTGCCATTGGCGACCGCGCTGGACGACATCCCGGCACGGCCGCGGAAGGACCGGACTTCGGACCGGTCCGCGTAACACAGTAGAGGCGGGCCGCGCGGCGGTTCGCCGGCCATGAAAGGACGACGATGTCGATCACGACTGAACGCAAGCAGGAACTCATCAAGGAATTCGCGAAGTCCGAAGGCGATACCGGCTCGGCCGAGGTTCAGATCGCCATTCTGACCGAACGGATCACCAACCTGACCGAGCACTTCAAGTCCCACGCCAAGGACAACCATTCCCGGCGCGGCCTCCTGAAGCTGGTCAGCCAGCGGCGTCATCTTCTGAACTATCTGCGGAAGGTGGAAGAAAGCCGCTACCAGGACATCATCAAGCGGCTCGGCATCCGCCGCTAAGCTTGACGCTCTCACAGGCGCCGACGCCCCGTTGCGATCGGCGCCTGTTTTTATCATCCGGCGTGGGAGGGCCCCGAAGGTCCGGCCGGATGACACCGCCGAAGCGGCAGGCATCCGATGCGGTGTCCCGTTCGGCTCTCAACCGAAAGAACGGAACGCAATCGTGGCCATGGGGCAGGATCGCACGGCAAAGGAGGGGCACCACATGACGGGGCCGCTCCTGTGTCTTGCCGTCTTGCCCGTGGTCCGTCGTGCCGTTCGCGCATGACGAAAGGAAGACCATGTTTAACGTCTGCAAGGAAACCATCGACTGGGGCGGCCGCCCGCTGACGCTGGAGACGGGCCGCGTCGCCCGTCAGGCCGACGGCGCGGTGCTCGCCACCTACGGCGAGACCACGGTTCTCGCCACCGTCGTCTCCGAGAAGGAGCCGAAGCCCGGCTTCGACTTCTTCCCGCTGACCGTGAACTACCAGGAAAAGGCGTTCGCCGCCGGCCGCATTCCGGGCGGCTTCTTCAAGCGCGAGGGCCGTCCGAGCGAGCACGAGGTGCTGACCTCGCGCCTGATCGACCGGCCGATTCGTCCGCTGTTCGCCGACGGCTACAAGAACGACACCCAGGTCGTCGTGACGGTGCTCTCCCACGATCTGGAGAACGCGCCGGACATGGTGGCCATGGTTGCCGCTTCCGCCGCCCTGACGCTCTCGGGCGTGCCGTTCATGGGCCCGATCGGCGGCGCCCGCGTCGGCCTCATCGACGGTGAGTTCGTGCTCAATCCGGACGTCGACCGGATGTCGGAGTCCAAGCTCGATCTGGTGGTCGCCGGCACGGCCGATGCCGTGCTGATGGTCGAATCGGAGGCCAAGGAGCTTTCGGAAGACGAGATGCTCGCGGCCGTCATGTTCGGCCACAAGGGCTTCCAGCCGGTGATCGACGCGATCATCCGCCTGGCCGAGAAGGGCGCCAAGGAGCCGCGCGAGCACGTGGTTCCGGACATGGCGGAGCTTCAGGCCAAGGTGAAGGAGCTTGCCGAGAGCGACCTGCGCGCGGCCTACAAGATCCCGGTCAAGTTCGAGCGTCGCGACGCCATCGCGGCCGTGAAGGAGAAGGTCGTCGCCGCGCTCTGCTCCGAAGAAGGCGGCTACGCCAAGGAAGCCGTCGGCGGCCAGTTCAAGAAGCTGGAAGCGGCGATCGTCCGCAACCAGATCCTCGACGACAAGATCCGCATCGACGGCCGCGACCTGGAGACGGTCCGCCAGATCGAATCCCAGGTGGGCATCCTGCCGCGCACCCACGGCTCGGCTCTGTTCACCCGCGGCGAGACCCAGGCGATGGTCGTGACCACGCTCGGCACCGGCGACGACGAGCAGTTCGTGGACGCGCTGGAGGGGACCTACAAGTCCACCTTCATGCTCCACTACAACTTCCCGCCGTTCTCCGTCGGCGAGACCGGCCGCATGGGCTCGCCCGGCCGCCGCGAGATCGGCCATGGCAAGCTCGCCTGGCGCGCGATCCATCCGGTGCTGCCGCTGCACCACGAGTTCCCGTACACGCTGCGCGTGGTCTCCGAGATCACGGAGTCGAACGGTTCGTCCTCGATGGCGACCGTCTGCGGCACGTCGCTCGCCCTGATGGACGCCGGCGTTCCGCTGAAGCGTCCGGTGGCCGGTATCGCCATGGGCCTGATCAAGGAAGGCGACCGCTTCGCGGTGCTGTCCGACATCCTCGGTGACGAGGACCATCTCGGCGACATGGACTTCAAGGTGGCCGGCACCGAGGCGGGCGTGACCTCGCTGCAGATGGACATCAAGATCGACGGCATCACCGAGGAGATCATGAAGGTGGCGCTGGAGCAGGCCAAGGCCGGCCGGGCGCACATCCTCGGCGAGATGTCCAAGGCCCTCACCGAGGCCCGCACGGACCTCGGCGAGTACGCTCCGCGCATCGAGGTGATCACCATCCCGGTCGACAAGATCCGCGAAGTGATCGGCTCGGGCGGCAAGGTGATCCGCGAGATCGTGGAGAAGACCGGCGCCAAGGTCGACATTTCCGACGACGGCACGGTGAAGGTGGCCTCCTCCGACGGCAAGGCGATCACCGCCGCGCTGAACTGGATCAAGGGCATCGCCGCCGAGCCGGAAGTGAACGCGATCTACGAGGGCACGGTGGTCAAGACCGTCGACTTCGGCGCGTTCGTGAACTTCTTCGGCTCCCGTGACGGCCTGGTGCACATCTCCCAGCTGACCAACGGTCGGCCGGAGAAGGTCACCGACGTGGTCAAGGAAGGCGACAAGGTCTGGGTCAAGCTGCTCGGGTTCGACGAGCGCGGCAAGGTCCGCCTGTCGATGAAGGTCGTCGACCAGGAGACCGGCAAGGAGATCGCCACCGACGCGGCCTGATCGCGACGGTGCCGAGCGATCGGTTGAATTGAGAGGCGGCGCTCCGGAAACGGGGCGCCGTTTTTCGTTGGGGGGTAAGGTCAGGGAAGGGGCGCCGCCTGGATCGCCGGGGCGTCGCCGCCCTGGGCCTCGACCGCGCAGCCCTGCAGCACCTCGCCGAGGGCGATGAAGTCGGCCTTGCGGGGCGACGACCGCCGCCAGACCAGGCCGACGTCGCGTTTCGGGCTCGGCGCGTCGAACCGGAGCAGCTCGATGCGCGGATCGCTGACCTCCGCGCTCATGCTCATCTCCGGCAGGAGCGTGACGCCGAACCCGTTGGCCACCATCTGCAGGATCGTGGTCAGGCTGGACGCGCCGAACCGCGCCTGCATGTCCGGCCGCACGCCGCGGCAGAACGCCAGCGCCTGATCGCGCAGACAGTGGCCTTCCTCCAGCAGCAGAAGCGGCGCTTCCGCGACGATCGCCTCGGGTGTCAGGACGGCATGATCGTAGGCGCCGGCCTGCGCGGCGAGCACGAACGGGTCCTCGAACAGGGTGAGGGATTCCAGCTCCTTCTCCGTCGGCGCGATCGGCAGGGCAACGAGAATGACGTCGAGGCTCCCGGCGTTGAGCTCGTCCAGAAGCGTGCTGGTGAGGGATTCGCGGATGGAGAGCGCCAGGTCGGGAAAGCGCGCCTGCAGCCGCGGCAGCGCCTTCGGGAGCACGTAGGGCGCGATCGACGGGATGACGCCGAGCCGCAGCGATCCGGTCAGCACCTCGGCGCGGTGGTGGGCGTGGTCCACCAGATCCCGCGCCTCGGTGAGGATGCGTCCGCCGCGCCGGGCGATCTCCAGCCCGTCCTCGGTGAGGCGGATGCCCCGGGGCAGCCGTTCGACAAGCTGGAGCCGGAGTTCCTGCTCGAGCAGGCGGATCTGCTGGGAGAGCGCCGGCTGGGTGACGGCGCATTCGTCCGCCGCCTGACCGAAGTGCCGGTGCCGGGCGAGGGCGTCGAGATAACGAAGCTGTTTCAGCGTGACCATTTCGATAATTAAAACTAATCGAGCGTCGCATGCAATCGAATTAGAGCTAATTGAAACTGTGCGTCACAATGCCAACGTGGAGCTTGTGGGAAAACCATGTCGACCCGCGTCGGGGAGGACGAGCGGGCAATGAGCAGCGGGTGGTGTCGGGGTGCGGACCGGGCGATCGGCGACGGGTCCGCGACGACGCTGTCGCTTCCGAGTCGTCCGGCGGACCGTCCGTCAGGGCAAGAACAAGCACAAGCACAGAAAACGATCGGAGAGAAACATGGACGCGAAAGTCGAAAAATCGGGCGGGTGCCCCGTCGTGCACGGGGTCACCAACATGAGCATGCGGTCGAACCGCGACTGGTGGCCGAACCAGCTCAATCTCAAGATTCTGCATCAGTTCTCGTCGCTCTCCGACCCGATGAGCGAGGAATTCAACTACGCCGAGGCGTTCAAGAAGCTCGACTACTGGGCGCTGAAGAAGGACATCGAGCAGCTGCTGGTCGACAGCCAGGAATGGTGGCCGGCGGACTTCGGCCACTACGGCCCGTTCATGATCCGCATGGCCTGGCATTCCGCCGGCACCTACCGCCAGGGCGACGGCCGCGGCGGCGGCGGACGCGGGCAGCAGCGCTTCGCGCCGCTGAACTCGTGGCCGGACAACGTCAATCTGGACAAGGCGCGCCGCCTGCTGTGGCCGATCAAGCAGAAATACGGCAACGCGATCTCCTGGGCGGATCTGATGATCCTGACCGGCAATGTCGCGCTGGAGTCCATGGGCTTCAAGACGCTCGGTTTCGCGGGCGGCCGCGCCGACGTGTGGGAGCCGGAAGAGGACGTTTACTGGGGCTCCGAGGACGAGTGGCTGGAGCTCAGCGGCGGCGAGAACAGCCGTTACAGCGGCGACCGTGAGCTGGAGAACCCGCTGGCCGCCGTCCAGATGGGCCTCATCTACGTCAATCCGGAAGGCCCCGACGGCAATCCGGATCCGGTGGCCGCGGCCAAGGACATCCGCGAGACGTTCGCCCGCATGGCCATGAACGACGAGGAAACCGTCGCCCTGATCGCCGGCGGCCACACCTTCGGCAAGACCCACGGCGCCGGCGATCCGATCAGCCTCGGCGTCAAGCCGGAGGAAGGCGTGCTCGCCTCCCAGGGGCTGGGCTGGGAAAGCAGCCACGGCTCCGGCTTCGGCGACGACACGATCAGCGGCGGCCCGGAAGTCACCTGGACCCAGACGCCGATCCAGTGGAGCAACAACTTCTTCGAGAACCTGTTCGCCTTCGAGTGGGAGCTGGAGAAGAGCCCGGCCGGCGCCTATCAGTGGGTGGCCAAGGATGCGCCGGAGAACATCCCGTACGCCCACAATCCGTCGAAGTTCCGCAAGCCGACCATGCTGACGACGGACCTCTCGCTCCGGTTCGATCCGGAATACGAGAAGATCTCGCGGCGCTTCTACGAGAACCCGGACCAGTTCGCCGACGCGTTCGCCCGCGCCTGGTTCAAGCTGACCCACCGCGACATGGGTCCGAAGACCCGCTATCTCGGCCCGGAAGTGCCGGACGTGGATCTGCTGTGGCAGGACCCGATCCCGCCGGTGGACCATGTCCTCGTCGATGATGTGGACATCAAGGAGCTCAAGCAGCAGATCCTGGCGACCGGCCTGTCGGTGCAGGAGCTCGTCAAGACCGCCTGGGGCGCGGCCGCGAGCTTCCGCGGCTCCGACAAGCGGGGCGGCGCGAACGGCGGCCGGATCCGTCTCGAGCCGGCGCGGAACTGGAAGGTCAACGAGCCGGAGCAGCTCGCCCGGGTCCTGGACAAGCTCGAAGGCGTCCAGAAGGCCTTCAACGACGCCCAGACCGGCAACAAGAAGGTCTCGCTCGCCGACATCATCGTGCTCGCAGGCTCTGCGGCCATCGAGAAGGCGGCGATCGATGCCGGTCATCCGGTCGAGGTGCCGTTCGTGCCGGGCCGTATGGACGCCAGCCAGGAGCAGACCGACGTGGATGCCTATGGCGTGCTGGAGCCGGTGGCCGACGCCTTCCGCAACTATCAGCGGGAGCGCTTCGCCATCACCGGCGAGGAGCTGATGCTCGACAAGGCTCAGCTCCTGACGCTGACGGCGCCGGAAATGACCGTTCTGGTCGGCGGCATGCGCGCTCTGGGCGCCAACCACGGCGGCTCCAGGCACGGCATCTTCACCGATCGTCCGGGCCAGCTGACCAACGACTTCTTCGTCAATCTGCTCGACATGAGCACGAAGTGGGAACCCACCGACGACACCGAGGAGGAGTTCGAGGGCCGCGACCGCAAGACCGGCGACCTGAAGTGGACCGCCACCCGCGTCGATCTGGTGTTCGGCTCGAACTCCCAGCTGCGCGCCCTGGCGGAGGTCTACGGCCAGCGCGACAACCAGCACAAGTTCGTCAAGGACTTTGTAAAGGCCTGGGTGAAGGTCATGAACGCGGATCGATTCGACCTCGCCTGAGGTCGCGATCGGGCAGGGCGGGGCCGCCGGGCGGTCCCGTCCCGTCGACTTTGATCAAAAGGAGGGCCGGCGTCTTCGGGCGCCGGCCCTTTTCTGTTCGCCGGGCGTCCGGGGGTGTCAGGCGGCCAATCCGGACGGGCCCGCGTCAAGCCGCGCACCGCCGGCAGTGAGGCTGGCTGTCGCGGCAGGGGAGGCCCGGTGCCGAAAACCCGCCAGCCGACCGTGCACGGAATGCATGTCGAAAACCGCGTCGAACCGCTTGCATTCGGGCGCGCAACCGACTAGGTCTGCCGCTCCGGCGGACGTCCTGATCCGCCGCGGTCGTCACCGGCAGAGACCTGAGGGTCGCCGGATGACGGATAGGCGCCGGTAGCTCAGCTGGATAGAGCACCAGACTACGAATCTGGGGGTCGGGGGTTCGAATCCTCCCCGGCGCGCCATCTCCCTCTTTCCTGTACTAAGATCCCCTATCACCTTGAACGGCAAGGTGGTTTCGGGGTTCGAAAATCCGGTTTCCCGGTCCGCCCCGCTTCTTCTTCCGATGGTCCAGCCGCCGGCATGGCTCGTCGGCGTCTGCTCTCCCATTTGGGAGATCCCTGGCGGTTCCGGACGCGGCTCACTGCCGACCGACCGGCGCGGTTCGCGCGACGGTTCGGCGTCACGAGCCCGGGAGCCTCACGGCCATGTCTGCAAGAGACCGCAGTCGTCGCATCAAGTCCACGGTGTTCGGCATCGCTCTGGTCGCCGTTGGCGCGGGGCTTCTCCATTGGAACGAACGGCGCGTCGCCGACAGCTGGCAGACCCTGACGGCGGGTGAAGCCGCGGTCGTGCCCGTTTCCCACGGGCATATCGATCCGGCCAACGAGGGTCGGCTGGTCCACGTGTCCGGGCCGGTCAGGACACGCGCGACGCCGACGGATCCAGACTATGGCATGTCGGCACCCGGCGCGCTTCGCCTCGAACGTGTCGCCGAAATGTTCCAGTGGGTCGAGCACAAGCGCATCATTCAGAACGCCACGGAAACGGCCGCGCGCAACAAGCGCACCACCTACAGCTACGAGCGGGAATGGGTCGACCGACCGGTCATTTCCCGACGGTTTCGTCGCGAGGAGGGGCACGAAAACCCGCCGATGCCTCTGAAGGGGCGCACGTTCAACCTCGATCGCGCCGAGATCGGTGCCTTTCGCGTTCCGGGTTCGCAACTCGCTGCGGTGGCAACACCCGAACCGATTCCCATTCCGGCCCGGAAGGTCGATGAGATCGCGTCAACCGCCGGCGTGGAGGGCGACGTGCATCTTGTCGACGGCCGGTTGGTCTTCGGAACCGATCCCGACGATCCGCAGATCGGCGACATTCGGTTGTCCTTCACACAGCGTTATCTGGGCGAGGCGACGGCCGTTGGCCTCCAGCGCGGCGACCTGGTGTGGCCCTACGAAACCGAGGGGAACGGCCGGATCTATCTCCTGCGGCCGGGCCGGGTGCCGGTCGAGGACATCTTCGACCATGCGCGCAGCGCGAACCTGAAGGAAGAATGGACGCTGCGTGTCGTTGGCCTTGCGCTCATGTTCGGCGGTCTGATCGCCCTGATCCGGCGCTTTTCGGCGGGCGGCGGGCCGGTCTTCGCCCGTTTCGGAGGCGTCCGAGGATCGGTCGCACTCGCGCTCGGCCTTTCGATCTTCATCGGCGCCGTGGCTGCAGGCAGCGGCTGGTATGCGGTTCTTCCGGGCTTCGCGATCACGGTTCTTTCCGGCGGCGCCGCGCTGGCGCTCGTTGTCTGGGGTGCAGGGTGGTGGCAGGGCTCCCGGCCCGGCCGGGCGTCTGCGTCCGAGATCACGTGACCTCATCTCCCCCATATGAGGGATGCCCGTGTGCGACGCAGCCGCTAGCCCGATGATGCGACTGCGGAGATCGAAGGAGAGGCGGATGGGCGCGCGGGCGATGTCGGTTGGGCTGGTGATTGCGGCGATCCTGTGCGTCGCGCCGGCGGCAGGGCAGGTCTCCGGGGGCGATCCGAATGCCGCCCTTGCAGTCGTGGACGAAGCGTTTGCCGCGCGCCGGGCAGGAAACGGGCCGGACGACGTTCCCGATCGGCTGCTGGCCGCCTCCGTGCGCCAGGCCATCGAGCAGCTTTCCGGGCGCTTCGATCCCTTTGTCGGCGCGCGACGCGGGTCGATCGATCGGTTCCAGGTCCGGCTCGCTCCGGATCAATCGGGGTCGGGCGAGGGCGTGCGGGTGCAGGTCGCCGTGAAATCCGGAGACGACGTTCGGCTGCTGGACCTGCTGGTGGGGCCGCCGGATGACGGCCAAGCGCCGCAGATCGCGCGGATCGCCGGGAAGGGCTGGCAGGTGGGCGAAGGTGCGGGCACCGCAGCTTCGGCATCCCCACCGGAACCGACAGGGGCGGACGGCCTGAGCGAGGCGGAGAAGGCGCGCCTGGCCGCGGAGGATGACGGCGCCGCGCCCGGCCCGTCCGAAGACATGCTCGCGCTGCCGTTCCTGGACGAGTTCGACGGGCCCGACCTGCAGCCTCACTGGACCGTCCTCAACGCCGACCGCGATCGCTTCGTCGCCGATGACGGCGAGATCTACGTGATCGCCTCCGGCGGCACGGCCGCCATCGACAACCCCGACACCGCAAACATCTTCCAGCTCGGCCCGCCGCTTCCCGACGTCGACTTCGACATGACCGTCGACGCCAGGCTCGAGGCCAAGACCGGCTACGAGGGCGTCTGGCTCGGGCTTCGAACCGACGCGAGCGACTATCTGATGGCCGGCGTTTCGACCTTCACCAAGGGATGCGGAACGGCCCTTTATCTCGAGATCCGCAACCTGCGGGCACCCGGCCCGGAGGCCGAGCCGATGGCGACGGGATTCTCGGAGAACCTTTTCGACGGCGCCGTCGCCGACAATATCTGTGGCGGCGGCCGCGACTACGGCGACGCAATTCTCGCCGCGCTGGAGACGTCCGGCTTCACCCTGACCTTGTCGCGGCGGGGATTCCGCTACACCGCATCGCTGACGCTGGATCTGCCGGACGCGGACGGAGAACCGGGCGGACCGCGGACCATCACGACGCCGGCGGTGTCCCGCCCGGCCCTGTTCGGTCGGCCCGCCGTCCTGCTCGGCCAATCGTCGCGGGCGCGCGGAGGCCAGTCCGCCGCCCTTTTCGACAAGATCTCGATCGAGGCGGCCGTTCCCCGGCCGACGGGCAACTGATCTCCAGCCTCGCAAGGGAGGTTCGACCATGACCGGAACACCGATCCGCTTCCGCCGATTGGGCTTCGCCGCCCGTCTCGCCTGTGCCATGGCGCTCGCGACGCTGATGACCTTCACATCGGGCGCGGCCAGGGCCCAGAGCCCGGACGTGGGCGAGGCGGCGGCGCTGGTGCGCTCCTTCCTCGCCGAGCACGGCCGGCGGTTCGACGCGGGCCAGACGCCGCTCCTGAACGATGCCGCCGCGGCCCGCCCCTATGTCGTCGACGGGCTCGCCCACGACGGGCTGCAGGGCGCGCTCCAGTTCGACCCCGTCTACAATGGCCAGGATGCGGACGTGTCCGGGATCGAGGTCCGTCCCGATCCGGAGATGCCGCTGCTTCAGGGCGCCGCCCAGATCCAAGTGAAGCTGGTCAATTTCGGACGCCCGATGACGTTCGTCTACACGCTGGTGCAGGTGCCGCCGTCCGGGCGCTGGCAGATCAGCGACATCTACTCCGAGGACGACGGCTGGTCGCTGCTGGACCTGGTCCAGGATGCCGGCTTCAGCGTTCGCTCGTCCGGCCCCGACGTGACGTTTGATGCGTCGGGCGGCGGGACGCCCGCCGATACCGCCGTTGGTCCGGGCGACCCCGATGCCGACGTCGGCATGGAGATGGGGGACCTGCCGGGGGACGGGACCGTTTCCGGCGGGAGCGATCTGGTCTTCATTCTCGACGGGTCCGGGTCGATGTGGGGGCAGATCGACGGGGTGGCGAAGATCACCACCGCGAAGCGGGCGCTTTCGGGCCTTCTGGGCGATCTCGCCCCCGGGACCAATGTCGGGCTGATGGCCTATGGGCACCGGCGCGAGGGCGACTGCGGCGACACCGAGCTGATCTATCCGGTCACCCACATGGATCCGGCCCAGTTCAGCCCGGCCATCGAGGCGATCACGCCGCGCGGCAAGACGCCGATCGCCGCGTCGCTGGTGGCGGCACGGCGGGCGTTTTCGGGGGCGGACCGCCCGGCGAACGTCCTGCTCATCTCCGACGGGATCGAGACCTGCGGCGGCGACCCGTGCGCGGCCGCGGCCGAACTCGCCGCCCACGGGATCGACACCCGCGTCCATGTGGTCGGCTTCGATCTGACCGCCGACGAACAGGCCGCGCTCCAGTGCATCGCGGAGAAGGGGAACGGCAACTACTACGCCGCCGCCAACGCCGACGAGTTCCTGGATGCGGTGAACCAGGCGGTGCGCGTCGCCGAAACCGAGCGGCCGGAGCCGGCACCGGAACCGGTGCCAGCGCCAGCAGGTCCGGAAACCGTGTTCGAGGAGACGTTCGACGGACCCGACATCGATCCGGCCTGGCAGGTGCTGAACCCGGCCGAAAACCTCGCGACCCTCGACGGGAACGGCGCGCTGTTCGTGGCGGCCATCGGCGGCGACACCACCGACAGGAGCCCGGAGGCGCTCAACCGGTTCGTGCTGGACGAACCTCTTCCGGACGGCGATTTCGACCTCGTCCTGGCGTTCCGGACCGATGCCCAGAGCGGCAACGAGAGTGTCTGGCTCTCCCTGTTCGAAGACGCGCACAACCAGGTCGGCGCGTCCGCCTGGATCTACACCAAGGGCTGCGGCGCCTATCTCGGCCTGACCCTGACGCGTCTGTCGGGCCCGCTCGACGGCAAGCCCGAGACAACCGGTTTCGACATCAATCTTTTCGACGGGCCGATGGTCGACAACATCTGCAACGCCGGCCCGCGCGCCTACGCCGATGCGGTGCTGGCCGCGCTTTCCGACACCGGGGCGGAGCTGCGCCTGAAGCGGCGCGGACGGGACCTCACCGCCGCCCTGCGGATGGAACTACCAGCCGCGGAAGGCCGCGCCGCGGAACCGTTCGAGATCGAGAGCGAGCCCGTCACGATCCTGCGCATCGGCGGCAAGCCCAGCTTCCTGATGGGCCAGTTCGGCAAGGCGGGCGCCGGCGAGAGCCTCTTCGAAGTCGAGCGGTTCGCAATCGAGAAGCCGGTCGGATGACCCGGCACCCCGCCCCGTGGTTCGCCGCCCTCGTCTTCGCCGGGCTGATCGGGCCCGCGCTGCCGGCGGGCGCCCAGGACGGTGCCATCGAGCGCCGCCTCTACGAGTGCCGCGTGCTGAACGCCCCGTGCCCCAATGATGAGGTCCAGCGGCTGTTTCGGGAGTGCCGGCTGGACATGAGCTGCAATGCGGCGGCCGCGACGCTTTACCGGGTGCTTCAGGCGGAACGGGACGGCCGGACCGGTCACGATGCGACCATGTCGGACGGGCCGGACGGCCTCGACCTCTTCGCCCAGGGCGGGGACGCCGATGGGCCCATCGACCTGTTCGAGGAGACGGATCCGGTCGAGCGTTTTGCCGACGAGGGGGAGGCGGGGGCCCCGATCGATCTGTCCCGGGAGTCCGGCGGGAACCAGCCGGTCGATCTCTTCGACGAGGCAGGAGCGGACCCGGTCGACCGGTTCCCCGATCGAGGCGACGCAGGCGAGCCCATCGACCTGTTCAAGGACGGCGCGGCCGATACGGCGGGTGATACGGCTGCCGACGGGGACGGGGGCTTTTCCCATCCCGATCCCGAGGTCGAGCAGGCGATCCTGCGCTGCGCGGCCGGATTCGGTTGCGACGGGTCGAGCCTGACCGAAAGCGATGCCCAGGTTCTCACGGACATGACCCGCGACACGGCGGGAGACGCCTATGCGGAAAGATATCCGGACGCCTATCTCGACGACGCCTTCGGTGAAGGTGGCGAGGGTGCGGACGCGGGCGCTCGCGAGCCCATCGACCTGTTTAACGAGACGGATCCGGTCGAACGCTTCCCGGATGAAGGCGAGGCGGGCGCTCCGATCGATCTCTCCCGGGAAACCGGCGGGAACGAGCCGGTCGATCTCTTCGACGAGGCAGGAACCGACCCGGTCGACCGGTTTCCCGATCGAGGCGACACGGGCGACCCCATCGATCTTTTCAAAGACGCGAACCCGACGGAGCCGGCCGACGTGGTCGCGGATCCCGGCGACCCGTCTGCTTCGGACGCCGCAGTCGAGCAGCAGCTGTTGCGCTGCGCCGCCGGCTTCGGTTGCAACGGGTCGAGCCTGACCGAAGGCGACGCCCAGGTCCTCACGGACATGACCCGCGAGCAGGCCGGCGACGCCTACGCGGAAAGATATCCGGACGCCTATCTCGACGACGCGTTTGGCGACGGGGGCGAGCAAGCCGAAGCGGGCCGTGGCGAACCCGTCGATCTGTTCAAGGGCGAGGCGGGCGAACGGGAGCCCGAGACGGCCCGCCGGCCGGCGGACGAGACCGCGCCGGCGGAGGCCGGTTCGCCCGAAGGCGGCTTGCCGGACTTCGCTGCCATGGAGGGGTTTGCAACGAGCCCGTGTTCCGGAACCGCATTCGAATGGCCCGACTTCATGCACATGGCCGGTCACAAGGTGGCGACGTGCCAGCAGGCCGCGAACGGCCGGTATGGTGGATGCGGCCAGCCGGCGGCCAACCTGTTCTGCCTCACCAACGGCTATCACCGGGCCGCGTGCTTCGGCGTCGGAACCGCCGCCCGGGCGCTGAACGCAGGCGTCTACTGCACCGGCGGTGCCTGCTCCGCGTTCAGCTTCATCGTCTGCGAGTGACGCGCAGGGGCGGGCCGGCCGTCGTCCGCCGAGCGGATCCAACCAATTGTCCTGACGCGTTTCCGGACGGCCAACCGGTTTCCACCTGGCCTGGAAACGCTCTATTTCAGCCACCCGACCGGCCCGGACATGATCCGGGAGGCCAGTTCCGACTGGCTGTGCACGCCCATTTTCTGGAAGCTCTTCTTCAGGTGGCCCCGGACGGTGCTCACCAGAATGTCGAGCTCGTCGGCGATCGCGTCCAGGCTTTTTCCGGCGGCCACGAGGAGCGCGATCTCGGCCTCCTTGCCGGTCAGTCCGTAGGCAAGCTCGATCAGAAGCCGGCGGGAGTCCTCCTTGCCGGTCCGGTCGTCCTCGGCGCGCAGCACGAGGATGCTCGCCGGACCTTCGCGCTGGACGCTCGTCTGCTTCAGGACGTCGGGGTGAAAGTGATAGCCGACCGGCGCCCCTTCGTAGACGACGATGGCTTCGCCGTGCGCCCGGGCCGAGCGGTCGCGCTGGGGGATCCTGTTCGACATCAGCCGCTGGGTCGACCAGTCGACGAAGGTGTCTTCGTCCGCGGGCGTTTCGCTCTCGTGGAAGATCTTCCGGACCGCCGCGTCGAAGGTTGGATTGCGGTGGAGCAGCCGCTGATCCTTGTCCAGGATGGCCACGCCGATCTGGAGCCGGTCGACAACGGTCTGCAGGATCACGCCGAGCGTCGCGCTCATCATGACCTGCTGGTTGAGATTGAACGCGCGCTCCCAGTGCGGCATCAGCTCCGCGATCCGCGACTGCAGCGCTTCCTCGTTGTCGGCGCCCGAACGCTCCGCCTCGTAGATCATCCGATAGATGATCTCGGTCCACCGGCTCTCGTCGTCGACCGCGTTGTAGCAGAGCTCGACCAGTTCCTCCGGCTTGAGGCGGCCGTCGCCCCTGGCGCCGGCGATCCCGGCGATTAGGTCGGAGGCGAGTTCGGCGACGTCGATCTCGTCATAGGTGCCTTCCGGCTGCCAGGTCTCGCCGGCCCAGGCGAGTACGCGCGCGCTGATGCCAAGCTTCCGCTCCTCCAGGAACAGGGCCGACCGGCCCCCCGGCACGCGCGCGGAGGCGACGTCGGAAACGCCGATCCTGGCCAGGAACCGCTCGATCGGAGGCAGGAAACCGCCATCGCGCATCATCGCGTCTTCGCCGCCGAACAGGACCAGACAGCGCGTGCCCGGCTTGACCTGCAGACCCTTGGGCCACTTCCAGGACGAACTCATTCCGGAGAAGATGTTGTACCAGTAGGCGGAGGTCGGCACCGGCCATCCGAGCGGATCGGTGACCACCTTCTGGATCAGCTCCCGGTCGGCGCTCATCACGTCCGCCGGGTGGCGCCGGTCTTTCAGATGCGCGCCCAGAAACGCATACAGGTGGTGGAGGGCCTGTTCGTCGGGGCGGTCGGCGTGTCCGAGCCGGATCCTGACCTGGGCGAACGCCTTGCCGAACAGGGCCAGCGCGGCCTGGTTCGGCGGCGGCGAGATCAGGACGATGTTCTTGGCGAGGTCCGGCCAGGTCTTCAGCAGGTCGAGGGTCATCAGGGCGGTGATGTTCGGCACCACTGCGAGCCGGTTCTCCCAGGCGACCCCCTCGAAGCTGCGCTCGTAGAAGTGACGCATGTCGTCCACGGCGTGCGCCCAGCCGTCCTCGACCGCCAGGTGCCCGAGCGGCGTCGCGGCATCGGTGCTCAGCCCATGCCCGCGGACGTCGCCGGAATAAGTTTCCCATCCTGCCGCCCGAAAGGAGACGGCAAGATCTTCCAGCATCCCCGAATGGGTCGGCTGGCTGTGTCCCAGAAAAACCGCTTTGCGCTGGCGCGCCGCACGCGTTGCCGGATCGGTTCGCCATCTTCGATACAGCAGCGGCGGTCCGTTCAGACGTGGAAGATATTCGGTTTCCATGGACGAGCTCCCCAATCGTCCACAAAAGTGTGGGTCGCACCCTGAACGGGATCTGAACGGCGATCTAATCCCAATGCCGACGCCGAGACAATCGCACCGACAGCCGGATGGTATCAGCGCCTCCTGCGGGCAAGGGCGCCCCGATGGAAGACGAGCGGCACCGCAGCCTATTCGACATAGCGCTTGAGACTGAACTTGGCTCGCTCGAAATCTTCCAGGACCTGGCAGATGTGCCTGTCGACCGCGTCCGGGCGGGCGTTGGCGCCCACCAGCCGATCCTGAGCGGTGAAGTAGAGCACGTCGTCGTCGATCACGAAGCCGAGCGCCCGATAGCGCTCCATCAGGTCGAGCAATGTGGCCTGCGTGGCCGGGGTCAGAATCCGCAGCACGTCCAGCTCGACGGTCTCGGCAGGCCGGTCACCGGCGGCGCGTCCCGCAATCCGGAAGGCTTCGTTGAAGGCCGCGGATTCCGTCTTGATGTCGCGGTCGAGCGGGCCGAGATTGAACACGTTCTCGGGCTGCACGATCGCCCGGACGCCGGTCTTGCGGTCGAGCCGGTAGGCACCGAGCAGCGAGATCAGGACACCGAACCCGCCACGCCCGCCGTAGGCGTCCCGGCGCAGCCCCTGGTCCGCGGCCAGCGCGGCGTCCATCGCCATCGTGCCGATCGCGACCCAGAACGGCAGCCCGTCCTCCCGGCTCAGGCCCCAGAATTCGCCGTCGAAATCGGACCCCGTGAAGGCCCCGACGCGGAGATCCACCAGTTCCGGCACGGCCTCGCGAACCTGACGCATGCGGGCGGTTTCGGCCGGCCTGGCGGTGGACCAGGCATCGATCCCCCGGGAGTCCGACGCGAGCACCGTCTTCATCTTCTCGCCGGTGTAGGACCAGCCTCGCTCGCGGGCGAGCCGGACCCGGCGCAGGGTCTCCCGGCCTTCCTCGTTCTCCAGGTGCGACGCCAGAAAGAAGGCACCGAAGGCGGCCGTCGTCACCACGATCGCCAGGACCACGCCGGTTCCCAGGACAGCGGCGACAACCGTCCACCCCATCGATGCGATCGCGACCAGCGGCAGGATCCGCATGACCAGAGGCGGCAGCGCAATGCCCTTTCGGATGGACCGGATATCGGGGGTCTCGACCGCCAGCGAGCCGGCGATGGGGTCCCAGCGGGTTTCCGTGGCGGTCATGACTGCGCTCCCGGGAGGTCGATCGGCGGCATCGACCGCAGCGTCTTCACCTCAGCCTCGCTGAGGGTGAAGAGCTCGGCCCGTTCCAGCCGCATGGACCGGCCGATCCAGTTGGTCGGGATGGAGTCGAGCATGGTGTTGAAGCGCTCGACGTTGCCGTTGTAGAGGCGCCGGGCGGCGCTGATCTGGTCCTCGGTCTCCTCGAGCTGCTTCTGCAACTCCCGAACGTTTCCGGTCGAGGTGATCTCCGGATGGTCTTCCGCGTAGCCGAAGAACTTGCGAAGGCTCGCCGACAGATCGGCCTCCGCGGCTTCCACCGCCTTCTGGTCCATCTGCAGGGCGCCGACGGCCTTCTCGCGCACATCCAGGATGCGGTCGAACACCTGGCTTTCCTGGTGCAGGGCACTGCGGACGGATTGCACGAGCGCCGGCACCAGTTCGTGACGCCGCTTGAGCTGGACGAGGATGCCGGAATAGCCCGTCGCCACGGAGTTCCGGGCGGCCGCGAGCCGGTTGTGGAAGTAGATGTACCCCAGAAAAATGAGGATCGCGGCGGCGAGCGCGGTTAGCATGGAGCGTGATCCGGATCGGGTCGGTCGAACGTGCTCGCAAGTGAATGCGGTTCGCGGCGTCGGGGCCTCCACCATTTGAGGGAGGCCGCCGGGGATCTAGGCCGGCCTGCCGTCGCGCGGACGGCCGCGGTCAGGACGGAAGGCGACGGGGCGGTCCGCTCTCGAAAGGGAAACGGGCGGGGGGAACGTGATGTCCGACGATGGCGTGCGTCTGACTGCCGTCGCGACGGCCGTGTTGCTGCCGCTCCTCTATGCGCTGGTGCGCTCCCGCAGGATCACGCGGGCCGACTACATCTACAACTCCGATGACACGGGGCTCGCGCAGACCGTTGCCGGGATCATCTGCGGCAACATCGGCGCAGGGACCTTCGTCGCGCTGCTGCTGTTCACCGGCGCAAGTCCCGTCATCGGTCTGTCGCTGGCGCTGGCCTACGTGGTCGGGGTGGTGCTTTGCGGGGTGATCGCCCCCCGGGTCCACGCCGTCTCGCGACGGCATGGCGTCCACGGCCTGATCGATCTGATCGTGGTCACCCACGGGATCCGGAATCCGCTCTTCGTCTGGGTCCCGATCGCGTTCCTGTTCCTGCTGCGCACGGCGATCCAGCTCCTCGCCCTTGCGGCCATTCTGACGGCTGTGATCGGTCTGTCGCCTGGCTGGGCGATCCTTGCCGCAACCGTCTTCGCCGGGAGCTACACGGCGATCGGCGGCTATCGGATCGCTACGGAAACGGATGTCTTCCAGGCGGCCCTGATCCTGGCCGGTCTGGGCGCGCTTGCGGTCGGAAGTGCCGGGCAGCCAGTGGATGTGTCGAATTTTTTCGATCTCGGGCCGTACCGTCTGCCGCTCCTCATCGGAATCTGGATCTTCATACCGGCGAGTGCGGTTCTCGCCATCGACAACTGGCAACGCATGGCGACGGCGCGCTCGCCGTCGGTCGCCCGGAGGGGCTTTTTCCTGGCCGCTCCGGTCTGCTGCGCGGCCTATCTCCTTCTGGTCGTCGTCGCGATGCAGCTGGAGTCGAGCGGAGACGTGCTGGCGGTGATGCGCGGCATCGCACCGGCATCTGTCGCGTGGCTCGTCGACCTGATGCTGATCGCGGCGATCATGTCGACGATCGACACGTTCGTCATGCCGCTTGCCACATCGCTCGAAAGAAGCCGTTTCGAGCTGCCCCAGTTGCGTGTCGTCATATTCGGAGGCTTCTGCCTGCTTGCGCTCGTGAGCGTCATCGGGGGCGAGCTTCTCCAGGGCCTGATCGCCGCCTTTTCGTCGCTCATGGTCTGCCTGCCGGCCACGTTCATCGCCATGACGATCGGCCGAGGCGCACCATCGGCGGCGATCGTCTCTCTCAATCTCGGGATCGTCGCGACCCTGGTCTTCATTGCGATCGACATAAACCTGGCCAGCCTGGTCGGGTTCGCATTCTCAGCGGTCGTCTATGCCCTTGCCGCGCGGTGGTCCGCGTTCGACGCCGCCACGATGCCATCGAAACGTTGAGCCGAGCCGGCGGGGCCTCGATCCGACCTGGTGGGCCGACTGCGGCACCTGGAGGGAATTTCTGCCTTCTCCCCCATTTGGGACAGTCCGCAGGATGCGGTTTCCGGTCTTGCTTCCTCCACACCAGATCGAGGGAGAAGGTACCGATGAAACCCGTTCTTGCTTTCGCCGCCGGCCTTGCCGCCTGCATCATCGCCGGCCCTGTGATGGCCCAATCCAACACCGGGGGCACCAATCAGGGCGCGGCCTGTCCGTTCGACCATCCCAGGGGGTGCTATATCAACCAGAACGCCAAGAGCCCGGTCCGCTCGGTCTACTTCTTCGACAACGGGCGGGGACAGTGCGGGGCCCATGTCCGGATCTGCCCGCAAGGACGGTCATGCACCAATCGGACGGTCCACCTTACGCCAGCCGGCAAAGGCAACGGCAAGACCCAACGCCCCTTCTTCACGAGCCGCAAGGCCGGCTCCGTGCAGGAGATGACGACCTACAGCTTCTCCGGCAGGGTTCTGGGCGGGGGAATTCATGAACACATGACCGCGGATATCGCCTACACGAACGAGTCCGGAAAAACGACCCGGTCCCAGCACCCTTACCGGGCGTCTCCCGACGGCTGCTGACGCCGGCAGGCAAGCGTCAACGCTTGGGGCGTGGCCCTTGCGCGGCCACAGAGGGCCCGCCACCAACCTGCCGGCTCTGCCTGACGGCCGGGACGCATGGGCAGAGATCCGAAAGAGGTCCGCTCTTCTCCGGATCGCCCGGAATTGCGCGGCGCCCTTGAAAAGCAGGTATCTGCGGATGCATTGGTCAACAATGCGCTGATCGCGACGATCGACGCTTTCCGAAACGCTCCGAGGCCGCTCGACGGCCGGGGCAAGGCGATGGTCAAGATCTCATGCACAGCTACCAGGCTCCCGGACGATCCGTCGCTTTCGCCCGCGAGGCCATGTGCTGCACCTCCCATCCGTTCGCGGCGCGGACGGCGTTGGAAATCCTGAAATCCGGCGGCAACGCGGTCGACGCCGCGGTGGGCGGAGCGGTGGTGCTCGGCCTGTGCGAGCCGATGATGGCGGGGCTTGGCGGCGACGTGTTCGCGATGGTGCGGCTTCCCGACGATGGGCGCGTTGTCGGCCTGAACGGCTCCGGCCGCGCGCCCCAGGGACTCGACGCCGCCGAGCTTCGGGCCGAGGGCCATGCCACGGTGCCGCTGGAATCGGTTCACGCGATCACCGTGCCGGGGGCGGTCGATGCCTTCTGCCGGCTGGTCGACGACTACGGCCGGCTGGAGCTCGGCGAGACGCTCGCCCCCGCGATCCACTATGCCGAAGCCGGGATCCCGGTCTGCCACCGCTCCGCCCTGGACTGGCGGAATTTCGGGCATCGGTTGTGGGGCCATGGCCGGCGTCACTATCTGCGGGACGGAGAGCTTTTCGGCCCCGGCGATCTGTTCGCCTCGCCGGCCCAGGCCGAAGCGCTGCGCCTGATCGCCCGGGACGGACGGGACGCGTTCTATCGCGGGCCCCTGACCGACGACATGCTGGCGACCCTGCAGGCGGCGGGCGGCCGGCACGAGGCGGCCGACTTCGAGCGCGTCGCGGCGGATCAGGTCACGCCGATCTCCGTCGACTACCATGGCTACGAATTGCTCGAATTGCCGCCGAACGGGCAGGGGGCCACGGCGCTTCTGATCCTGAAGCTGCTCGACCGTCTCGACGCTAGGCGGTTCGACCCGATGAGCGCCGAGCGCGTCCACCTGCAGGCGGAGGCGACGCGGCTTGCCTACGCGGAGCGCAACCGGTTCATCGGCGATCCCGCAACCGGAGAGGCCGCCGTGGCCGCGATGCTCAGCGACGAGACCGCGGACCGGCTGGCGGCGACCGTCGATCCGAAACGGGCGAGCGCACCCGCGCCGCGTCCGCTGGAGGCGATGCACCGCGACACGGTCTACATCACCGTGGTGGACCGGGACCGGCTGTGCGTCTCGCTCATCTATTCGACGTTCTGGCCGTTCGGCTCCGGTCTTGCCTCGGAGAAGTACGGGATCAGCTTCCAGAACAGGGGCGCGGGTTTCAGCCTCGAGGCCGGGCACGTCAACGAGCTGAAGGGCGGCAAGCGTCCGCTGCACACGCTCATCCCGGGCTTCCTGAGGATCGGGGCGGACCGGATCGCGCCGTTCGGCGTGATGGGCGGACCCTATCAGGCTGCCGGCCATGCGCACTTCGTCAGCAACCTGGCGGACTATTCGATGGATCTTCAAGAAGCGATCGATTGTCCGCGCAGCTTTGCCGATCCGATCAGCGGAGACCTGAAGCTGGAGACCGGCTATCCGGATGCCGTGGCGGACACGCTGTCGGAGATGGGGCACCAGGTGGTGCGTCCGCCGGTCGGCATCGGCGGCGCCCAGGCGATCTCCGTCGATCTCCGCTCCGGCCTCCTGACCGGCGGGAGCGACCAGCGCAAGGACGGCGTCGCGCTCGGCATGTAGGTCGGCCCGAATGCAACATCGTCTGCAGTCGGGTCAGCTCGAGACCGTCACCGCCCGCCGGTAGAGATGCCACGTGGCATGGCCCAGCACCGGCAGCACGACGACGAGACCGAGAAAGAGCGGCAGCATCGCTGCGACCAGAAGGACGGCGACGAACGCGCCCCAGCCCAGCATCACGACCGGATTTTTCAGGACCGTCTGCACGCTCGTGATCATCGCCGTGACGATGTCGGGATCGCGGTCGAGGAGCAGCGGGATCGAGACCACCGTCACGGAGAACAGCACCGTGGCGAGCGCCGCCCCGACGACCGTTCCGACGGCGAGGAAGCCCAGTCCGTCGGAGGTGGTCGTGATGGTCGTCAGAAAGTCGCCGACCGAGGCGAACGCCTCGAAGCCGAGAAAGAGCGCCAGCCAGAGCCGCACCTGATACATCCAGATCCAGAAGATGAACAGGACGACGAAGGCCATCCAGGAGACCTCCCGCTTGCGGCTCTCGACGATCTCGAACAGCACGCCCTTCCAGCTGAGCGGCGTGCCGGTCTCCAGCCGTCGGCTGATCTCGTAGAGGCCAACGGCAATGAACGGGCCGAGCAGCGGAAAGCCGACGGCAGCAGGGATAACCCAGTAGGGGGCGTTGAGACTGGCGAGGGCGTAGACGACGACGATGCCGCCGAGCGCATAGATCCCGCCGAAGAAGAGCCCCATCAGCGGCGCCTTGCGGAAATCGGAGATGCCGGCGGCCAGTGCGGCGCGCAGATCCGCGACGGTCACCGGATTGACCGTGATCTGCCGAAGCGTCACGGCCTGTTCGCTGCTGGAAGCCTGATCCACTGCGCCCTCCTCCCAAGAGTGCGGTTGCGGTCGGAGGCCACCCGTCGTTCCGCATCAGCAGGCAGATGACGGACGGCGCCATCCGATTTCTTGTTGTCGCCAAT
Source organism: Amorphus orientalis (assembly GCF_030814015.1). NCBI lineage: Bacteria > Pseudomonadati > Pseudomonadota > Alphaproteobacteria > Hyphomicrobiales > Amorphaceae > Amorphus > Amorphus orientalis. The sequence goes on from NZ_JAUSUL010000001.1 coordinate 1,273,355, forward strand.
GGATAGCACACTTCCGACCGGTGCGTCCGTCACCTGTGCAGAGACGGCACCCAAAAAAACGGGGGGTGGAGGAGCGGCGCGTGCCTGTTTTTACCGAAGTTTGCTGACAATTCCGTCGCCCGACAAAGTAATGGTGCGGTGCACGAGGGCTCTGCCCGACAGAAATTTCAGGAGGGCTGGTTGCGGATCAGCCCCCGGGTTGGCTACGCTCGATTTAAGGGCGAAGAAAACCGCAGGCTGATCGGGGGTTAGCATGCACTTTGGGACGTGGGTCAGCCTTTTTCTTTACTTCGCGCTAATGCTCGGCATTGGCTTTTATGCGTGGCGCAAATCCACGTCGAATTCCGAAGAATACATGCTCGGCGGCCGACAGCTGAGCCCGGCGGTGGCGGCCCTTTCGGCCGGCGCGTCGGACATGAGCGGCTGGCTCCTCATGGGGCTTCCCGGAGCGCTCTATGCAGCGGGGCTCGTCGAGGCCTGGATCGGCATCGGCCTGACTGTCGGCGCGTTCCTCAACTGGGTGATCGTCGCCCCGCGCCTGCGCGAGCAGACGGAACGCTACGACAACGCCCTGACGATCCCGGAATTCCTGGCCAACCGGTTTCCCTCCCGGGCGCTGGCGCTGAGAACCGTTTCGGCGGTCATCATCGTCGTCTTCTTCTCCGTCTATACCGGCTCCGGGCTGGTTGCCGGCGGCAAGCTGTTCGAGACAGCCTTCGGGGGCCTTATCCCGCTGGGCGAGGCCGGCGAGTACACGGTGGGCGTCTGGCTCACCCTGCTCATCGTCCTGACCTATACCGTCGTCGGCGGCTTTCTCGCCGTCAGCCTCACCGACTTCTGTCAGGGCTGCATCATGATGGTCGCCCTGGTGCTGATGCCGATCGTGGTGATCACCGGGCAGGGCGGGTTCGCGGACACGGCGGCGACGCTCCAGTCGGTCAATCCGAATTTCCTCTCGCTCACCGACGGCCTGACCATCGTCGGCTTCCTGTCGGCCGTGACCTGGGGGCTCGGCTATTTCGGCCAGCCCCACATCATCGTCCGGTTCATGGCGGTGAGGAGCGTCGAGGAAGTCCCGGTCGCGCGCAATATCGGCATGAGCTGGATGATCGTGTCGCTCGTCGGCGCCGTCGGGCTCGGCGTGTTCGGCCGCGCCTATGTCGTCGCCAACAACATCACCGTCGAGGATCCGGAAACGATCTTCATCATCCTGGCCAACCTCCTGTTCAATCCGCTGATCACCGGCTTCCTGCTGGCGGCGCTGCTGGCGGCGATCATGAGCACGATCTCCAGCCAGCTGCTTGTGGCGTCCTCGTCGCTGACGGAGGATTTCTACCGGCTGTTCCTGCGCCGCAACGCCAGCGAGCGGGAGGTGGTGACAGTTGGTCGTGTCTGTGTGCTGCTCGTCGCGGTCGTTGCCGCGATCATCGCGCGCGATCCGGACTCCGAGGTGCTGGGGCTGGTGGCAAACGCCTGGGCCGGGTTCGGCGCGGCGTTCGGACCGCTGATCATCCTGTCGCTGACCTGGAGCCGGATGAGCGGAACCGGGGCCGTCGCCGGTCTGGTGGTCGGGGCGGCGACGGTGATCATCTGGATCGCGCTCGGCCTGAACGAGAGCTTCCTCGGCGGGCCCGGCGTCTACGAGATCATCCCGGGCTTCATCGCGTCGTTCGCCGCGATCTACCTGGTCAGCCTGGCGACCCAATCCTCCGGCGAATTCCGACCGTTGCCGGGGCGGGCCGCCGCCGCCGAGTAGGCGGAAAGACCAGCGGAGCCCGGTGCCGCCGCGGCGGCACCGGGCGGTCGGTGACGCGGCTATGCGGGGTCGGCCGGTTCGTGAGCCTTCGGCCAGTAGGTGCCGAGCGCCCAGATGGAGCCTTCGGGGTCGCGACAGGTGAACTCCCGGCTGCCGTAGTCCCGGCCGGTCGGCTCCTCGACGATTGTGGCGCCGGCGTCCCGGGCACGCGCGTGGGCGGCATCGACGTCGGGGACGGCCATGTACATCGCCTTGCCGTCGCCTGTGCCGGGGGCGCCGACGAGGTCGCCGAATCCGTCGTCACGCACCTGGCCGACCATGATCATCGCGGAGCCGAAGGCGAGCTGGGCGTGGACGACGCTGCCGTCATCGGCGGTGTAGATCGCATGTTCGGTGAAGCCCAGGACGCGCTTGAGCCAGTCGATCATGGCGTGGGCGTCCCGGAATCGGAAGGTGGCAAACAGGCGGGGAGCTTCGATCGGAGTGTCGGTGGTCATCGGCTTGCCTCATCGGTGACAGGTGCACTCCGACTAGCGGGTTTCCGGACCGCGGGATTGAAGGAATGTTACCGGGGCTGGGTCCTGAGCCACGCCTGCGGCGTCAGCCCCGAAAATTCCCTGAAGTCGCGGATGAGGTGGGCCTGGTCCGCGTAGCCGGCGGCGGCCGCGGTGTCGGCCCATGCGGTGCCCGTGCTGCGGGCGATCCGCTGCGCGTGGGCGAAGCGGAGGAGGCGGGCGACCGTTTTCGGAGACATTCCGATTTCGGTTCGGAACCGGGAAATGAAGTGCCGCCGGCTCCACCCGAGATCCGCGCTCAGGGCAGCGATCCGGGCGGAACCGTGACTTGCGTCGAGTGCGGCGAAGGCCCAGGCAATCTCCGGCACGGGCGGGGCAGCGAGGCCAAGCCGCTCGATGACGAAGCGTTCGGCGATGTCGAAGCGCCGCGACCAGTCCGGGGTGTCGGTCAGCCGGTCCGCGAGGGTCCGGACGCCGGCATCGTCGAGGTCGTCGATCAGCACCATCCGGCCGGTAAGCTCGTCCATCGGCAGCCCGAACACCCGGCGTGCCCCGAGCGGGGTGAAGTCGATCTGGAGGCAATGGGCCTCGCCGCGCGACAGGATATGCACCGGGCCGGCATAGGGGCCGGCCACAAAGCTCCGTATGCGGTCTTCCGGACCGGGCGGGCGTCCGAGTCCGATCTCGAACGGGGTGCCGAAGCTGACGATCAGGGGGACGGTGAGTGTGGCGGTCTCAAGCTGGCGCGCGACGCCCTGAAACCGCTCGCGGTAGAAGGTGATGCCGGAACAGAAGGCGCTCAGGTCCGGCGGAGGGCGGCGACGCCGAAGCTCGACCGGCCCCGGCACGCCGCCGAGGCTGTCATGGATGTCCGTGCGGACGCCGTCCGCCATGGCGCGCCTTCCTCACCTGTCGGCGGGTGTCTTGCGGATGGCCCGTGTCCCGCCGTCCGTGAGCGATCCTAACATGCTTCATCCGTCGCCGGCGACGCGCCCGTACGGCTCCGGGAGGGCCGGGTGCCCCGGCCAGGAACGAAAAAGAGCGCGTCCACGGTCGGTGGAAGCGCTCCTTTCCATGTGACGGCGCCGGATCGGCGAAGCCGGGGCCTCAGTCGATCAGAAGAAGGCCTGAAGGCCGGTCTGCGCGCGGCCGATGATGAGGGCGTGGATGTCGTGGGTGCCCTCGTAGGTGTTCACGGTCTCCAGATTGATCATATGACGGATCACCTGGTACTCCTCGGAGATGCCGTTGCCGCCGTGCATGTCGCGCGCCATGCGGGCGATATCCAGGGACTTGCCGCAGTTGTTGCGCTTGACCACGGAGACCATTTCCGGCGCCGCGCGGCCTTCGTCCATCAGCCGGCCGACCCGGAGCGAGGCCTGCAGGCCGAGGGAGATCTCCGTCAGCATGTCGGCGAGCTTCTTCTGGAACAGCTGGGTCTGGGCCAGCGGCTTGCCGAACTGCTTGCGGTCGAGGCCGTACTGGCGTGCGGCGTGCCAGCAGAATTCCGCGGCACCCAGCGCACCCCAGGAAATGCCGTAGCGGGCGCGGTTGAGGCAGCCGAACGGACCCTTCAGGCCTTCCACGTGGGGCAGCAGGGCGTCCTCGCCGACCTCGACGTCGGCCATGACGATCTCGCCGGTCACGGAAGCGCGCAGCGACAGCTTGCCGCCGGTCTTCGGGGCGGAGAGGCCCTTCATGCCCTTTTCCAGCACGAAGCCGCGGATCTTGCCGTCATGGGCCTCCGATTTGGCCCAGACGACGAAGACGTCGGCGACGGGGCTGTTGGAGATCCACATCTTGGACCCGTTGAGCACGTAGCCGTTGTCGGTCTTGCGGGCGACGGTCTTCATGCCGGCCGGGTCCGAACCGGCGTCGGGCTCGGTGAGGCCGAAGCAGCCGATCAGTTCGCCGCTGGCGAGCCCGGGCAGGTACTTCTTGCGCTGCTCTTCGGTGCCGTAGGCGTAGATCGGGTACATCACCAGCGAGGACTGCACGCTCATCATCGAGCGGTAGCCGGAATCGACCCGCTCGACCTCGCGCGCGACCAGCCCGTAGGCGACGTAGGACGCGCCGATGCCGCCGTACTCTTCCGGAACCGTGACGCCGAGCAGGCCGGCCTCACCCATCTCCTTGAAGATCTCCGGCTCGACGGTCTCCTTCTCGAAGGCCTCGATGACGCGGGGCTGCAGCCGGTCCTGGGCAAAGGCGCGCGCGGCGTCGCGCAGCATGCGCTCGTCCTCGTCGAGCTGATCCTCCAGCAGGAACGGGTCTTCCCACGAGAACGAGGACATGTTCGGGGCGTCCTTCGGCTTCAGGGCGGGGCGGTCGGACATGTCGTTTCTCCAGTGGCGATGGTGTGGGCGCGGGGTTGGATCGCGCCGGTGATCGATGGCCGAAGCGATCGCGTCTCCGCTTCAGCCGGATGACGTCCGATCGACGGCAGGATCTGCAATCCTCTCCCCGCGATAGCACGTCGAATGGAAAGTGCCATGGTCTATCCGCTCAAGGGCACAGATTGCCAACGACGATTTTTCCGAATTTAATGAGTTTTCCTCATTGAGTTCTGACTGCCATGCGCGAGACCTTTCTGCCCACGATCACCGAACTCAACGCCTTCTGCGCGTGCGTGCGGACAGGGGCGACCACGCGCGCGGCGGAAGAACTCAACCTGACACAGGGCGCCGTCAGCCGCTCGCTCGCCACGCTCGAGGAGCGGCTGGGTGTGAGGTTGTTTCATAGAGTGCGCCAGCGGCTCGTGCTGTCGGACGCCGGCCGCGCGTTCCAGCGCGACGCGGACCGGCTGTTGCGGGAGCTGCGCGAGGCGGCGACCTCGGTGATGGCCTTCGGCGGACGGGGCGACGTGATCCGGCTGGCCGTGCTGCCGTCCTTCGGCACCGCCTGGCTCCTGCCGCGGCTGCCGCGGTTCCGGGAACGGCAGCCTCAAGTCACCATCGACATCCTGTCGCGGCTCGACCCGGTCGATTTCGAGACCGATCCGTTCGACGCCGCGCTTCAGCGCAAGAACATGCGCCCGGCCGATGCCCACGCGGCCGATCTCGTGGACGAGCGGCTGATCGTGGTGGCCGCGCCGGAGCTGGTGACGGCACCGCTCTCCGATGAGGATCTGTCGCGTCTGCCGCTTCTGCAGCAGGCCACAAGGCCGCGGCTCTGGCTCGACTGGTTCCGGGAGAGCGACGTCGACCCGCGGCCGGTGCTGCGCGGTGACCGGTTCGAGCACTTCGGCATGGTGATCGCCGCGGCCGTCTCCGGCCTGGGCGTGGCGCTGGTTCCGGAGGCGGTGGCGGAGGACGAACTGAACCGGGGGCGGCTGGTGCGGGCCTCGGAGCGGACGCTGACGGTCGGCTCGCCCTATGCGCTGATCTATCCCGAGCGCAGCGCCGAGAACCCTGTCTTCGCCGCATTCCTCGACTGGCTGAAGGAAGAAAGCACGGCGCAGCGGGCCGGGTGAGGGGAAGCCGGTCCGGGACCGGCTTCCGATAGAACCGCCCTATCTCATCGTACTCGGCAGGTAGAGGACGATGGCGGGGATCGCCAGCAGGATCGCCAGCCGGATCACGTCGGTGATCACGAACGGGAGCACGCCCCGGAAGATCGTGACCAGACTGACCCCGCGCGCGATCGAATTGATGATGAACACGTTCATGCCCACCGGCGGCGTGATCAGGCCGAGCTCCACGGTCATGACGATGATGACGCCGAACCAGATCGGATCGAAGCCGAGTTCCAGGATCACCGGGAAGACGATCGGCACCATCAGGATGATCATCGCCATGGCGTCGAGGAAGCAGCCCATGACGAGGAACAGCGCCATGATCAGGAGCAGCGTCCCGTACGGCCCGAGGCCCAGATCGATCAGGAACTGGGTCATATCCTGGGGCACCTGGGTCACGGCCAGGAAATAGCCGAACAGGATGGCGCCGATGAGGATCGTGTAGATCGCGACCGAGGTGCGCAGGGCCTCCACCAAGCAGTCCAGCAGGCTGCTGAAATTGAGGCGGCCGCGGGCGAAGCCGATCACCGCGGTCAGCACCGCACCCACGGCGGAGGCTTCCGTTGCGGTGGCGACGCCGAGATAGATCGACACGATCACCGCGACGAACAGGAGAAGCACCGCCCACACGCCGGCCAGCGACTGGATGGCGTTGGACAGGCGGAACGGTTCGCCGGCCGGCAGATGGCGCCCGTACCAGATCCGGACGGTCGCCATGTACATGAGGAGCGCGAGGAGGCCCGGCACGATGCCCGCGATGAACAGCGTCCCGATGTCCTGCTCGGTGATGTAGCCGTAGACGGCGAGAACCACCGACGGCGGGATCAGAATGCCGAGGGTGCCGCCGGCGGCGATCACGCCCGTCGCGGCATCGTCGGGATAGCCGGCGCGCTTCATCTCCGGCAGCGCGATGTTGGTCATGGTCGCTGCTGTCGCGACGGACGAGCCGCAGATGGCGGCGAAACCGGCGCAGGCGCCGACGGTGGCGAGGCCGAGGCCGCCCTTGAACGAGCCGAGCGTCGCGTTGGCAGCCCGGAAGAGCTCGCGGCTCATCCCCGACCGGGTGGCCAGAACGCCCATCAGGATGAAGAAGGGGATCAGGGTCAGGTTGAAGTCGGTGAGAGTGCGCAGCGGCGAGGTGGCCAGCAGGTTGAGCGCCGGCCCCCATCCGACGACCAGACCGAAGCCTGCGATGCCGACCACACCCATGGCGATGCCGATCGGCACGCGGATCAGCATCATCCCGAAGAGGGCGATGAAGCCCCCGAACGTGATCCAGTCACTCATGAGCGGCACCGTGGTTCTCGTCGTCCGTGAGCGTCTCGTGCGGTTCGAGGCTTTCGCCGCGCACCAGCATGCGCCACATCCGGATCAGGGTCATCGCAATGGCCATGACGAAACCCGCCACGAGCAGCGAGAGGAACGGCCAGTGAGGAAGGCGGAGGTCCATGGTCTTCTCGCCGCCGGGAAACTGGGACACAACGCGCCCGCCGAGCTTCCAGACGAGCCCGATCGTGAAGACCAGGAGCACCGTCCAGGCGATCAGGTCGAGGATACGGACCACGGACGGGCTGAGGGCCTGGGCCAGAAGGTCGACCTTGATGTGGCTGCCCCGGAAGCCGAGCGAAGCGAAGCCCCAGGCGACCGCCACCGCGAGGGCGAGGCGCGAGATGTCGAAGGCATCGGGCACCGGAGCGGTGAAGGCGTAGCGGCCGAAGGCCGATGCCGCGACCAGCAGCGTGACGAGGCCGAGCATGATCGCGGCAACACGCTCGACGAAGACGACGATCCGCTCTGAGGGGGGACGATCCAGCATGGGTCGAACCTTCTAGGGGAAAACACACGGCTGCCCGACAGCCCTGCCGGGCCATCGGGCAGACACGCGTCGTTGCACGACAGAGGATCCGGACACGCGGTGGCGCGTGCCCGGTCGAACGCGATCAGTACTTGGTGTCGTTGGCTTCCAGCGCCTTGCGGTAGTTGGCCAGAACCTCGTCGGCATCGACGCCGGAGGCAGCCGCGTCCTTCTTCCAGGCTTCCATCACCGGCTTGGCAGCCTCGCGCCACAGCTCGACCTCTTCCTCGGTCGGCTGGTAGACCTCGTGCTCCGGATTGTCGATCAGCTCCTGACGCACGTCTTCGGCCGCCTTGGTCCAGCCGAGAGAGAACTGCTCCGACCACTCCGGGGTGCAGTGATCGTCGATCACCTGCTTGCCTTCGTCGGACAGCCGCTCGTAGGCGTTCTTGTTGATCAGCAGAAGCTGGGCCGACATGTAGAACGGCATGTCGTTGTGGAATTTGGTGATCTTGTCGATGCCGAAGAGCGTGATCGACTCGTAGGGGAAGGTGATCGCGTCGGCCGTGCCGCGTGCGAGCGCCTCACGCGCCTCCGGAGCCGGCACCTGGACCGAGGAGCCGCCGAGGCTGTTGATGAAGCGCGCCATCGTGGCGTGGGCCGGCCGAACGTTCAGACCGTCGACGTCGGAGGGCACCTTGACCGGGTCCTTGGAGTGGAATCGCCCGGTGTCGTGCGGGTTCACGAGGCAGAAATAGACGTCGCCCATCTCCTTCTCGGAATACTCGCCCTTGTACCACTCGTGAATCGCCTTGGCGCCCTTGGTGCCCGAGGTCGATTCGAACGGCACGCCGGTCAGCTCGAAGATCGGGAAGCGGCCGGCATTGTAGCCCGGATTGACCCAGGCGATGTCGACGATGCCGTCGCGCACCATGTCGTAGTGATCCGGAGCGGCGCCCAGCTGCTGGGCCGGGAAGATCTGGATCGCGATCTCGCCGTTGGACGCCTCGGAGATCGATTCCGCCCAGGGCTCGATGCCGGTCGTCTGCACCGGATGGGTCGCGGGAACCCAGTGCGACAGGCGCAGGGTGGTCTCCTGCGCGCCGGCGGTGACGACCGATGCGACCAGCGCGGCCGCTCCAATTGCAAACGTCTTCATGCTTACTCCTCCCATAATGGCCGTCGTGGTCGAGCGGCCTCAGTTGAACTCAATTCCGACGGATTGCCGGGCGCCCGCAAGGGGACCCTCGATAGCCTCCGCCAAGTCTTCGGCGCTCCAGCCACCGTCGCTGAGTTGGTGCAGAGCCTCGACGGGATGGGCCCAGATGGCAAGCCTGTCTCCGCCGATTCCGATGCATTGTCCCGTCGTTTCCGACGAGCGCTCCGAGGCCAGATACACGAACAGCGGGGCGACGTCTTCCGGTCCGCCGATCCCGAGGTCCTGGCGCACGTGGGCCGGAAGGGGGTCGCCGCGCTCGGTCATCTCCGCATAGGGTTCAAGGGCGGGGATCGTGGCGGTCATTGCGGTCATGGCGTTGGGCACGATCGCATTCACGGTGACCCCGGCGCGGGCCAGCTCCATCGACCAGGTACGGGCCATCGCGGCGATGCCCGCCTTCGCGGCCGAATAGGCGGTCTGTCCGAAATTGCCGCGCTGGCCGGCGAGCGACGACACGAGGATCAGCCGGCCGCCTTCGCCCGCCGCGCGGAACTGTTTCGCGGCCGCACGGGCGCAGGTGAACGTGCCGCGCAGATGGGTGTTTATGACGGCGTCGAAGTCCTCGTCGGTGGTGTTCCAGAGCACCCGGTCGCGCAGGATGCCCGCGTTGCAGGCCATGACGTCGAGGCGTCCGAAGGTCTCCAGCGCGGTCGCAACGCAGAAATCGGCGGCCTCTGCGGAGCCGATCGCCGCGATCGCCACAGCGGCCCGGCCGCCGGCCTCGCGGATTTCGGCGGCGACGGCTTCTGCTGCCGGCTGGTCGACGTCGTTGACGACGATCGCCGCGCCGGCGCGGCCCATGGCGAGGGCGGCGGAACGCCCGATTCCGCGCCCGGCGCCGGTGATGACGGCCACCCGTCCGTCCAGCCTGATCGAGGTGTTGTCTGTCATCGGCCGACGAACCTCGCTGGGCGTTTCTCCATGAAGGCGCGGGGACCTTCGCGCGCGTCCTCCGATGCCATCACGGTCGCCTTGGCTTCGTCCTCGTGGGCGAAGCCTTCCGACAGGGATGCGCCGGAGGCCAGCCGGACGGTGCGCTTGATGGCCTGCACCGCGACCGGGCCATTCGCCGCGATCCGCCCAGCCATGTCGAGCGCGGTCGCAAGCACCTCGTCCTGGGGCACGACGCGATTGATCAGACCCATGTCGTAAGCCCGCCGTGCGTCGATGAAGTCGCCGGTGAGCAGGATCTCCATGGCCATGGCCTGGGGGACCTGACGGGGCAGGCGGACGAGGGAGCCGGCGAAGGGAATGAGACCGCGCTTGGCTTCGGGCAGGCCGAAGACGGCGGTCTCGGAGGCGATCCGGATGTCGGTCGCCAGCATGGTTTCCATGCCGCCGGCCAGGCACGGGCCGTTGATGGCGGCGATGATCGGCTTGTCGAGCGCATGGTGGCGGAGCGCCGAACGGTTCATCACCGAGGGATCGTCGAGGACCCGGCGGTCCCAGTCGTCCTCGGGCTCGCGCGCGCCGGTCAGAAGCGGCAGGGTCAGGGCGAGATCGCCGCCGGAGCAGAACGCCTTGTCTCCCGCGCCGACCAGAACCATGACGCGCAGCTCGTCGTCCTCGGCGAAGGTCTCGTACGCGTCGGAGAGGCGGCACGCCATTTCCGGGCTGATCGCGTTGCGCGCGGCCGGCCGGTTGAGGGTCAGCAGGAAGATCCGGCCCCTGCGTTCGGCGAGCAGGTGGGGCGCCGCGGCCTCGGGTCCGTTCATGCCGTGCCTGCCTTGATGATGTCGGCGGCCTTCTGGCGGAGCTCCACCTTGCGCACCTTTCCGTTCGCGGTCTGCGGCATGGCCTCGATCGCCGCCAGATAGCGCGGCAGCTTGTGCCGGGCCATATTGGAGCGGCACCACGCGCGCACGGCATCGGTGTCGATGGTGCGGCCGTCGCGCGGAACCACGAAGGCGAAGATCTCCTCGCCGTATTCGTCGTCGGGCACGCCGACCACCTGGGCTTCGGCGATGTCGGGATGGTTGAGGAGCGCTTCCTCGATCTCGACCGGATAGATGTTCTCGCCGCCGCGGATCAGCATGTCCTTGATCCGCCCGACGATGCGCAGATAGCCGCCTTCGTCGAGCACGGCGAGATCGCCGCTCTTCAGCCAGCCGTCCGGATCGATGGTTTCGGCCGTCTTCTCCGGCATCTCGAAATAGCCGGCCATGACCAGGTATCCGCGGATCTGCAGCTCGCCCTCGCGGCCGGTCGGCACGATGGCGCTCGTGTCCGGATCGACGACGCGCACCTCGGTGTGGGGCAGGGGTACGCCGGCCGTGGCGACCTTCTTCTCAAGCGGATCGGTCGGAACGGTCTGGGTGATGATCGGGCTGCATTCCGTCATGCCCATGATCAGGCAGGGGTCGGCGCCCATCTTCTCCTTGACCTCAACCATCAGGCTCGGCGGGATCGAGGTGCCGCCGATATAGGCGATGCGGTAGGAGGAGATGTCGCGCTCGCCGGCGACGAATTTCGGGTCCTGGAGCAGGCGGATATACATGGTCGGCACGCCGTTGGTCAGCGTGCCGCGATAGCGCTCCATCAGGTCCAGCATGGTGGCGGCGTCGAAGCCGCTGAGCGGGACCAGGCAGCCGCCGACGGCGACCATGCCCATGACGTTGCAGACGCAGCCGGCGGTGTGGAAGAACGGCATCGCGGAGACCATCACGTCGGTCTCCCGGTAGCCGGCGCGCGCGGTCGCCAGAAGCGCGTTGTTGACGGTGCCCCGGTGGGTGAGCATCGCGCCTTTCGGATTGCCGGTGGTGCCGCTGGTGTACTGGATCTGGACCACGTCGTCCGGCGTCACGCGGGCGGCACGGTCCGCAAGCACCGCGTCGCTCACGGTGGCCGCCTTCTTCAGAAGGTCGGCGAAGGACAGGGCGCCGATGATCGGGGTACGGCCGAGCGCGATCACGCGGCGCAGGTCGAGATAGGCGTCTCCGCCCTTGCGCTCTCCGTCGATGGCGGAGACCAGGTCCGGGATCATCTCCGACAGCATGCCGGCAAGATCGAAGCCACGGAACTCGCCGACGCTGACCAGCACGCTGATGCGGCCCTGGGTCAAAAGATAGTCGAGCTCGAGCTTGCGGAAGGCGGGATTGACGGTGACGAGGATGGCGCCGATGCGCGCGAGCGCGTATTCGAACAGCACCCATTCCGGCCGGTTGGGCGACAGGACCGCAACGCGGTCGGCCGGCTTGACGCCGATGGCGATCAGCGCCTTGGAAAGCTGGTCGACATGCCGGTCGAGATCGGCATAGGTCCAGTTGACCTGAAGGTCTGCGTCGGGCTCGTCGAAGATGATCGCCGGGCGGTCGGGCACGCGGCGGGCCTGTTCGGACAAGAGGTGTCCGAGCGTGGTCTCGCGGAGCGCAACTCCTTCGTCGTCCGGCAGCCAATGGGACTGCCCGCTCACCATGGCCATCGGCCACGCTCCTCCCGAATGTCGACCGTTTCCTCCCGGACTTGCCGCCGAAGTCCGGACCTGTAATGCTGTTTTTTGTTTGCGGACAGTTTGTCCGATGTCGAACAATATCAATTTCAAACCGGCGGTCAAGCGAGGCATCGGGCACATGGAGAGCGAGGTCGAAACGCGGTTGTCGGCCGGCAAGGTCGACCGGTGGATCAGCTACAAGATCCGTCTTGCGCAGATCCTCGCCTATCGCGCGTTCGAGGAGCGGATGGCCGACGAGGGGCGGGCGCCGCGCTATCTCGGGCTGCTCAGCGTGATCGAGGCGCATCCCGGACAGCCCCAGAGCCGGCTCGCGGAGGCGGTCGCCCTGCGCCGGTCCAGTCTCGTCACCATCATCGATCAGCTTCAGGCGGACGGCCTCGTCGAGCGGCGGGCGTCGGAGACCGATCGCCGGGTCAACGGGATCTGGCTGACCGTGGAGGGTCAGCGGACCGTGCGGACACTGCGCAAGGCCGCCCGGGAGCACGAGAACCGCCTCACGGAGGGGCTGAGCGAGAGGGACGTCGAGCAGCTTGCGGATTCGCTGGATCACATCGTTGCGAACCTCGCGCGCATGATGGACTGACGGCCGGGAAAGGCAGGGCCGGTTGCGCCGGACGGCTCTTCCTTTTTTGCGTTCTCCCGGCGATCGCGGCGCCTCTCCCGTCTTGGGGCCGGACCTTCCGCCACCTATATGCGGCAAGGTTTTTGTTCGGCTGGTCTCCCGGGAGGATAGAATGTTCGACACGCGCAAGCTTCTGGATCAGTTCCTGGGAGCCGGCGGGATATCCGACGCGCTGGGTCAGAACCGGCTGCCGCAGACGCAGCAGGGTCAGCCGCCTCAGTCCGGCGGACAATCCAGCGGCCCGGCTGCCAATCTGCAGAACGTGCCCGGCGGCGATCTGGTCGGGCGCGTGCTCAACAGCGGTGCGCTCGGCGGAGCGGCGGCCGGTGGCCTGGTCACCCTGCTGATGACCAACAAGAAGAGCCGCAAGATGGCCGGCAGCGTGGTCAAGTACGGCGCGCTCGCAGCCCTCGGCGGGCTGGCCTACAAGGCCTATTCCGACTGGCAGAGCGGCAAGTCGGTCGGCGCGACCCAGGCCGAAGCCGCGGCGACCCCGACGCCGCCTCCGCCGCCGGACAACTCCGCCTTCGCCGGACACGCCGATCCGGGCGAACAGAGCGAGCTGAGCCTGGCGCTGCTGCGCGCGACGATCGCGGCCGCCAAGGCGGACGGCCATATCGACCAGGAAGAGCAGTCGCGCATCTTCGGGTTTCTCGATCAGGTGGATCTGGACACCGAGGCCAAGGCCTTCGTGATGGACGAGCTGCGCGCGCCCCTCGACGTGGACGCCGTCGCCAAGCCGGCGACCAATCAGGAAATCGCAGCGGAGATCTATGCCGCGTCGCTTCTGATCATCGATGAGGCGAACCCGGCGGAGAAGGGCTATCTGGCTATGCTCGCTGCCCGGCTGCGGCTTCCCGACGACCTGATCGCTCATCTGCACGCGTCGGTGGACGGGGCCAAGGCCGTTCCTGCCGAGGGGTCGTGAGCGCCGGTCCCGCGAACGGGCATCCGGATCTGCCGCAAAGCGTGGAAGGACGCGCGGGTATCCCCATGAACTCCGATGAGTTGGAGGCGCTCAAACGGCGCTATCCGACGGCCGAGACGTTCCGGTTCGGCGACAGTGCCGAACTGTGCGAAACGCTGCTGTCCCTGGTGCGTGCGGGAAAGAAGGTCGCGACCTGCGGTGCGCTGCGGGAGTTCGAGAACGGCGAGCCCATGCCGGCGATCGGCCGGCGGGACATCGCGCTGAAATGGGACGGCACGCCGGCGGTGGTCATCGAGACGGTCGAACTGGTCCAGTGCCGGTTCGACGAGGTGACCGAAGCGATGGCGCTCGCCGAGGGCGAGGACGACAGCCTCGAGGGCTGGCGCGAAGGTCATCGCGCCTATTTCGAGCGCAATGGCGGGTTCTCCCCGGACATGCCGATCGTCTGGGAGCGGTTCGTCCTGATCGAAGATCTGGGCTGAGAAAATCGGGCCAAGCTTGACCGCGGGTCGCGACGGGGAGAGCCCGGTCGTCTGAGCTAGACGAGCTGGCGGCTGACGGATCCGGCTGCCTTCTTCAGGATCGGCAGGAACCGATCCAGAAGATCCGTCGTGGAAAGCCGGTCGACGTGGCCGCCGATGTTCATGGCGGCGACGATCCTGTCGTCATAGCGCCTGACCGGGACGGACAGGGAGCGGAAGCCGTCCTCGGCCTCCTGATCGGCCAGCGAATAGCCGCGCTCCCGGTCGGCGACGATCGTCTCGAACAGGGACCGGCGGTCGGTGACGGTGAACTCCGTCTGCTTCTCGATCTCCATGGCGTCGAGCCTGTCGCGCAGGGCGTCGTCGTCGTAGCCGCCCAGAAGCACCCGTCCGACGGAGGTGCAGAAGAGGGGCAGCCGGTAGCCCACGTCGATGCCGCCGGAAAACACCCGGGCCGGGCTCGCCCGGGCAATGAAGACGGCCTCGTCGCCGTCGGCGATGGCCAGCGAACAGACCTCCCGCGCCTCCGCGGCGACCTCGTCCATCACCGGCTGCAGCACCGAGACGATCTGGTTGGACGACAGATAGCCGGAGGCCAGCCGCAGCACCGAGGGGCAAAGCTCGAAATATTTCCCGTCGCCGCGCACGTAGCCGCAGCGCTGGAGCGTGATCAGGATGCGCCGCGCCGTAGCCCGGGACAGGTCGGCCGCCTTCGCGATGTCGCTGAGGGTCGTGGGGCCTGGGCCGCGCCCGAACGCCTCGATGACCCGAAGACCGCGATCCAGGCTCTCGACGAAGTCGGGATCCTTGCGGCGGGCTTCGAGCTGCTCCTCTGTGCGATTCACGCGCGGCATCTGATCCTTCGACAGGCTGGCTCCCGCCGCAGGAACAGCGGGACGACTGTGCAGCAGCACCGGTCTTCTATGCACCATCGGCGACGGAATGCGCCACCCGCAGAAGCATCGGACGGCGGATTTCCGCAGGCCGGACCGCTGCGGTCCATGGCCATCTGAGGCGGTTATAGGCTGGAGCTGCTCAAAAAGAGGGCTTGCGCACGGCCACACCTGTTTTAGAATTCGCACAGACGTTCGTTGAACGAACAAATCGATGGCCCGAGCCGGCCGAGTGCGTTGGGGCACGGCACCCCGTGCCGAGGGCCTCGCCCAAATCTGAAACGTGGAGGAATGGCGCCATGATGAGCCAGGAGATGAACGACCTCATCACCCGCATCGGGCCGAACGAGCCCTGCGGCAAGCTCATGCGCCAGTACTGGCAGCCGGCCGCGCTCGCGGTGGAGCTGGACGACGAGCGTCCGCTGCGCAAGGTGCGGCTTCTCGGCGAGGACTTCGTTCTGTTTCGTGACGAAGAGGGGCGCTACGGGCTTCTGGACCGGGATTGTCCGCATCGCGGCGCCGACCTTGCGTTCGGTCGCCTGGAAGGCGGCGGCCTGCGCTGTTCGTTCCATGGCTGGCTGTTCGATGTGGAAGGCAACTGCCTGGAGACCCCGGCGGAGCCGGCCAAGTCGCGGATGTGCGAAAACATCAAGCAGCGCGCGTTCCCGGTCGTCGAGCGCGCCGGCATTCTGTGGGCCTATCTCGGCGAGGGCGAGCCGCCGGCGTTTCCGCAGCTCGACTGTTTCGTCGCGCCGGACACCCACGTCTTCGCGTTCAAGGGTCTGTGGGACTGCAACTGGCTGCAGGCCATGGAGGTCGGCATCGATCCGGCCCACGCGTCCTTCCTGCACCGCTTCTTCGAGGACGAGGACGTCCGCCAGTCCTACGGCAAGCAGTTCCGCGGGGCGTCTTCCGGCACCGAGCTGCCGATGACGAAGATCCTGCGCGAGTACGACCGGCCGATCATCAATGTCGAGCACACCGAATACGGTCTGCGGCTGATCGCGCTGCGCCAGCTCGACGAAGAGCGGACCCACGTCCGCGTGACCAACCAGATCTTCCCGCACGGGATCGTCATTCCGCTGAGCCAGGAGATGACGATCACCCAGTGGCACGTCCCCGTGGACGACACCCACTGCTACTGGTTCTCGGTGTTCACCAGTTACACCGGCGCGGTCGACAAGGAGAAGATGCGCGAGCAGCGGCTGGAGCTGATCGAGCCGCCGGAGTACCGCTCGCGCCGCAACAAGTCGAACGACTACGGGTTCGACCCGCACGAGCAGGCCCACGAGACCTATACGGGCATGGGCGCGGACATCAACGTCCACGACCAGTGGGCGGTCGAATCGATGGGGCCGATCCAGGACCGCACCCGCGAGCATCTCGGCCAGTCCGACAAGGCGATCATCCAGTACCGGCGTCTGCTGCGGAAGGAGATCGAGAAGGTCGGCAACGGCGAAACGCCGCTTATGGTGCTGGAGGAGCCGGAGGCGCGCAGCGTCCAGGGCCCGGCGACCATGGACGGCATCGGGCCGACCAACGGCTGGGAGACCTACTGGATGGAGGTCGATGTCAGCCGGCGCCGCGGGGCGCCTTGGATGGCCGCCGCGCCGGAGGAACAGGCCGGGGACGAAGACGGGGCGCCCAAGCTCCGGTCGGTCAGTTGATGGGCCGCGCCGATCGGCGCGGCATGAATTCGAAATTCCGTGAAATTTTCAGTGTCCGCAACCTGCGGCAGCAGACGGGGTGCGGCCAGATTTCACGGGAGGGCTGGGGAGGGAGCGGCACGGGACTTGCTGAGATCCAGCGACCCGCACGCCGTCCCGGCCACAAGGGCCGGATCTAATCGATTTTCGGTTTTAAAATCGAAATTTTCCATCGTATCGTTCCCCGAGCCTCAAGGACCGGACGAAGTCCGGCTCGGTATCCAGAGGAGAAAATCATGTCAAGACTTGCAGCGACCCTTTTGGCAACGGCGATCTTCGCCGGATCCGCGGCCGCCGCGGAGCCCCTGAAGCTCGGTTTTGTCGCGCCGATGTCCGGTGCCCAGGCCGAATACGGGCTTCAGATGATGAACGGGATGAAGACCTACATGGCGCAGCACGGCGACAGCGTCGCCGATCGCCCGATCGAGATCATCGTGAAGGATTCCGGCGGCCCGAACCCGGATGTCGCCAAGCGGCTGACCCAGGAGCTGATCGTCCGCGACAAGGTCGACTTCCTGGTGGGCTACGGCTTCAGCCCGAACGCCTTCGCCGCCGCGCCGCTGGCAACCGAATCCGAGACGCCTCTGATCATTTTCAACGCGGCCTCGTCGACGATCCCGCTGAAGTCGCCCTACATCGCCCGCGTCTCGATGACGCTCGCCCAGCATGCCTACGGTATCGCCAAGTGGGCGAACGAGCAGGACATTCAGAAGGTCTACACGCTCTACGCCGACTACGCGCCGGGCCAGGACGCCAACAAGCAGTTCAAGAAGATCTTCACCGCCGAGGGCGGCGAGATCGTGGGCGAGATCGGCGTGCCGCTGTCCAGCCCGGACTTCGGTCCGTACATGCAGCGCATCAAGGACGCCCAGCCGGACGCGGTGTTCATGTGGTTCCCGTCGGGCGAGCTGGCGAACACGATGCTCAAGTCCTACCGCGAGCGCGGCCTCGAGGAAGCCGGCATCCGCGCGCTCGGCACCAGCGATCTGGTCGACGACCATTCGCTGGACTCCATGGGCGAGGACGCCGTGGGTCTGATCACGTCGGCCCACTATTCCGCCGCCCACGACAGCGAGCTGAACAAGGCGTTCGTGGAGACCTATGCCGAAATCGACCCGGACACCCGTCCGAACTTCATGGCCGTTGCGGCCTATGACGGGCTGGCGGCGATCTACAAGGTCACCGAGGACCTTGGCGGCGACGTTTCCAATGGCGAGAAGGTGATGGAGCTCCTTACGGGCATGACCTTCGAGAGCCCGCGCGGCCCGATCGAGATCAGCTCGGAGGACCGCGACATCGTCCAGAACATCTATATCCGCGAGACCAAGGACACCGGCGAGGGGCTTTACAACATCGAGTTCCAGACGATGCCGATGGTCGTGGATCAGGGTAAGGAATAGGTCGCAGTGAGCCCGGGCGCCGGCAACGGCGCCCGGTGCACGTTTGGTAACAGCGTTCTCTCTGGCCGGGTGCTGCAGTCAGCTGCTGCGCCCGGTCCGGCCGGTTTCCGGAGGCTTACAGAGTATGGGAATCGTCGTTTTCGACGGCCTGGCGTTCGGCGCACTTCTGTTTCTCATCAGCGTCGGCCTGTCGGTCACGATGGGGCTGATGAACTTCGTCAATCTCGCCCACGGCGCGTTCGCCATGGCCGGCGGCTATGCCGCGGCCGTGCTGATGAACGACTACGGGGCGCCGTTTCCGGTCGGCCTGGCGGCCGGCTTCCTGGCCGGCGCGGTGACCGGCGGCGTCATGGAGTTCTTCTTCATCCGCCGGCTCTACCGCTCCCATCCGCTCGATCAGGTCCTGTTCACGATCGGGCTCGTGTTCGCCTCCATCGCGACCGTCACCTTCTTCTTCGGGCCGACGATGCAGCGCTTCGTCATGCCGTCCTATCTGGACGGCAACGTCGCGCTGTTCGGAACCGACGTCAGCCGCTACCGGCTGTTTCTGATCGTGGTCGGGGTGATCGTCGTCGGCGGCCTGCTTCTGGGTCTCAACCGGACCCGGTTCGGGGCGATGATCCGGGCGTCCGTGGACAACCAGCGCGTTGCCCAGGGCTCGGGCATCAACGTCGACCGGCTCTTTCTGCTGACCTTCACCTTCGGCTGCGGCCTTGCCGGCTTCGGTGGCGCCCTGTCGCTCGGCATGCTGACCCTCAACCCGATCTTTCCGCTGAAGTACATGGTCTACTTCCTGATGGTCGTGTGCGTCGGTGGGGCAGGGACCATCACCGGGCCGTTCCTGGCCGCGCTGCTGGTCGGCGTCGGCGACGTCGCGGGCAAGTACTACATCCCCGAAAGCGGCGGGTTCCTCATCTATCTGCTGATGCTCGGGCTGCTTCTGGCGCGCCCGCGCGGGCTGGTGGTCAAGCAGGGAGCGCATTGATGAAGCTCACCCTGTCCCGCTGGCAACTGCACGCGCTGGAAATCGCCTTCTGGCTGACGCTCGCCGCCTGCTTCTTCATCTTTCCCGACCGGCTCTATCTCCTGACCCAGATCCTGATCGCCGCCCTGTTCGCGATCTCGCTGGACATCGCCCTCGGCTATGCGGGCATCCTCACGCTGGGGCACGCGGTCTTCTTCGGCCTCGGCGCCTACGCGGCCGGACTTCTGGCGAAGGCGGGATGGGCGGAGCCCCTGTCCGGGCTTGTCCTCGCCTTCCTGCTGTGCGGCCTGATCGCCTACGTGCTCAGCGTCCTGGTGGTGAACGCGACGGAGTTGACCCAGTTGATGGTGACGATCGCGGTCGGCGCGATCTTCGCGGAGGTGGCGAACCAGGCGACGTCGATCACCGGCGGGTCGGACGGGCTGCAGGGCATTTCGATGTGGCCGATCTTCGGCATGTTCAGCTTCGACCTGTGGGGCAAGACCGCGTTCATCTACGCGTTCGTGGTGGTGCTTTTGTGCTTCCTGCTGGTGCGCCGCCTGCTGCAGTCGCCGTTCGGGCTGGCGCTGAAGGGCATCCACGGCAACCGCAAGCGGATGCATGCGTTGGGCTCGCCGGTCTCGCGCCGGCTCAGGTTCGCCTACGCGGTCTCCGCCGCCCTTGCCGGCGTCGCCGGCGCGCTTCTCGCCCAGACCACGGAGTTCGTCGGACTGGACACGCTCAGCATCGACCGGTCGGCCATGGTTCTGATCATCCTGGTGCTCGGCGGAACCGGCCGGCTTTATGGCGGCATCATCGGCGCCATCGTCTACATGGTCGTCCACGACGTCTTCGCCGACCTGAGCCCCGAATACTGGATGTTCTGGCTCGGGCTGTTCCTGATGGCGATCGTGATGATCGGCTCCGGCGGCATCCTCGGCGGGCTGTCGCGCTTCGTAAGGACGGATCGGACATGAGCGCGACACCGGCCCTCAGCGTCTCCGGCCTGACCGTCGCCTTCGGCGGCATCGTGGCCGTGAACAATGTCACCCTCGATCTGCCGGTCGGCGCGCGCTCCGCGCTGATCGGGCCGAACGGGGCCGGCAAGACCACCTTCGTCAATCTGCTCACCGGCACCCTGAAGCCGACGGCCGGGACCATCCGGATCGGCGACAAGGACGTGACCCGGCTCGATACCCGCGCGCGGACCAAGCTGGGCCTCACCCGGACGTTCCAGATCAACACGCTCTTTCCGCACCTCACTCCGCTGGAATCGGTGAGCCTTGCGATCGCCGAACGCGAGGACAAGGGCGGGATCTGGTGGCGCCGGCTCGGCGGCTTCGGCGCGATCCGCGACGAGGCGGAGGCGCTCCTCACGCAGCTCCGGCTGATCGAACACGCCCGGACGCCGACCAACGAGCTCGCCTACGGCAAGCAGCGTCTTCTGGAGATCGCGCTCGCGCTCGCAGCCAAGCCGCGCATCCTGCTTCTGGACGAGCCGGCGGCCGGCATTCCCGCCGGTGAAAGCCGCGAGGTGTTCGAGGTGGTGGATGCGCTCCCGGACGACATCTCCGTGCTGTTCATCGAGCACGACATGCAGCTCGTTTTTCGCTTCGCGCGTCGGATCGTGGTGCTGACGTCGGGTGCGATCCTGACCGAAGGCACGCCCGACGAGATCCGCGCGAACGAAGAGGTGCGGGCCGCCTATCTTGGAGGCGCCCATGTCTGAGGGATCGACGACTGAGCTTCTGCGGCTTGAAAACCTGACGGCCGGCTACGGCGACGGGGTTGCGCTGGATGGGGTCTCGCTCGCGATCGCGTCCGGCGAAAGCCTCGCCGTGCTCGGCCGCAACGGCGTCGGCAAGACGACGCTGCTCGAGACGATCATGGGCAACACCCGGCTGCACAAGGGCAAGATCACGCTCGCCGGGCGGGACATCACCCGCCTGCCGCCCCATGCGCGGGTCAAGGCGGGGCTCGGCTGGGTGCCGCAGGAGCGCGAGGTGTTCCCCTCGCTGACGGTGGAAGAGCACCTGACCGTCATCGCGACGCCGGGCAAGTGGACGGTGGAGCGCGTTTACGAGGCGTTCCCGCGCCTGGGCGAACGACGCCGGAACTATGGCAATCAGCTGTCCGGCGGCGAACAGCAGATGCTGGCGATCGGCCGGGCGCTGATGACCAATCCGCGGCTCCTGCTTCTCGACGAACCGATGGAGGGCCTTGCGCCGATCGTGGTGGAGGATCTCTCCGCGCGCGTGGTCGCGCTGTCGGAGAGCGAAGGGCTGACCTGCATCGTGGTCGAACAGCATCCGATCGTCGCGCTGGCGCTCAGCCGGAACGCCATCGTGCTGGAGCGCGGGCAGATCGTTCACACCGCGCGCTCGGAAGACCTCGCCGGCGACCACGAGACGATCGAACGTCTGCTCGGCGTCGGTGAGGGCGGCGCCGACGAGGGGGCGAACGACGCCGCCGCCCGGACCCAGGCCGGATAACGACGCCGGCTGAACCGGCCGGACGTTCGCGCCCGGCCCGACATATTGAAGTTTGCCGAGCGGCCCGGGGGAGGGGTGGTCCGGTCGGGAAGACAAAACGCCAGCCAGAGGGAAGGATGTTGGCATGAAACGGATCGTCACACGGATTGCCGCAACAGCGGCCGTGGTGCTTATGGGGACCGGCGCGGGCCTCGCCCAGGATACGGTCAAGGTCGGCCTCGTCGGGGAGATGTCGGGACCGTTCGCCCAGTTCGGCGAGCAGTTTCTGGGCGGTCTGAAGGCCTATCAGGCCATCAACGGCACCGAGGCCGGGGGCAAGACCGTCGAGGTCATCATCAAGGACGTGGGCGGACCGAACCCGGACGTGGCCAAGCGTCTGGCCCAGGAGCTGATCGTCCGCGACAAGGTCGACGTGCTGACCGGCTTCGGTTTCACGCCGAACGCGGCCGCGGTCGCACCGATCGCCACCGAGGCGAAGGTGCCGATGGTGATCATGAACGCGGCCGCCGAGGGGCTGACCCAGGCGTCGGACTACATGGTGCGCGTCTCGTTCAGCCTGCCGAGCCTGGTGCCGCCGATGGCCGAGTGGCTGGTCGAGCAGGGCCACAAGAAGGCCTACCTGATCGTCGGCGACTACCGGCCCGGCCATGACGTGGAGAAGGCTTTCCTGGAGGCCTTCCCGGCGGCCGGGGGCGAGGTGGTCGGCAACGTCCGCACGCCGCTGATGACGGTCGACTTCGCCCCCTACATGCAGAAGGTGAAGGACACCCAGCCGGACGCGATCTTCGCCTTCGTCAATGCCGGCGACGTGATGGCCAGCTTCCTGAAGGCCTATCGCGAGAAGGGTCTGGATGAGGACGAGATCGTTATGGCGGGTACCGGCGACATCACCTTCGAGCCGTCCATGCCGGCGGTCGGCGACGCGGCCGAAGGCATCGTCACGTCCTACAACTACTCGATGATGCACGACTCCGAGCTGAACAAGCGGTTCGTCGAGGAGTTTCACAAGGCGGCCGGCGCGGACGTCGACCCGAGCATCATGGGCGTCGGCGGCTATGACGCGATGGCGCTGATCTACGCGGCCTTGGAGAAAACCGGTGGCGACACTGACGGCACCGCCCTGGTCGAGGCGATGAAGGGCATGGAATGGGAGAGCCCGCGCGGTCCCATTTCCATCGATCCGGAGACCCGCGACATCGTGCAGAACATCTATCTGCGGAAGGTGGAACAGGTCGGCGACAAGTTCGGCAACGTCGAGTTCGAGACGATCGAGCCGTCACAGCAGTAGCGCGGGACACGGACCGGTCGGGATGCGCGCCATCCCGACCCACCCCCGGGAGGAAGACGATGCCGAAAGAGATCATCCAGTCGCAGAAGGCACCGGTCACGGGCTTCACCGACCAGAGCAAGCCTTCGCCGCTCGCCCAGGCGATCAAGGCGGGCGGCTTTCTCTACGTGTCCGGCCAGGGACCGCTGGACCCGGAAACCAAGCAGGTCGTGTCCGACGACATCCGCGAACAGACGCTGCGGACGCTGAAGAACCTGGCGAGCGTGCTCGAGGCCGGCGGCGCGACCATGGAGCAGGTCGTGAACATGCGGGTGTGTCTGCGCGACGTGGCCGACTTCCCGGTGTTCAACGAGGTCTTCCGCGATTTCATGGACGGGGTGAAGGTGACGCGGACCTGCATCGGCGGAACGCCGCACCGGGCGGGCGTGAACGTCGAGATCGACTGCGTCGCCTATCTGGACTGAGGGGAGAGCGGCGCTTCGCAAGCCGCAGCGAACGGACGCCGGCACCCGATCGGCGGCGGAGCGCCCAACATGAGGAGAGGCAATCGCGATGTATTATGAACGTTCGCTCTCGAAAGCGCCGGTTATCGAACTGGAAGAGGCCGTCAAGGAGCTCGCGGAGACCGGCAAGCGGGTCAAGGTGCTGTGGCAGGAGCCCGACGCCCTGACGTTCGTGGCCCGCGGCCGCGAATACCGCAGCGAATTCCACATCAACCCCTCCGACGAGATCATGTACATGATCAAGGGGCAGATGAACCTGCACATCCGCAAGGAAGACGGGTCCGAGGAAATCGTGGTCGTCCCCGAGGGCGGCCTGAACTTCACGCCGCACGGGATGCCGCATTCGCCGCGCTTCCCGCCGGACGCGTTCCTGCTCGTCTCGGAGCGTGTGCGCCGGGAAGGCGAGGCGGACCGGTTCCAGTGGTACTGCCCGAGCTGCGATGCGCTGCTGCACGAGGAGACCTTCGTCGTCTCCGATTACCGCGCCGATCCCGTGTCGAAGGCCTATTCGAACTTCTTCGACAGCGAGGAGGCCCGCACCTGCGGCAAGTGCGGCAACACGATGCCGCGCCCCGAAGGCGTCTGAGATACCCGCATTTTCCGACTGTCTCTGCGGCGCTGGGGGCTTTACATCCCGGCGCCGCCCATCGTTTCCGAGGCCATGCCATGCGCCAGGACGGGCCCCTTTATCCCGACCGGATTCTCCACAACGCCAAGATCGTCACCTCCGATGCCGACTTTTCCGTCGTCAGCGCGTTGGCGATCCGGGGCGGCCGCATCGTCGCCACCGGACGCGACGAGGAGGTGCTCGCCCTGGCCGGGTCGGAGACCCTCCGCGAGGATCTGAGCGGCGCCACCGTCCTGCCCGGGCTGATCGACACCCACATCCACGTGGAGGAAGCCGGGCTCATCAGGCACACGGTTGACTTCAAGGGCGTGGACAGCGTCGATGCGGCGCTGGCGCGTCTGAAGGCGTTCGTGGAGACGCGCGCCCCCGGCGAATGGATCGTCGGGCAGATGTGGCATCCCCAGTCCCAGCTCGCCGAGAAGCGCTTTCTGACGGCGAGGGAGCTGGACACGGTTGCGCCGGACAACCCGGTGCATCTGCCGCTCGGCCACTTTTCCCTTCTGAACAGCCTGGCGCTCGAGGCCTCGGGCGTGACCCGGGACACGCCGGACCCTGAGGGCGGCACGATCCACCGCGATGGCGACGGCGAGCCCACCGGCGTTCTGGAGGAAGCGGCGGAACGGCTGGTGTTCGCCGCCTTCCCGGGGTGGACGCCGGAGCAGCGCCGCGAAATGCTCATCGACGCCCAGGCCCACTGCAACGGCTTCGGGCTGACCAGCGCGATCTCGGCCGCGGTGAGCCCGACCGACGTGCGCCACTACCATTCGATCCGCCGGGCCGGCGAGCAGACGCTGCGTCTGAGCCTGATGTTTGCGCCGACCGGCGAACTCAATCCGAACCTGACGGATGCGGAGTGGGAGCGGTTCTTCACGCTGACCGGAGCGACCTCCGATTTCGGCGACGAGTGGCTGAGCCTCTCCGGCGTGAAGCTGCAGGTGGACGGCGGCATGACGCTGCGCACCGCGGCGATGCGCGATCCCTATCCCGACGATCCGAACTACCATGGCGTCTGGGTGATCGAGCCGACCCGGCTCACGCATCTGGTGGCGGTGGCCAACCGGAACGACTGGCGCGTCGGTATCCACGCAGTGGGAGACGCCGCGGTGGATGCGGTGCTCGACGCCTACGAGGCGGCGGATGCGGAGCGCTCGATCCGGGACCGGCGCTTCATCGTGATCCACGGCAGCCTGATGCAGCCCGACCAGATGGACCGGGCAAGGCGCCTCGGCGTCCGGGTCGACGCGCAGCCGACCTTCCTCTGGAACAAGGCATCCGCCGTGGCCCGTTTCCTGGGCAAGGCGACGGCCGATCGCGCCGTTCCGATGCGCACCCTGATCGACCGCATGGGGCTCGATCTCCTGGGGGCGGGCACCGACTACTCGATCAACGATCTCGATCCGTTCATCAACATCGCCTTCATGGTGACCCGGCGCGACGTCAACGGCGACCTCTACGGGGCGGAGCAGGCGATCAGCCGGGAAGAGGCGATCCGGCTCTACACGAGCGCGGCCGCCCGCTACGCGTTCGCCGAGGACCGGGTCGGGTCGCTGGAGCCCGGCAAGCTGGCCGATCTCGTGGTGCTGTCCGACGATATCCTGAGCGTGCCGGACGAAGACCTCAGCACGATCCGCGCGACCCGCACGATGGTCGGCGGCCGGACGGTCTACGAAGCGTAGCCGCCGCGGCCGCTCCGCTCAGAACTGCGAGAAATATTCGCGCTGCTCCCATTCGGAGACCGTCAGGTGGTAGCGCTCCCACTCGGCGCGCTTGATGGTGGCGAAATAGCGCGCGACGTCGGCGCCGAGCTTGTCGCGGTAGAACGCGCTCTCCTCGAACCGCTCGATGGCGCCGATCAGGCTCATCGGCAGCTTCCGCGCGTCGCTCGAATAGGGGTTTTCGGCCGCCGGCGGGGCGGTCAAGCCGCGCTCCAGCCCGTCCAGGCCGGACAGGATCTGGGAGGCGAAATAGAGATACGGATTGGCGGTCGGCTCCGCGACCCGGTTCTCGATGCGGCTCGCCTTGTCGCCCGGCGCCATCAGAGCGCGGATCATGGCGCCCTTGTTGTCGCGGCCCCACTGCACCCGGTCGGGCGCGAGCTGGTTCGGCTGGTAGCGCTTGTAGCCGTTGACGGTCGGCGTGGTGAACAGGCAGCTCGCCTCGGCGTGTTCCAGAAGGCCCGCGACCCAGCCGCTGGCGGTCGGCGACAGGGCGCCGTCGTCGCCGGGAATGAAGAGGTTCTCGCCGCTTGCGGCATCCACGACCGACTGGTGGAGGTGCCAGCCGCTCGGCATCGCGTTGTCGAGCTTGGGCCGGCACATGAACGTGGCGTGGAGCCCCTTCCGTCGGCAGATTTCCTTGGTCATCGAGCGGAAGACGACCATGTTGTCGGCGTGGGCCAGCGGCGTGTCGGGCTCGAAGGTGAACTCGCACTGGCTCGGACCGAATTCGACCTCCATGGAGCGCACCGGCAGGCCCATGGCCTGGGCGTTCCGGCGGACATCGTCCATGACCTCTTCCAGGATGTCGTAGCGGGACTCCGTCAGATACTGGTAGCCGTGAGACAGGAGGCTGGTTTCGGGCGGCGAAGCCGGCATGCCGCTGTCGGAATGGTCCAGTCGCTCGTTCTCGATCTTCAGGACGTAGAACTCGACCTCCAGTCCGCAGATCAGGGTCCGGCCCGTGGCGGACAGATCCGAAATCGCGCGCTTGAGCAGGCCGCGCGTGGAGAACGGCATCGGGCTGCGGTCCTTGAAGGTGATGTCGCACAGCATCGACGCGCTGTGCGGCGCCCAGGGCAAGAGCCGGAACGTGGTCGGGTCGGGAACCATCAGCACGTCGCCTGCGCCGGTGAGGACGCCGGGGCCGAAGCCGATGTTGTCGGACCAGACCGGGAAGACGGTGCGATGGGAGGTGTCCTTCAGGAGCAAGGTCGAGGTGATCGCGACGCCGCTGCGCATGGCCGATGCCAGGCCGGAAGCGACGATCGTCTTGCCGCGCAGGATGCCGTGCTGGTCGACGAAGGCCAGGCGGATCGTCTCCAGCCCGCGGCTTTCGACCTCTTTCAGGACGGCTTCTGCGGCGCGTTCCCGGTCTGCGGATTCCGCGCCCTCGGCCTGATCTTCCATCCTCATGACAGCTCCAAATCTTCCAGAAATCGGACCTTGTCCGATGCACGCAGCGTACCGTTTCACCGCCGAAGACCCGCGCCAACGGGGCGTTCGCCGATGACGCCGAAAACTATCGCCCATTTGTTCGTTAGTCGAACATTAGATGCTGTCCGAGATGCCGCGACGACGAATATCCGGGGACGGACGTGCAGCATCGCCTCCATGCAGGCGACCGTCGGAGCATCTCACGTCCAGTCTGTCCCAGTCGGAGCGACGCACGCCCCGGTGGAGCGCAGTCGCGGGCGCCGGCTTCAGGTCGCGGACGTAGCGGCAGGCGGAGCGATCTGGGTCCGGTTGCGGCCGGCCGCCTTTGCGGCGTAGAGCGCCCGGTCGGCCCGGGCGAGGGTCTCGTCCAGATCCTCTTTTGAATCGTGGCGCTCGGTGAGCCCGCAGGAGATCGACACCGGTACTCCGTAACGAGTCGACAGCCCGCGTGTCTCGATGGCCGCGCGCATGCGGTCGATCGCGGCTTCAGCCTCCTGGGCCCGGCACTTCAGGAAGATGATGCAGAACTCGTCGCCGCCGATCCGCCCCAAGAGATCGGTCGGTCGGGACTGCTCGGCGAGAATGTCGCTGATCTCCTTGAGCACCTCGTCTCCGACGTTGTGTCCGCAGGTGTCGTTGATGTGCTTGAAGGCGTCCAGGTCGATCAGCGCGATGGTGGTCGGGCGCCAGTTCTGTTCGCTGCGCGAAAGGATCTCACTCGCCCGCCCGAGTAGCCAGCGGCGATTGCCGATGCCGACAAGGTCATCCTGAAAAGAGAGCGCTTCCAGTTCTTTCCGGGTCTGGGTGACCCGCCGCACGACGGTGTTCACCGTCTGCATGAGGTCGGACAGCTCGTCATTGCCGACCTGCGGCAGCTCGTCGAACTCGTCGCAATCGCGAAATCGGGTCAGGTTCCGGTCGATGGCGGCGACAGGCGCGAGCATGCCGCGCACGATGACGATCGTCGCGACCGTCCCGATGATGGTTCCGACCAGCAGCAGACCGAGAACCGCGAGCTTCGCGCCTCCGGAAAGGTCCACCAGCCAGAGACCCAGGATCACCGTCACGATAAGGGGGATGTGCGTCCCGACGAAGCACACCGCCAGGATCTTCATGAAATAGGATTTGGGCCACGGAATGCGCGAAAAGGCCGAATAGATACCCAAATTGATGGTCCGGGCCTGGGCGCCCGTCATGCTTCTTCCATCCCTCATCCGGTGTTCATCGTAGTGTCGGCACTCGTGTGATGGATTTGGGAGCGTGGTCCGACATTGTAAACGCTGGATCGACGGCAATCGATCGCAGCGCTGCGGTTTCGCAACCTGGTGCGACTGGGGCACTGCGGCGGGAGGATGGGCTCCGGAGGGTCCGGATCAGCTCAGCTTGGCCTGGGGCTCGCGCGGCAGATGGACGGTGACGACCGTTCCTTCGCCGATCTCCGACTGGATATCCATGGTGCCGGAGTGCATCTCGACCAGCGAGCGGGCGATGGCGAGGCCGAGTCCCGAGCCCTGGTGGGTCTTGGTGAACTGGTTCTCCACCTGCACGAAGGGCTGTCCGAGCCGCTCCACCTCGCGCTTGGGAATGCCGATGCCGGTGTCTTCCACCGAGACGATGATGGCGTGCTGCTCAAGCCGGGCGCGGACCGTGACGCGGCCGTTTTCCGGGGTGAACTTCACCGCATTCGACATCAGATTCAGGAGGATCTGCTTCATCGCACGCCGGTCGACGTTGATGAACATCTCCGGGGCGATGGAGGAGGCAAGCACGATGTCCTTCTCGCGCGCCGTCGGCGTCATGATGCGGGTGGCCTCGCCGACGAGCTCCTCCAGATCGACGGCCTCCACCGAAAGATCGACCTGACCGGCCTCAATCCGCGACATGTCGAGGATGTCGTTGATGACGCCGAGCAGATAGGTGCCGGAGTGGTGGATGTCGTTGCAGTATTCCTCGTACTTCTCCGACCCGAGCGCGCCGAACATGCCCTGCTGCATGATCTCCGAGAAGCCGATGATGGCGTTCAGCGGCGTGCGCAGCTCGTGGGAGATGTTGGCCAGGAATTCGGACTTTGCCTTGTTGGCTTCCTCGGCGCGGGTCTTCTCTTCGGCGTATTTCTCGGCCAGCTCGACCAGCTGGCGCGCCTGGCTTTCCAGCTTCTGGCGCGACTGGCGGAGGTCGACGACGGTGGCCCGGAGCTGCCGCTCGGAGTCCATCAGCCGTTCCTCGTGGCGCTTCAGCGCCGAAATGTCGGTACCGACGGACACGAACCCGCCGTCCTTGGTGCGCCGCTCGTTGATCTGCAGCCAGCGTCCGTCGCCGAGTTCGGCCTCGTAGGAGCGGGCGCCTTCCTCCGTCTCGATCATCTCCGGCGGGGTCTGGCTGGAGACGATCGGCTGGCGGGCGGCCTGCATGATGGTGGCGTAGGGCGCGCCGGGCCGGATCGCCCCGTCGGGCAGATTGTGCAGCTGCTGATACTTGGAATTGCACATGACCAGCCGGTTTTCCGCGTCCCACAGCACGAAGGCCTCGGAGACCGTCTCGATGGCGTCGCGCAGGCGCAGGTCGGCGGTGGCGGAGCGCTCCGCCATCAGCTTCTGCTCGGTGATGTCGAGGGCGATGCCGATCAGGTGCGGCATCTCCTGGGGACCGTCGGTGACGAGCTCGGCGCGGATGCGCAGCCAGATCCAGCTCCCGTTCGCGTGGCGCATGCGGAAGGCGCGGTCGAGAACCGAGGTCTCGGTTTCCAGCATGGTTTCGGCGATGGCATAGAGATCGCCGTCGTCCGGATGGATCAGCGCGGCGACTTCGCGGAAGCCCAGGAGGTCGTCTTTCGGCGGCATGCCGAGGACCTGGTACATGGAGGCGGTCCAGAACATCCGGCCGCGCGCCAGATCCCAGTCGAACAGGCCGCAGCGGCCCCGCGTGAGAGCCGTGTCGATCCGGCTGCGGGTGGCCTCATAGATGCGGTCGGCGCTGCGCGCCCGGGTCGACTGGGCGTAGAAGGCATAGACCAGCACCAGGATGACGCCCGAGGTGCAGACAAACAGGGTGACGTTGGCGGACAGGTCCTGGCGCCAGCGCAGGAAAACGGATTCGACCGGCTGGGTGAGGGCGACCATGCCGATGTCGTCGGGCAGGTGATGCACGGTGGCGTAGGTGTGGTCGTCGAGGCCGTGCGGCGTGATGTCGAGGACGCCGGCCCGCTCGCCGAACGTGGTCAGGGGCTGGTTGCTGCCCAGAACGGCGGTGAGCGACTGGCCGATGAGCTCGGGCCGGTAGGGCGCCGTGGCCAGGATGGTCTCGGCGGCATCGGCGACGACGATCTGACGGTCCGCCCGGGTCGCGCCGGCCGGCAGGGCGTCGGCAAGGGCCGCGGCGGCGCGGGCGCGGGTGAGTGTCGCCTCCTCCTCAAGCTCATTCGACAGCTCGGAGGAAATGGCCATCGCCATCAGGCCGAGATCGGACCGGGCCGCGGCTTCCGTGGCTTCGTAGTCGGATACGATCACGGCGGTCCGGTAGGCGGCGATAACCAGCACGAACACGACGGTGAGGAGGGGGATGGCCCGCCGGAAGAGCGGCTCGGTCTCGAGGAGCTGATGATAGCCGGGGGCCGCGAGAAGCCGGACGTGGCCGCTCAGCTTCTCGGACGGTTCGCTCCCATTCGCCTGCTCTGGAGACAGCGCCTTGCGCAGCCGGCCCTGAATTGCCGACGTCAGCCATGAAATGTGCGAGCGACGTCGAATGGTCGCGTGGGAAGCCCCCGCGCGCGCCATGGCAAGATCCCCTGAAAGTGGCTTGATTCCGTTATTGAATCGCGCCTGCTAGCGCCGAATCATTTGCATTTGAATCGACGTGAATCCAGTTGTCCAGCGTTTTGATTAATTTTCGGTAAGCACTGAATCCGGCACGCAAAATCCGCGCGCCGGATCGGTGGCGCGCGGGGGCCGTCGGGGCCGGCTTGAACGGGGGAATTCAGCCGAGCATTCGGGAGACGATGTCGGAGGAATCCCGGGACAGGTCGGCCCGCTCGGCGACCCGCTCCAGCTCCTGCCGGGCGAGGGTGCGACGACCTTCCTCGAGCGAGCGCCAGGACCGGAAGGCGGCCAGCAGCCGGGCGGCGACCTGAGGGTTCTTCGGGTCCAGCTCGATGACGATGTTCGCGATGAAATGGTAGCCGGCTCCGTCGGCGCGGTGGAAGCCGGTCGCATTGCCGGTCGCGAACGCGCCGATGAGGGCGCGCACCCGGTTCGGGTTGGCGATCGAGAACGCCGGGTGATCCATCAGCTCACGCACCCGGTCGAGGGTGTCCGGCTGGGGGATCATCGCCTGCATCGACAGCCACTTGTCCATGGCGAGCGCGTCGCCCTCGAACATCTTCGCGTAGTCTTCAAGGGCCGGTTCGGCCGACGGCAGCCGGTTCATGGCGAGCGTGGACAGGGCCGCGAGCCGGTCGGTCATGTTGCGGGCGGTGTCGAAGTGGGTCTTGGCGAGCTCTTCGGCGCCGTCGGTCCCGCCCGCCACCAGATAGTCCAGCGCGCAGGCGCTGAGAGCCCTCCGCCCGGTGGACTCCGGATCGGGATGGTAGGGTCCGTCATCCTGAAGTGTGTCGTAGAGGTCGCGCATCGTCCCGGCGAGGGCGGAGCCGATCTCACCCTTCAGCGTGGTCCGCGCCTTTGACACGGCCGCCGGATCGACGTCGGTCGCGATCTCCCGGAAGACGTCGGATTCGGCCGGAAGCTGCAGCGCGAGCGCCCGGTACGCCGGTTCCAGCCCGGTGTCGGTGGCGACGGTTTCGAGCGCCTTGATGAACTCCGGGTCGGCGGCGAGGGTGTCTCCACGCCGGATCGCCTCGGTCGAACGCTTCAGGTGATCCATGGCGAGCGTCTGCGCCGCGTTCCAGCGATTGAACGGGTCGCTGTCGTGGGCCAGCAGGAACAAAAGGTCGGCGGTATCGGTGTCGGCCTCCAGACGGACGGGCGCGGAAAAGCCCCGCAGCAGCGACGGGACAGGCCGGGCGCCGATGCCGTGGAAGACCACGGTTTGTTCGTGCTCGCTGAGCAGGAGGACATCGGCGGCGGCCTCGGCGCCTTCGATCCGCTCCACCTCCATATCGTCGCCGTTCGGGCCGACCAGGCCGAACCGGATCGGGATCGGCATCGGCGCCTTTTCCGACTGGCCGGGGGTCGAGGGCGTGTTCTGGGTCAGCTTCAGGGTGAAGGTGCTGCTGCCGGCGTCCCAGGAGCTGGTCGCGGTGACGGTCGGAGTGCCGGCCTGATTGTACCACAGCAGCATGGTATCGAGATCGGTGTCGGTCGCCTCGGCAAAGCAGGCGAGGAAGTCCTCGATGGTGGCCGCTTCGCCGTCGTGGCGCTCGAAATAGAGATCCATGCCGGCGCGGAAACCGTCCTCGCCGAGGCGCGTGGCCAGCATCCGGACGATCTCGGCGCCCTTCTCGTAGACGGTCGCCGTATAGAAGTTGTTGATCTCGCGGTAGCTCTGGGGGCGGACCGGATGGGCGAGCGGACCGGCGTCCTCGGGGAACTGATGCGCCTTCAGGGTGCGCACGTCGGAGATCCGCTTGACCGGCCGCGAGCGTTCGTCGGACGTGAACTCCTGATCGCGGAAGACCGTCAGGCCTTCCTTCAGGCAAAGCTGGAACCAGTCGCGGCAGGTGATCCGGTCGCCCGTCCAGTTGTGGAAGTATTCGTGGGCGATGACGCTCTCGATGCCGGCGTAGTCGGTGTCGGTGGCGGTGGTGGGGTCGGCCAGGATGTACTTGTCGTTGAAGACGTTGAGGCCCTTGTTCTCCATCGCACCCATGTTGAAGTCGGAGACGGCCACGATCATGAAGATGTCGAGGTCGTATTCCCGGCCGAAGCGGACCTCGTCCCAGCGCATGGAGCGCTTGAGGCTGTCCATGGCCCAGTGGCACCGGTCCTCCTTGCCGGGCTCCACGTAGATGCGCAGATCGACGGTGCGGCCCGAGGCCGTGACGAAGGTGTCGGAGATGTGCGCCAGGTTGCCCGCGACCGCCGCGAACAGATAGCTCGGCTTCGGATAGGGATCGTGCCAGACCGCATAGTGGTGGCCGTCGGCGAGCTCGCCTTCCTCGATCGGGTTGCCGTTCGACAGCAGGACCGGAACCTGATCCTTCGGTCCCTCCAGCCGGGTCGTGTAGACGGACAGGACGTCCGGCCGGTCCAGGAAATAGGTGATCCGGCGGAAGCCTTCCGGTTCGCACTGGGTGCAGTAGGTCCCGCTGGAGCGGAACAGCCCCATCAGTGCCGAATTGCCCTCCGGGTTGGTCTCCGTTCCGATGGTCAGCTCGAAGAGGCCTTCCGGCGGGCGCTTCAGAGTGAAGGCGTCCGGCGTGGCGACGTAGTCGTCCGGGGACAGGGGCTTGCCGTCCAGCTCGGCGAAGACGAAGGTCAGCGCATCGCCATCGAGGGTGAGCGGTGTTCCGCCCCTGGTGCCGTCCCGGGCGGCCAGCGACAGGGTCGAGGTGACCTGGGTGCGCTTGGGGTCGAGCTTCAGATCGAGCCGGACAGTTTCGATGGCATAGTCGGTCGGTCGGTAGTCGTCGAGGCGGATGGTCTGGCCGGTCTCAGTCTTCATGGGGCGGTCCTGGCATGCGAAACGGATCCGGGACCCTAGAGCAGATCGCCGGCAAACGAAACGAAGCGGATGTGTCGCGGCAGCGCTTTTGGCGCCCGGGCTGCTCGCCGGACCTGTGTTTGCCGCCTTTGCCTGCCCATCTATAGTGCCGGCAACGTGATCCTGCCGTCGGGCTTCAGGGCCCGACATCCGGAGCGGGAACCAGTGATGGGGCGAGCACGCCGGGAAATGTGCCTCGGATGCGGGGCCATCGTGATCGGAACAAGGCGCGGGGCGGCCTGGGCGAGTGTGGACATTTCGGCGTACACGAAACGGACGCGAGGCGGCGGACGAGTCCTCCGTCGGGGGAGGGGGAACCGTGCTGGTTCGCGATCCGGCGTCGCCCGCCCTGCAGTCCGAGGCGTCTGCACGCCGAGCCGGTCGCGATCCGTACCGCCGGCGCTGGCCGCGGATGTCGCTTGCTCTCTTTCTGGCGGGCACGTCGGGGCTTCTGGTCGCCTGCGCCCTGATGAGCGTCCTGGTCCTGACCGTCGCGGCCAATTTCCAGAACACCTTCACGCTCCTCAACGACAAGGCCGTCCTGGTGATGGAGACGCTCACCGAGCGCATCACCGGGCGGGTGGAGAACGTGGAGCCGGCCGTCTCGGAATTGACCCGCTTCTACGCCGACGGCGTCATCGAGGTCACGCCGACCGACACCCGTGAGGCGCTGCTGAAGGGGATGCTGTCCGGCGCGCCCGCGATCCAGGCCATCGTCTTCTACGATACCGACTTCGCCGCCTCCGGGATCTTTCGGGACGAGGACGGGAGCTTCAAGACCACCTCCAGAGAGAACTCCGTTTCCCGGGAAGTCGAAGACGCGCTCGACACGGTCAAGCTGGGCGATCCGCCGAGATGGGGACCGCCGCTCAATGTCGGTGGGCAGACCTACATGAACGTGGCGGCTCCCCTCAGCCGCAAGGGGCGCCTCGACGGCTACGTGGTCGCCGCCGTCAGCATCTCCGGCTTTTCGAAGATCGTCGAGGAGGTCGGACGCCGGAACGACGGGGCGGTCGCTCTTCTGTACGGCGACAATACCCTGTTCGCGCAGACCACGCTTGCCGGCGTGCCGGTCGCGCTCAATCCGACCCGGGAACAGCCGACCATTCCGCTGGCCGACAGCCGCGATCCGGTCCTCAAGCAGTTTGCCGGGCGGCGCGAACTCAGCGGCTTTTCCCGCGCCCAGTTGGCCGGCGTCTCGGTCAGCAACATCGTGGCCGGCGACGAGAGCTATGTGGTCATGTCACAGGCGATCACGGGGTACGGCCCCGAGCCCTGGATCGCGGTTCTGTACAGGCCGGCCTACGAGGTGATGGACGAGGTGCACCGCCTGCGCGGGTCGTTCATGATCGGCCTCGTGCTCCTCATCGCGTCAGTCATCGTGGCGATCTTCACCGCGCGCGGGATCGCGCGGGCCATCGGTCGCATCGCGCCGGAAGCCGAACGCATCGCCAGGCTGGAACTGGATGCGGTCCGCCAGCTTCCAGGGAGCCGGATCCACGAGGTGGACACCGAGGCGCGGGCCTTCAACGCCATGGTCGACGGGCTCCGGACGTTCTCGATCTACGTTCCCAAGCAGCTCGTTCGGAGGCTGATCCAGCGTGGTTTTGCGGATGCGACCCGCTCGCGGGCCCGGGAGGCCACGGTGATGTTCACCGATATCGTCGGCTTTACCGCGTTGTCGGAGCGCATGAGCGCGGAAGAGGCGGCCTCCCGCCTCAATGCCCATTTCGACGGTCTCGTCTCCTGCGTGGAGGAGGAGTTCGGGATCGTCGACAAGTTCATGGGCGACGGCATGATGGCGTTCTGGGCGGCCAACGACGTTCCCGATCACGCCGACCGGGCGGTGCGCGCCGCACTGGCGATCGCAAAGAAGGTCGAAGCGTGCACCGCCAAGGCGCGCGCCGAGGGAGATGTCGAGCTGCGCATTCGCATCGGCCTGCACACGGGCTCCGTCATCGTCGGCAATCTGGGCGGCGCGGACCGCGTCAACTACACCATCGTCGGGGACACGGTGAACGTGGCGGCGCGACTGGAGAGTTTCGGACGCAATGTCGATCCGGACGCAGATGCAACGATTCTGGCGAGCGCCGAGACCGTCGCTCACCTGAGCTTCGAGACCCGCCGCGAATCCGTCGGCGCGGTTCGGCTGACCGGTCGCGAGGCGGAAGTGGATGTCTGGCGGCTATTCGGTGTGGACTGCGAACCGGCGTCGCCGCACAGTGAGGCGATCGCGCAGCAGGGCGCCTGAACCGGAGGACGCTTGATGTTCGTTGCCGTGCTGGTGCGCCGCTTGCGTCCGGGAGCCACGTTCGAGGCGTTCAAGCAGGCGTGGCTGGCGGAAGAAGGCCATTTCGGCCGGCCGGTCCGCGTTACCCACGCGCGACGTATCGACGAGCCTCGGGAGATCGTTTCCTACGCTCGCATGGACGTGACCCGGGACGAGCTGGATCTTTGGCTGCAGCGTACGGCCGCGGCGGAAGCGACCCGCCACGACCGGATCGCCGAGCTGATCGAAGCCACGGTCGTCGCCGGCATCTACGAGGAAATCGACGAGACCGAGTTGAGCTGACGGCTCACCGCAACGGTGGATTGTCGACGCGCCGTCGCGAGCGCATTTCCTGTGTATCGCCGGGCTTCCGGCGCACGGATCGTGACGGACGTCACAGAAGGTTCGTATCCGTCCTGTCTCCGATATGCCCGGGTTCGGCAATCTTCCGGGCCCATTCGGGAACCGGGGATCGCAGGGCGGCATTCCCATTGGACAAGGCAAGGGTTCGGTGCCACAAAATGGCCTGGATCGGCGCGCCGGCGGCTTCCGAAAAAGAGGGGAGGGTCGGACTTGGCGTGGCCCGGTCACGCCCGGTGATCCGCGGCTGTTGCGGCAGGCAGCGGGCATGGAGCGCCGGCGACGACAGGACGGCCCGCACGCGGCGCCTTGTGCGCTCTGGAAGCTTTTCCGTTCGGATGCAACCATCCGGGCGCCAGGGAACGGCTTCAGATTGAATGGGTGAGTACGTCCGCTTCGTTCAAGCTGGTAAGCTTTGAACGGGACAGGCTCGATGGTGTTTGGGAGGACACGTGAGCGTCGTTTCGATACGGGATCTGTGCATCGACTATCACTCCGACAGCGGAACGACGCGGGCGGTGGACGGGGTCTCTTTCGATATTGCCAATGCCAAGACGATCGCCCTTGTGGGTGAATCCGGCTGCGGCAAGTCGACGATCTCCCAGGCCGTGATGGGGCTGCTGCCGCCGGTTGCGCGGGTGTCGTCCGGCCAGATCCTGTTCAACGATCCCGCCGGCAAGGCGGAACCTGTCGACATCGCGGCACTTGAGCGCGACGGCCCGGTCATGCGGGACATCCGCGGCAACCGCATCGCGATGATCTTCCAGGAGCCGATGACCTCGCTTTCGCCGCTGCACACCATCGGCGACCAGATCGGCGAGGCGGCGAAGCTGCATCAGGGCCTCGGCGACA
Source organism: Amorphus orientalis (assembly GCF_030814015.1). NCBI lineage: Bacteria > Pseudomonadati > Pseudomonadota > Alphaproteobacteria > Hyphomicrobiales > Amorphaceae > Amorphus > Amorphus orientalis. The sequence goes on from NZ_JAUSUL010000001.1 coordinate 1,310,798, forward strand.
GCGCTGCGCGCGAGGCGACCCGGGAGATGCTGCGCCTGGTCCAGTTTCCCGACCCGGACCGGGCGCTCGACACCTATCCGTTCGAACTCTCCGGCGGCCTGCGCCAGCGTGCGATGATCGCCATGGCGCTGATCTGTCGGCCGGCGCTTCTCGTGGCGGACGAGCCGACCACGGCGCTCGACGTCACCATCCAGGCGGAAATCCTCAAACTGATCCGGGACGTCCAGGCCGAGCTGGAGATGTCGGTCCTTCTGATCACCCACGATTTCGGCGTCGTGGCCAACATGGCCGATGCCGTGGTCGTGGTGTACCAGGGCCGGGTGATGGAAGCCGGCCCCGTCGAGACCGTCTTCCGCAATCCCCAGCACGACTATCTGAAAGCGCTTCTGAAGGCCGTGCCCACCTTTCACATGGGCGCCGGCGACCGGCTCGAACCGATCCGTCCGATCGCGCCGAAGATCGGCGGGCTTCTGTCCCAGAAGACCGAGACCCAGGCCAAGTCCGGCCGTCTGCTCGAAGTCGACGGCATTTCCAAGACCTTCGAGCTGCGGCAGGGCAGCGGAAAGGGCCGGCTCCTGAAGGCCTTGGACGCCGTGTCCCTGACGGTCGACCGGGGCGAATGTCTCGGCCTGGTCGGGGAATCCGGGTCGGGCAAGACCACGACCGCCATGGCGGTGATGCGGGCGCTGTCGATCGATTCCGGCTCGATCCGCTTCGACCGTGGCCAAGGGCTGGAATCCGTTGGAGATCTCCGGGGAGCCGATCTCCTGGACTACCGCCGCAGGGTCCAGATCATCTTCCAGGATCCGTTCTCCTCGCTCAATCCGCGCATGACCCTCAACGAGATCCTGGCCGAGCCGCTGGTCATCCACGGGATCGGGACCCCGTCGGAACGGGCGGAGTGGGTGCGCGAGCTGATGGCGCTTGTCGGGCTCGATCAGCGGTACCTGCGCCGCTATCCGCATTCCCTGTCCGGCGGACAGCGCCAGCGCGTCGGGATCGCCCGGGCGCTCGCCCTCAAGCCGGATCTGGTGGTGTGCGACGAGCCGGTCTCGGCGCTCGACGTGTCGGTCCAGGCGCAGATCCTGAACCTGCTGCAGGATCTCAAGTCGACCCTGGGTCTGACCTATCTGTTCGTCAGCCACAATCTCGCGGTGGTCGACTATCTGTCCGAGCGCGTCGCGGTCATGTGCAAGGGGCGGCTCGTCGAGATGGGACCGACCTCCGAGATCGTCAGCGATCCGCAGCATCCCTACACCAAGGCGCTGCTGGCGGCCGTGCCCGAGGCGAGCCTGGATCATCCGCTCGATTTCAATCACCTGTCCCAGAGCCGGGCGTCGCAGCCCTCCGCCTGGCCTGAACCCTACCGGATCACGGACGACACCGAGCCCAGGCTGGTCGAGGTGTCGCCGGGCCACTTCGTCTGTGCGCCCGGGCTTGCCACCCAACCCTTGAAGGAAGCCGTATGATGCTGGGTCGCGTTCTTCTCGTTCCCGCCCTGTTATTTGCCATCGGCGCCGCAGGTGCCGGCGCACAGGACCTGCCGCCGCTCAAGGAGACGGCGACGCTCGACAAGACGCACCCGGGCGGCCTGCCTCCGATTGCCGAGCGGATCCCCGAGGACCCGCTCGTGGTCGACCTGCCCGCCGAGGGGCGCGAGACCGGCCGGCACGGCGGCGACATCCGCACCCTCATCGGCCGGGCCAAGGATGTCCGCCTGATCAACGTGTGGGGATATGCCCGGCTGGTCGGCTACACCGAGGATCTGGATCTGGTTCCGGACATCCTCGCCGACGTCGAGGTCGAGGACGGGAGCTCCTTCACGCTGCATCTGCGCAAGGGGCACAAATGGTCGGACGGCACGCCGTTCACGTCCGAGGACTTCCGCTACTACTGGGACGAGGTGGTCAACAGTCAGGAGCTGACCCCGTCCGGTCCCGACCCGTTCCTGCTGGTCAACGGCGTTCCGCCGATCTTCGAGGTGCTCGACGAGACCACGGTGCGCTACACGTGGCCGGAGCCGAATCCGCAGTTCCTGCCGACCCTGGCGCAGTCGCGGCCGCCGTTCATCTATCGACCGGCGCACTATCTGAAGCAGTTCAATCCGAAATTCGGTGATCAGGCCCAGATCGACAAGTGGGTCCAGGAAGCCAATGTCCGCAACTGGGCGCCGCTGCACAATCTCAAAGACGAGATGTACGACGCGGGCAATCCGGACCTGCCGTCGCTGCAGCCCTGGGTCCGCTCCGCCGACGATTCCGACCGCCGTGCGGTCATGATCCGCAATCCCTACTTCCACCGCATCGATTCCACCGGCCAGCAGCTGCCCTATGTCGACCGGGTCATCATGACCGTTTCGGAAGGCGGGCTGATCGCCGCCAAGACCCAGGCCGGCGAGGCCGATCTGCAGGCCCGCGGCCTGTCGTTCTCCGACATCACCGTCCTGAAGCGTGGTGAAGGGGGCGAGGACTACACGACGCGGCTGTGGCCGATCGCCAAGGCGAACCAGATCACGATCTATCCGAACCTCACGACCAACGACCCGGTCTGGCGCGACCTGTTCCGGGACGTTCGGTTCCGCCGGGCGCTCTCCCACGCCATCGATCGCGAGGCGATCAACAAGGTGCTGTTCTTCGGGCTGGCGCATGCCAGCAACAACGCCGTGCTGGATGCGAGCCCGCTCTATGACGAAAAGTTCGTCAACGCCTATGCGTCGTTCGATCCCGAAGCCGCCAACGCGCTTCTGGACGAGATCGGGCTGACCGAGCGCCGGGCCGACGGTGTCCGCATGCTCGAGGAGGGCCGTCCGCTGGAGCTGATCATCGAGACCGCCGGCGAGAGCCAGGAGGAGATCGACGCGCTGGAGCTGATCAAGGACATGTGGGCCGAGGTCGGCATCGGCATGTTCATCCGGCCGAGCCAGCGCGACATTCTCCGCAACCGCGCCTTCTCCGGCGACCTGATGATGCTGGTGTGGTCCGGCTTCGACAACGGCATCCCCACGCCGCTGATGGCTCCGCATCAGCGCGTGCCGCTGGACACGACGTTCTATACCGGCCCGGCCTGGGGCGGCTTCGTCATGAGCAAGGGCGAGAGCGGCCAGAAGATCGACTACGAGCCGGTGCGGCAACTCTATCAGGCCTATCAGGACTGGCTGCAAGCGACCGACGAGGAGACCATGGCGGCGAAATGGAAGGAGATCCTCGCCATTCACGCCGACCAGCAGCTCTCGATCGGCACGGTGGCGGGCGTCCGGCAGCCGGTCGTGGTCAAGAACTCCTTGAAGAACGTGCCGGAAAAGGGTGTCTACGGGTGGGATCCGGGCTCCCAGTTCGGTATCTACCGGATGGACGAGTTCTTCTTCGATACCGCGCAGTGAGCGCATCGGGGTCCGGCCCCGTCTGCGGGGCGCGGAACCTCAGGAATGGAACGAAGCCGGCTTGCGCTGACCATAGCGCGGCCGGCTGAGCGACGGCGAGATCATGGGCGGTTACATTCTCCGGCGGCTGGCGACGATGGTGCCCACGCTCCTCGTCATCAGCTTTCTCATTTTCGCGATTATCGAGCTGCCTCCGGGCGACTTCCTGTCGAACCAGATCGATCAGCTGCGCATGCAGGGCGAATCGGCGGCCATCGCGCGGGTGGAGTTCCTACGGGATCAGTTCGCCCTCGATAAGCCGTTCCTGGAGCGCTACGCGATCTGGCTGGGTGTCTGGCCGGGGCCGAACGGCTTCAACGGCCTGCTGCAGGGTTACTGGGGCTGGTCGTTCGAGTACCAGAAGCCGGTCGGCGAGGTCGTCTCCGGTACGCTGCTCCTGACCGTCGTCCTGAACTTCGCGACGATCCTGTTCGTCTATATCGTCTCGTTCCCGATCGGCATCTATTCGGCGACGCGGCAATATTCCTGGGGCGACTACGGCTTCACCTTCCTCGGCTATATCGGTCTGGCCACGCCGAACTTCCTGCTCGGCCTGATCCTGCTGTTTCTCGCCAACGAGTGGTTCGACATCTCCATCGGCGGGCTGATGGACCCCCAATATACCGGCGAGCCGATGAGCGTGGCCAAGTTCGTCTCGATCCTCAGCCACCTGATCGTGCCGACGATCGTGATCGGAACCGCCGGTACCGCGGCGATGATCCGCCGGCTGCGGGCCAACCTGCTGGACGAGCTGCATCGCCAGTACGTCACCACGGCCCGGGCAAAGGGGCTGTCGGAGCGCAAGCTCCTTCTGAAATATCCGCTCAGGATGGCGCTGAACCCGTTCATCGCCGACATCGGCAATCTGATCCCGTCGCTGGTGTCCGGCTCGGTGATCGTCTCGGTGGTGCTCAACCTGCCGACCGTCGGGCCGATCCTGCTGTCGGCGCTGCAGTCGCAGGATCAGTTCCTGGCGGGCTTCATCCTGCTGTTCGTGGCCGTCCTCACCCTGCTCGGCATGCTGGTCTCCGACCTTCTGCTGGGGCTGCTTGATCCCCGCATCCGACTCGGAGGCCAGGCGTCCCGATGAGCGAACTGAAGCCGCTGGAAGAGCATTACGTCGATTCCGCCCCGTTCGACCCGAAAGAGGCGGAGGCGCTGACCCCGGAGCAGGAGCAGTTCTTCCAGGCCTCCCAGTGGAAGATCATCTGGTGGCGCTTCCGCAAGCACAAGCTGGCGGTCTGGTCGGGCGTGATCCTGATCCTGTTCTATCTCTGCGTTCCCTTCGCCGAGGTGATCGCGCCCTATCAGGCCAACACCCGCGACAACGACCATCTCTACGCCCCGCCCCAGATGCCGCATCTCTTCCACGAGGGCCGCTTCGTGGGCCCGTTCGTCTACGGCTACGAGGCGGAGGTGAACCTCGACACCCTGGAATGGGAGTACACGCCCGATCCCTCCAAGGTGCAGCCGATCCGGTTCTTCTGCCTCGGCGATCCCTACAAGTTCTGGGGCATGTGGGACGCGCGGTTCCATCTGGTTTGTCCGGCGGAAAACGGCACGCTCTACCTTCTCGGCACCGACCGGCTCGGCCGCGATGTGCTGTCGGGCCTGGTCTACGGCGCGCGTCTGTCGCTGACGATCGGTCTGGTGGGCGTGGCGATCTCCATCCTGCTCGGCATGTTCTTCGGCGGGCTCGCCGGCTATCTGGGCGGCATCGTCGATTCCGCCATCATGCGGCTCATCGAGATCCTGCGATCGCTGCCCGAATTGCCGTTGTGGATGGCGCTGTCGGCGGCGATCCCGGTGACCTGGAGCCAGGTCTGGGTCTATTTCGGCATCACCGTCATTCTCGGGCTGCTCGACTGGCCGGGGCTCGGCCGCGCGGTGCGCTCCAAGCTCCTGTCGCTGCGCGAGGAGGACTACGCCAAGGCGGCCGTCCTGATGGGGGCGCCGCCCGGCCGCGTGATCCGCAAGCACCTTTTGCCGGGCTTCACCAGCCACATCATCGCGTCTGCCACGCTGTCGATCCCGACCATGATCCTCGGCGAGACGGCGCTGTCCTATCTGAACCTCGGCCTGCAGCGGCCAGCGGTCTCCTGGGGCGTGATGCTGAACGAGGCCCAGAACATCACCGTGGTGACGGTCTATCCGTGGCTGATGGCGCCGGTGATCCCGGTCATCATCGTGGTGCTGGCGTTCAACTTCCTCGGCGACGGCCTGCGCGACGCGGCGGATCCCTACAAGAACTGAGGCCCGGTCGCGTCCCGAGCCGGCGGTGCGAAGCGCAGCTCCGTGACCGGGATTTGATTTGTCGCCGGCCGGGATCCTGAGCATGGTTCGGGGGTACCCCGCAACGGCACGACGTCCGATGATCCTTCGCCCGCCCACCGTTGCTGAGCTGCCCGCGCTCAGCGAGCTGTGCCTTCGCTCGAAAGCCCATTGGGGCTACGATCAGCCGTTCCTCGATCAGTGCCGGGACGAGCTCACGCTTACCGAGGCGGACTTGGACGGCACGCATCTGGCCGTCGCGGTCATGGACGATCGTCCCGTCGGCGTTGTCCAGGTCGCGATCAAGGCCGGTGACGCGGACATGCTGAAGCTGTTCGTGGCGCCCGGGTACATGGGGCGGAGCGTTGGAACGGCATTGTTTCGCTGGGGAGCGACCAGGGCCGGCGGCGAGGGGGCTTCGCGGGTCCTCATCGATGCAGACCCTGGAGCCGAACCGTTCTATCTGAAACTGGGCGCCCGCCGCGTCGGTCAGTCCGCCTCCGGATCTGTTCCCGGTCGGATGCTTCCAAGGCTAGAGTTCGTCCTCGCGTCTGCAGAAACTGGGGCGTGAGCAGCCGATTGTGGACAGTGCGCGGTGTCGCGCCGTTGCTCCCGGGCTTGCGGCGGTGCTATCAAGCGCGAACTTTCGCGCGGGGGCGATCCCGGCGCGCCATCTCCGAGCAATCAACGGAGTTTTCCGATGTCAGTGGACAAGGGCACGGTGAAGCACGTCGCCAAGCTTGCGCGGCTCGCCGTCACCGACGAGGAAGCCGACAAGCTGACGACCGAGCTGAACGGCATCCTCGCCTTCGTCGACGAACTCGCCGAGGTGGACGTGACCGACGTGCCGCCGATGACGGCCGTGGTCGCGACCGCGATGAAGATGCGCGAGGACAAGGTCACCGACGGCGAACGGGTCGAGGACGTCCTGTCGAACGCGCCCGATTCCGAAGACGGCTACTACCTCGTGCCGAAGGTCGTGGAGTAGGCGGCCGACCCAGGCTGGCCCGGGAGAAGGCGGCGGCGCCGGTCGTCGGGCCCTGGATCCGACCGGCAACGGACCGGGCGGCAAACTGAATTCTGGACGGAGCCTCGCGGGCATCCACGCGCGCCGGCGGGCAAGGATAGGACCTTATCGTGACCGATCTGACCGCGCTTTCGCTGACCGAGGCCCGCGACGGACTGGCCAAGGGCGAGTTCACCTCCATGGAGCTGACCGAGGCCTATCTGCAGGCGCTCGAGGCCGCCCGTTCGCTGAACGCCTACGTTCTGGAGACGCCGGAGATCGCCCGCGAGATGGCGGCGGCCTCCGACAAGCGCCGCGGCGAGGGGAGCGCCGGAGCGCTCGACGGCATTCCGTTCGGCGTCAAGGACCTCTTCTGCACCAAGGGGATCCGCTCGACGGCCTGTTCCAACATCCTCGGCAACTTCGTGCCGCCCTACGAATCCACTGTCACGGACAATCTCTGGAACGCCGGAGCGGTCCTGCTGGGCAAGCTGAACATGGACGAGTTCGCGATGGGCTCGTCCAACGAGAACTCGGCCTTCGGCAACGTGGTGAGCCCGTGGCGCGCGGACGGGGACGAGACCCCGCGCACGCCGGGCGGCTCGTCGGGCGGCTCCGCGGCGGCGGTCGCGGCCAATCTGTGCGCGGCGGCGCTGGGCACGGACACCGGCGGCTCGATCCGCCAGCCGGCCTCGCTGACCGGCACGGTCGGGCTGAAGCCCACCTACGGGCGCTGCTCGCGCTACGGCATCGTCGCCTATGCCTCGTCGCTGGATCAGGCGGGTCCGGTGGCGCGCACGGTCAGGGACGCGGCGGCGATCCTCAAGGTGATCGCGAGCGTCGACGACAAGGACACGACGTCGGTGGACGTTGCGGTGGACGATTACGAGGCGGCGGTGGACGCGCCGCTGAAAGGGCTGAAGATCGGGCTGCCGCGCGAATACCGCGTCGACGGCATGCCGGAGGTGATCGACGATCTCTGGCAGAAGGGCGCAGACTGGCTGAAGGCGGCCGGCGCCGAGGTCGTCGAGATCTCGCTGCCCCACACCAAATACGCGCTGCCGGCCTACTATATCGTCGCACTGGCCGAGGCCTCCTCGAACCTCGCCCGCTATGACGGCGTGCGCTACGGCGTCCGCGTCAATGCGGACGATATCGTCGACATGTACGAGAAGACCCGGGCGGCCGGCTTCGGCGACGAGGTGAAGCGGCGCATCCTGCTCGGCACCTACGTGCTCTCGGCCGGCTACTACGACGCCTACTATCTGAAGGCCCAGAAGGTCCGCACGCTGATCAAGCGCGACTTCGACGTCGCCTTCGCGGACGGGGTCGACGCCGTGCTGACGCCGACCACACCGGGCCCGGCGTTCCCGCTCGGCGCCAAGACCGACGATCCGGTGGAGATGTATCTCTCCGACGTGTTCACCGTGCCGGTGAACATGGCCGGGCTGCCGGCAATCGCCGTGCCGGCCGGCCTGTCGGGCGAGGGCCTTCCGCTCGGCCTGCAGCTCATCGGACGTCCGTTCCGCGAGGCGGACCTGTTCGCACCGGCCCGGGCGATCGAGGAGGCCGCCGGCTCCTTCACGCCGAAGAAGTGGTGGGCCTGAACCCTTAACCACCCCAAACTCCGCTCACCCCGGCGAAAGCCGGAGTGAGCGGCAGACTTGGACGGTCTAAGCCAAAAGTCTCAGGCCAGATATTTTCCGCCGTTGATCGGCATGGTCATGCCGGTGAGGAAGCCGGCCTCGTCGGCCACCAGGAATAGCACGCCGCGGGCGATCTCCTCGGGCTCCGCCAGCCGTCCGACCGGAACCTCGGCCACGATACCGTCCAGGACCTTCTGGGGCACCGCGTCCACCATGCTGGTCTCCGTATAGCCGGGCGCGACCGCATTGACGGTGATGTTGCGCGACGCGCTCTCCAGGGCCAGCGCTTTGGTGAAGCCGATCACGCCGGCCTTGGCGGCGGAGTAGTTGGTCTGGCCGGCCTGGCCCGACTGGCCATTGACGGAGGAGATGTTGACGATGCGGCCGAACCGGCGCTCGCGCATGCCTTCGATGACGGCGCGGCACATGTTGAAACAGCCGCCGAGATCGATGTCGATCACATGCTGCCAGTCGTCCTGGCTCATCTTGTGGAGCATGGCGTCGCGGGTGATGCCGGCATTGTTGACCAGCACCTCGATGGGACCGAATTCGGCCTCGATGGCAGCCGTCTCTCGCTGGCAGGCCTCGAAATCGCCGACGTTCCAGGCCCTGGACGGGATTCCGGTTTCCCGGGAGAAGCCGTCGGCATCCTGGTCGTTGCCGAAATAGTTGGCGACGACGGTGTAGCCGTTGGACTTGAGAAGTTTGGACGTGGAGGCGCCGATACCGGTGACGCCACCGGTGACGAGTGCAACGCGGGACATGAACTAACCTCGGGTTCGCCTGAACCGTTTCCGATCGGCTGCGGAGCGACGATCTGACGGGAAACGGAGCTGGACTCAGAATTCCGAGCCGTCGGATCCCGTTCAGGCCTCTCGGCTCAAGCGGGAGCAGCTCAGCGGGATGCCTCGAGCGAACCTCGTCAAACGGATCGCGTTCCGACCGAATTCGCATGGCCGGCGCGACTTCTTGTCACGACGTGTTTTTGGACCCGGTGGGGCCGGGCCGTGAAGATCAGTCCATCCGCTGGCCGCGTGGGCCAGCGGTGACATCAAGCGCATATGGCTGGCGTACAGCTTGTGCGCACGCCATCGGACCGCATCCGGTCAGGCCGTCTCGCTGACCGGGATGCCGTTGTCCTTGAAGTGGGTCTGCAGTTCGCCGGCCTGGAACATCTCGCGGATGATGTCGCAGCCGCCGACAAACTCGCCCTTCACGTAGAGCTGGGGGATGGTCGGCCAGTTGGAAAATTCCTTGATGCCCTGGCGCAGTTCGTCGGCCTCCAGAACGTTCACGCCCTGATACGGGACGCCCAGATAGTCGAGAATCTGGACCACCTGGCCGGAGAACCCGCACTGGGGAAAGGTCGGCGTGCCCTTCATGAAAAGGACCACGTCATTGCCCTTCACGGTCTCGTCGATCCAGCTCGCAACATCACTCATCTGCAATCTCCATCTCCAGCCGGGGTCAAGGTCCGGCGGTTCGGGGGTCGTTCGTAATCAGCTCTCCGGCACCGACGTCTGCAGCGCCAGGGCGTGCAGGTCGCCGCCCATCTGCCCCTGCAGGGCATCATAGACCATCTTGTGCTGCTGGACCCGGGTCTTGCCGCGGAAGGCCTCGGAGACGACGACGGCCGCGTAGTGATCCCCATCCCCGGCCAGATCCCGGATCTCGACGGTGGAATCGGGGAGGGCGGACTTGATCAGTCGTTCGATCTCGTTGGCGTCCATAGCCATGGTCGTCGTCTTCCTTTCGCGCCGTTTTGGCGTCTTCGGTAGCCTCAGCTCGCTCCCATATAGGCCGGGAACCAGCCTTCGTGCGCTTCCTCAAGCGATGAGACGGATATGGAGAGCGCATCCGTCACGGTCAAATCCGTTCCGCCGACTTCGCCGATGTCGAGAAGAACGACGCCGTTCTTCTCGGCAGCTTCGGCAAGCCGGCGCGCCAGCTCATCGGGAGCGGAGAGAACGTAACGCGCCTGATCTTCCGCGAACAGGGCGATGTGCGCCGGAGCTGGAACCGCAACCGTACAACCGCGCCCGGAGGCCATCGCCATTTCGGCCAGGGCGACGGCAAGACCGCCGGAGGAGATGTCGTGAACCGAGGTGAGCCCCAGCTCGCGGATGGCCCGGCGCACGAACTCGCCGTTGCGGCGTTCCAGATCCAGATCCACGGCGGGCGGTGCCCCGTCGGTGCGGTTCAGGAGGTCGCGCAGATAGACCGACTGGCCGAGCGTCGTGCCGTGGCCGCCGACCAGGAGGACGCGCTCGCCGTCGGCGCCGAAGGCGATGCCGGCCCGGCGATCGATGTCGTCGATGAGGCCGACGCCGCCGATGGTCGGGGTCGGCAGGATCGCCTCGTCGCCGGTGGCGTTGTAGAGCGACACGTTGCCGGACACGACGGGGAAGGAGAGGGCGGTGCACGCCGCGCCGATGCCTTTGATGCAGCCCACGAACTGGCCCATGATTTCCGGGCGCTCGGGATTGCCGAAGTTCAAATTGTCGGTGACGGCCAGCGGCTCGGCGCCCACGGCGGAAAGGTTGCGCCAGGCTTCCGCCACGGCCTGCTTGCCGCCTTCGAACGGGTCGGCGGCGCAGTAGCGCGGTGTCACGTCCACGGTGAGGGCGAGCGCCTTGCGGCCGTCCTCGAGCCGGACGACGGCGGAATCGCCGCCGGGGCCGGTGACCGTCCCGCCGAGGATCAGGTGATCGTACTGCTCCCAGACCCAGCGCCGGGAGGCCTGATTCGGCGAGCCGACGAGGGACAGGACCGCGGCGCCGAGATCGTCGACGGCGGGAACGGCGCTCGGCTCGAGCGCTGCCGGCGCCACGGCCTCGCCCCAGGGGCGGTCATATTCGGGGGCTTCGTCGCCGAGCTCCTTGATCGGCAGGTTGGCGACTTCCTCGCCCTGGTGCCACACGGAGAAGCGCAGATCGTCGGTGGTCTCGCCGACCACAGCGAAATCCAGACCCCACTTGACGAACACGGCTTCGGCCTCGGCGCGCATGTCCGGGCGCAGCACCATCAGCATGCGCTCCTGGCTTTCCGACAGCATCATCTCGTAGGCCGTCATGCGCTCTTCGCGGACGGGCACGTGGTCGAGGTCGAGCCGGACCCCGAGATTCCCCTTCGCGCCCATCTCGACGGCCGAACAGGTGAGGCCGGCCGCGCCCATGTCCTGGATCGCGATCACGGCACCGGTGGCCATCAGCTCCAGGCAGGCTTCCAGAAGCAGCTTCTCGGAGAACGGATCGCCGACCTGAACCGTCGGCCGCTTCTCCTCGATCGTGTCGTCGAAGGCAGCAGACGCCATCGTCGCGCCGCCGACGCCGTCGCGGCCGGTCTTGGAGCCGAGATAGACGATCGGCATGCCGACGCCTTCTGCCTTGGAGTAGAAGATCTTGTCGGTGTCGGCGATGCCGACCGCCATGGCGTTGACCAGGCAGTTGCCGTCATAGGACGGGTCGAACTCGACCTCTCCGCCGACCGTGGGCACGCCGAAGGAATTGCCGTAGCCGCCGACGCCGGCCACGACGCCGGAGACCAGATGGCGCGTGCGCGGGTGGTCCGGAGAGCCGAAGCGCAGGGCGTTCAGCGCGGCGATCGGGCGCGCGCCCATGGTGAACACGTCGCGCAGGATGCCGCCGACCCCGGTCGTCGCCCCCTGATAGGGCTCGATATAGGAGGGGTGGTTGTGGCTCTCCATCTTGAAGACCACCGCCTTGCCGTCGCCGATGTCGACGACACCGGCGTTCTCGCCCGGGCCCTGGATGACGGTCGGGCCGCTGGTCGGCAGCGTCTTCAGCCACTTCTTCGAGGACTTGTAGGAGCAGTGCTCGTTCCACATCGCCGAGACGATACCCAGCTCCGTGAGGCTGGGCTCGCGGCCGATCAGGCCGACGAACCGGTCGTATTCGTCGGGGGTGAGGCCGTGCTCGGCGATGAGCTCCGGCGTGATCGGGATCGTATTCGGGATGGTCATGGCTGGGCCCGGCATTGAGAGGTTGGCCCCACGCGGGATAGGCGGAGGCAAGGTAAGCGTCAATTCGGCTTCGGCGGCCGGCGGGACCGCGCTCCCGGTGTCAGGCGGGCTGCAGATCCGCCAGGCCCGCAAACAGCCCGAGGCCGTCGCGTCCGCCCTGATGGTCGGCGATCAGGTTCTCCGGATGCGGCATCATGCCGAGGATCCGGCCGGTTTCGTCGGCAATGCCGGCGATGTCGTTCACGGAGCCATTCGGGTTGGTGCCTTCGGCGTAGCGGAACACCACCTGGCCGTTGCCCTCGATGCGGTCGAGGGTTTCCGGGTCGGCGAAGTAGTTGCCGTCGTGATGCGCCACCGGGCAGGAGATGACCTGACCTTTCCGGTAGGTCCGGGTGAAGGCCGTGTCGGTCCGTTCGATGGAAAGCTTCACCTTGCGGCAGACGAAGCGCAGGCCGGCATTGCGCATCAGCGCACCGGGCAGGAGCCCGGATTCCGTCAGGATCTGGAACCCGTTGCAGATGCCCAGCACGTAGCCGCCGCGGGCATGATGGGCGGCAACCGCGGGCATGATGGCCGCGCGGGCGGCAATGGCGCCGGAGCGCAGATAGTCGCCGTAGGAGAAGCCGCCGGGCAGCACCACCAGATCGACATCGGGAAGGTCGGTGTCCGCGTGCCAGACGAAGACGGGATCGATACCGGTCGCCACCTTGAGGGCGGTGGCGACATCCCGATCGCGGTTCGAACCGGGAAAGACGATGACGGCGGACTTCACGGGCAGATCCTCAGATCAGGAGAATGACCGCGATGGCTGCGATCGCGGCCGGAAGCAGAATGAAGACGGCCGCCTTGACGGCCAGGAAGCGGACGATGGCGGCCGTGTCGTCGTTGCCCCGCCGTGGTGTAATCTCGTCGGGAGCGTCCATGACGGGTGCGGCCTGCCGGTCTCCCTACACCAGTTCGATCGAATAGGATTCGATGACGGTGTTGGCCAGAAGCGCCTCGCACATGGCCGACACCTCGGCTCGCGCCCGCTCCGGGTCGGATTCGGCGAGTTCCAGGTCGATGATCTTGCCCTGGCGGGCGCCGTTCACGCCGCCGAAGCCGAGCCCCTTGAGGGCTCCCTCGATCGCCTTGCCCTGGGGGTCGAGGACGCCTTCCTTCAAAGTCACAGTCACGCGTGCGCGCATGTCTATTCTCGTCCGCTCACTTCACAAGGACGGGGCCGGAGCCCTGGGGCCGCTCGACCTCGTTGAGGATGCCGAGGCGCCGGGCGACTTCCTGATAGGCCTCCAGCATACCGCCGAGATCGCGGCGGAAGCGGTCCTTGTCGAGCTTCTCGTCGGTCGACATGTCCCACAGGCGGCAGGAGTCGGGCGAGATCTCGTCGGCGACGACCATGCGCATCATGTCGCCTTCCCACAGCCGGCCGCACTCCATCTTGAAGTCGACGAGGCGGATGCCGACGCCGAGGAACACGCCGGAAAGGAAGTCGTTGACCCGCACGGCGAGCGCCATGATGTCGTCGATCTCCTGGGGCGTTGCCCAGCCAAAGGCGGTGATGTGCTCTTCGGTCACCATCGGATCGTCGAGCTCGTCGTTCTTGTAATAGAACTCGATGATGGAGCGGGGGAGCTGGGTCCCTTCCTCCAGACCGAGGCGCTTGGCGAGCGAGCCGGCGGCGACGTTGCGGACAACGACCTCGAGCGGGATGATCTCGACCTCGCGGATGAGCTGCTCGCGCATGTTCAGCCGCCGGATGAAATGGGTCGGGATGCCCATCGCGTTCAGGTGCGAGAAAATGTACTCGGAGATCCGGTTGTTCAGCACACCCTTGCCGTCGACGATCTCGTGCTTCTTGGCATTGAAGGCCGTGGCATCGTCCTTGAAATGCTGAATGAGCGTTCCCGGCTCCGGCCCCTCATAGAGAATCTTGGCCTTGCCTTCGTAAATTCGGCGACGACGGTTCATCGGCACGTACCGTGTGTGATTGAGGAAATCCATTAGGCCGGGAGCTCTCCGAGCTTGCAGGGCGAGGGCCGGCCGACAGCGCGACCGGACATGCACGACGATTCGCATGCGGGCCACTGCGCCGGCACCCTACTCGATCGCGCGGGTTGCGACAATCCACGCCCCATGACCCCGCACGCGCTGTCATTGGGCCGCGATCCCCGCGGCCGCCACATTTCAATGGTGCGCTGCTGCCGCGTTTACATGGGCGCGGCCCGGGCTGCAAGCAAGCGGCGCGCGCCCACCGCCCCACACGCGGACATTGGCGCGATCGCTGCGGCGGCCCTTGGCGTGTGGCGCGCTGCGTCCCATTTCTTCTGGGGTACAACGGATGGCGTGTCGCCCGCGTTGATTTGGGGATCGAGCGCCGTTATTCAGTCCGTCGACGCAAGATGGTTCTGCGGCCGGTGCGGCCGGTTCAACCTGTTCGGGAGGCTCGCATGACGACGTTCGAAAGCCGCAAGGATGCCTACGAAGGCAAGTTCGCGCATGACGAAGAGCTGCGCTTCAAGGCGACGGCGCGGCGCAACAAGCTGCTGGGGCTGTGGGCGGCCGAAAAGCTCGGCTATTCCGGCGAACAGGCGGAGACCTACGCCAAGGACGTGGTCCGCTCCGATTTCGAGGAGCCGGGCGACGAGGACGTGTTCCGCAAGGTCCGCAAGGATTTCGACGACAACAACGTCCAGCAGACCGACCACCAGATCCGCCGCACCATGGAAGAACTCATGGCAACGGCTGTCGATCAGATCCGCAAGGAAGACTAAGGACAGACCTGGGGTCCGATTGGTCGGGACCTCACGGATTCTGTGAGGTCATGGACGCCGCCCGCGCCTGATGCGCGGCTGGCGGATCGCGGCTGCGTTGACCGTGTCTTGTCCTCGTTATTTTCGCGGAATACGGGCGCGCTTTTGCTCAGGCGGTCCGTTCGGGCTTTGAGGGAGAGGTCCGGACCAAATGGCCCGGGCGCGCCACGCACGGCCGCCCGGCTGCCATATGGGGCTTTGCCGGTTCACGGCTACTGGGTTCCCGATCCGCCATTTTCCGGCGCAATCGTGGTGGTTTGGGACGGCGCCGGGGCAATGGCTTCGTTCGGCGTTGCTTGGAAGTAAAACCAAGCCGCGAATCCGAATACCGCGAAGGCGACGATCCCTATGATCAGCACATATTTGACTCCGAGCCCGGAGTTTCCCTGCCGCGCACGCTGACCGTCAACGCGGGGGCTGGTATTCTTCATTTGCTCGGCCATTGAGATCCTCTTCTGGCAATCCGGTGGTCTTGCGTGTGGCGATCTTGGCATCGCCATTTCCTCTGAAATACGCTTCAGAACGACCGTCGGATCGAAAATTTACGAATTAAAACGTTCGGGGGTCGGATACGGTTCCGAAAGGCGCAGATGCCGACGCCACATGACCGGAACCCGAGAGCCGAATTTCGCGTTTGGTATGGTGAGGAGCAATCCGCGCGGCGCGTCGGGAACGGAATTACGTCCCGGAGGCGCTGCAGCCGATGCGGAGAGCCGCGGGGGCCGGATGGGTAAAGCGACCGCCTGCAATCCCGTCCCGAATTTTTGACGAAAGGCGTACGAAATGAGTGACCCGAAGACGCGAGACACCGACAACCGGGAAGCCGACAAGGCCAAGGAAGAGAAGGATCCGAAGAAGAAGAAAGAGCGGTCCGAGGATCTCGACGAGGCTCTGGAGGAGACCTTCCCCGCCAGTGATCCGGCCGTGTCGCCTTCCATCACCGGCCGCGACGACTGACATTTTCGTGTTCAGCTTGATTGCCGGCCGGGTCTTTCGGCCGGCAGTCGAAATTCACGCCCCCAGCGGACCGTTTCGGTAAATCGGCGCCCTAGAAAACCGACAGGTCGGCCTCCCGCGCCAGCCGCTCCAGCGCCGCAAAGCCGGCCACGGAGTTGCCCAGTTCGTCGAGTTCGGGCGACCAGACGGAAATCGCCATCCGGTTCGGCACGACCGCGACAATCGCCCCTCCCACACCGCTCTTGGCCGGCAGGCCGACCCGATAGGCGAAGTCGCCCGCCGCGTCGTAGAGCCCGCAGGTCAGCATCAAGGCGTTGATCCGCCGTGACCGTCCGGGCGGCAGCAATTCCTGGCCCGTGGCCGGGTCGCGGCCCTCGTTCGCCAGCGGAAGCGCCGCCCTCGCGAGTTCGACACAGCTCATCGTGGCCGCGCAGAAGTGGGTGTAGGCGTACACGATCCCGTTCGGATCGCCGTGCAGGTTGCCGTAATCCTTGAGCAGGGAGGCGGCGGCGAAATTGCGGAACGCCATCGACAGCTCGCTCCGCGCGACGTCGTAGTCGATGCCGATGCGGGCCGATTTCGCGAACTTGCGGAGATAGCCGACGAAGGTGTGAATTGGGGTTGCCGCCCGCTCCACCAGGCAGTCGGCGACGACAAGCGCGCCGGGGTTCACGAACGGATTGGCCGGGCGGCCCTTTTCCAGCTCGACCCGGGTCAGCGAATTGAACCGCATGCCCGACGGGTTTCGGCCGACCCGATCCCAGAGATCCTCGCCGACATAGCTGAGGGCGAGGCAGAGGCTGAACACCTTTGAGATGGACTGGATCGAGAAGGGGACGTTCGCCGAGCCGGCGGTCGCCACGTCACCGTCAAGCGTCGCGACGGCGATGGCGAACTGGTTCGGGTCGACCGCCGCCAGCTTCGGAATGCTGGTGTTGACCCGGCCCTGTCCGTAGTAGCGCGGCGCATCGTTCGCGATCTCGGCCAGCAAGGGGGCCAGCGCGGAAGCCTCACCGTTCATACGTGTTTCCTCCCGGGGCGCTGCTTTCCTGCCGCGCTCATGTCTTTGCGGAGAGTTCGGTCTCGATGGCGTCGGTGTAGCGGGTCAGCTCGTCGCTCACCACGACTGCATAAGGGGTTTCAGCCGGGGCGAGTTCGCGCAAGGGGGCCGGCAGGCGGGCAATCTCGGTACGGGCCGTCTCGCGCATCTGATCGAGGCTGCGCCGGCCGGCGTCGGTCCGCTCGCCGTCGATCATGACCGTTTCCAGAAGCGGCCGGCCGAAGCCGGTCTCGGTGTCACGGCAGACGATGTCGCGCACGGCGGTCCCATCCTCTTCCACGCGCGCGACCTGCTTGGCGCCCGGAAGGTTCTTCCTGAGCGGCGAGAGCTTCATGCGCCCCTCGCCGTCGTAGGCCGCGAGCTTGTAGGCGATGTCCAGCTCGGCTGCGTCGGAGGAGGTGGTCAGCCTCGTGCCGACGCCGAAGCCGTTGATCGGCGCATCGGCGGCGATCAGGTCTGCGACCCGGTATTCGTCCAGGCCACCGGAGACGACGATCTCCACGGCGTTGAGACCTGCCGCGTCGAGGCGGCGGCGCACCTCCTTCGACAGCTCCGCAAGATCACCGGAATCGAGCCGCACCGCCCGCACGCGGAACCCGTCGCCGAGTTCGCGGGAGAGCCGGATCACGTTCTCCACGCCCTGGATCGGATCGTAGGTGTCGATGAGGAGCACGGTCTCCGGATAGAGCGAGACGAAATGGCGGAAGGCCTCGTACTCGTCCTTCCAGGCCTCGACATAGGAGTGGGCCATGGTTCCGGCGATCGGCAGATCGTAGAGCTTTCCGGCGAGCACGTTCGCGGTGGACACGCAGCCGGCGATGTAGGCGGACCGGGCGGCCTTGTTGCCGGCGTCAAAGCCATGGGCCCGGCGCGTGCCGAAATCGATCACGGGCCGGCCCTTCGCGGCCTCCACCACCCTTGCGGCCTTCGAGGCGAGGATGGTCGACACGGTAATCTGGTTGATCAGGAGCGTCTCGATCAGCTGGGCTTCGGCGATCGGCGCCGCGATTTCCAGAATCGGGGCGTGGGGGAAGACCGGCGTGCCCTCGGCGACCGCGCGGACGCTGCCGGTGAAGCGGAAGCCGGTCAGCTGATCCAGGAACGCCGCCTCGAACCGGCCGGTGCTTTCCAGATAGGCGAGGGCCTCCCCGGAGAAGTGGAGGGTCTCCAGATATTCCAGCACCGGATCGAGACCGGCGGCCAGCATGTAGTTCCGGGTCTCCGGCAGCTTGCGGAAGAACAGCGTGAAGACGGCCTCGCCCTCCATGCCCTCGCGGTAGTAGGACTGGAGCATGGACAGCTGGTACAGGTCGGTGAAGATCGCCGCGTCGTCGTAGGGGATCCCGAGCGGGGGAAGTGCCATCGTGCGCCTCGTGAAGGGAACGGCAGGCCGATTGGGTGTGCCGTGTGTTTGAGGCCGGCCCGGCGGGTCGTGTCAACAACGCATTGGCGAAGCGGTGCGACCTGCCGGCACGATCGAAGCGAAAGGACCGGACATGCGCATCGTCTCCGCCGCCGACATCAACGACAGCCTCGCCTGGAAGCCTCTGGTGGCGGCGCTGAAGGCGGCGCACGCAACCGGCGGCGCGGAGCTGGGCGATACGCTTCTGACGTCGAACGGCCGGAAGTTTCTCGTCCGCTCCGCCTGGCTCGGCGGTCTCGGGGCCGGCGTCAAGGCGGTGACCGTCTATCCGGACAATCCCGCTTCCAGTCCGGCGCGCCCCTCCGTCCAGGGATCGATGCTGGTCTTCGACGAGGCCACCGGAGAGCCCGCCGCGCTGGTCGACGGGGTGGCGCTGACCGCCTGGAAGACGGCGGCCGATTCGGCGCTGGGCGCCGATCTGCTCGCCCGCCCGGATATTGCGTCGATGCTGATGGTGGGCGCCGGCAACATGGCGGAGCCGCTGATCCGCGCCCATTGCGCCGTCCGGCCGTCCCTGTCGCGGGTGACCATCCACAATCGCACACGGGCCCGGGCGGATGCGCTCGCCGAGCGGCTGACGGATCTGGGGGTGGAGATCCGGGTGACCGAGGATCTGGATGCCGCGATCCCGGAGGCGGACCTCGTCACGACGGCAACCATGTCGGAGAAGCCGGTGCTGAAGGGCGAGCTGCTTCGGCCGGGCACCCATGTCGATCTGGTCGGCGCCTTCACGCCGACGATGCGCGAGGCCGACGACGCGGTCCTGACCCGCGGGCGGCTCTTCGTCGACTGCCGGAAGACGACCATCGGCGAAATCGGCGAACTGATCGATCCGATGGAGCGCGGCGTCATCTCCGAAGCGGACGTGATCGCGGACTATTTCGACCTGGCCGGGGGTGCGGCGGGGCGCGCCTCGGCCGACGAGATCACCGTGTGCAAGAACGGGGGCGGGGCGCATCTGGACCTGATGGTCGCGCGCCACGTGTTGGATCAGGGGGTCGGATCGGAGGTCTGAGCCGACCGCTGCGGTCAGTTGGTGTCGAGAACCTCGAAGGGCGACGTCACCGGGTGGCGGCTTTCCTGAACATGGACGGAAGACACGCGGGCGCCGCGCGGGCCCTTGTGGCATTCCCGCAGCACCTCTGCGACGACCTCGCTCGGGCCGGACAGCACCGCCTCGACCTCGCCGGTCAGCCGGTTCCGCACCCAGCCGCCGAGCTCGTAGGCGTCGGCCAGCTGGGACAGCCAGGCCCGGTAGCCCACGCCCTGGACGACACCGGAAATGACGACATGCACGCTTCGGTCGCTCATGGCAGCCTCCTCGGGCTCTTGAGCATGTCCCTTTCAAGCTGAAGCAGCTTGAACGGCGTTCGGTGTCCGGGCCTGCGTGGCAGACGATGGCGATCCGTACCGCGCCGCCGTCTTCAAGCAGGGGATCGGGGAGTGTCGGAACAACCCTACTCGAATTCCATGATGATCGCATCAACGGCGAGGCTGTCGCCCTTCTTAGCGTTGATGCTCTTCACCGTGAGGGGGAGTTCGGCGCGCAGCACGTTCTCCATCTTCATGGCTTCCACGATGGCGAGCGTCTCGCCCGGTTGGACCTCCTGGCCCTCCTGGACCTCGATGGACACGACAAGGCCGGGCATCGGGCACAGGAGCATCTTGGAGGTGTCGGCCACCACCTTTTCCGGCATCAGGTCGTCGAGTTCGGCGACGCGCGGCAGCAGGACGCGCACCTCGGCCGATACGCCGCGCCAGGAGATTTCGTAGCCGTTCAGGCCGGGCCGCAGCTGGGCGGAGACCGTCTCCGATCCGACGTTGCCCGACCACAGGATCTGGCCCGGGCGCCAGTCGGCGCTGACCTGAACCGGATCGGTCTCGTCCCCGATCCTGAGACCCAGGGCGATGGGCAGCCCGGGCTGTCCGTCGACGATCGCGACCGGGAGCTTTTCCCCGGCGATATCGACCACCCAGTCGGTCGCGACCGGCGCGGGATCGCGGCGGAGCTGGCCGGGAAGCTTGCGCTTGCGGTCGGCCCTGATGAGTTCCGCGGAGACGGCGACGGAGGCGAGGATGCGCTTGGCCTGGGCGTCCAGCACGCCGCCGGTGAAGCCGTCGGGAAATTCCTCGTCGATGAAGTTCGTCGACAGGTTCCCCGACTGCCAGCGCGGGTGTGCCATCAAAGCCGACAGGAAGGGGATGTTGTGGCGGATGCCGTCCACGATCGTCCGGTCGAGGGCCTCGCTCATCGCATGGACGGCGCCGAGCCGGGTGGGGGCATGGGTGATCATCTTGGCGATCATCGGATCGTAGAAAAGCGTGATCTCGGAGCCTTCGACGACGCCGGTGTCGACACGCACCTTCGACCCGCCGAGCACCTCGTCGGCCGGGGTCTGGTAGCGGGTGAGGCGGCCGGTGGAGGGCAGGAAGCCGCGGAACGGATCCTCGGCGTAAAGGCGCGTTTCGATCGCCCACCCGTCGAGCTTCACGTCCTCCTGGGCGATCTGGAGCTTCTCGCCGGCCGCGACCCGGATCATCTGCTCGACCAGATCGACCCCGGTCACCAGCTCGGTCACCGGATGCTCCACCTGGAGGCGCGTGTTCATCTCCAGGAAGTAGAAGCTCTTGTCCTGGCCGGCGACGAACTCGACGGTGCCGGCGGAATCGTAGCCGACCGCCTGGGCCAGGGCGACGGCCTGGGCGCCCATCTTCGCGCGGGTCTCGTCGTCCTGGTCGAAGAGCGGGGAGGGGGCTTCCTCCACCACCTTCTGGTTCCGGCGCTGGATGGAGCACTCGCGCTCGCCCAGGAAGATCGCGTTGCCGTGCTTGTCGCCCAGCACCTGGATCTCGATGTGGCGCGGATTGACGATGAACTTCTCGATGAAGACGCGGTCGTCGCCGAACGACGAGGCCGCCTCGGAGCGGGCGCGGGCGAACCCGTCGGCCACTTCCGATTCCGTCCTGGCGATGCGCATGCCCTTGCCGCCGCCGCCGGCGGACGCCTTGATCATCACCGGAAAGCCGATTTCCCGTGCGATCTCCACGGCCTCTTCCGGCGTCGCGATGATGCCGGCCGACCCCGGCACCGTGGACACGCCGGCCTCCTTGGCCTTGATCTTCGAGGTGATCTTGTCGCCCATCGCCTCGATCGCCCCCTTGTTCGGGCCGATGAAGACGATGCCGGCGGCCGCCAGTGCTTCGGCGAAGGCGGCGCGTTCGGACAGGAAGCCGTAGCCGGGATGGACGGCTTGGGCGCCGGTCTGGCGGCAGGCATCGACGATCTTGTCGATGACGAGATAGGATTCGGACGCCGCCGAGGGGCCGATGGCGACGGCTTCGTCCGCCATCTCCACGTGGAGCGCGTCCTTGTCGGCGTCGGAATAGACGGCGACGGTCCCGATCCCCAAACGACGGCAGGTGCGGATCACGCGACAGGCGATCTCACCGCGGTTGGCAATCAGGATCTTGTCGAACATCGCTCAGCCTTCCCGTCCCAGAGCCGGTCCCGCGATGCCGACGACCATCGGCCCACCCCTCCCCGGCGCATGATATTTGTTCACGCCACGTCGCTATACGAAACCGCCGGATTGGACAATGTGTTCGAGGCCGGGCCGCAAGGCGCTCGGTCGACGGATGCTGCGAGAGAGGATGCGATGATTGGCGCGCTCGTCGTTCTGCTTGGATGCCAACTTGCCGGAGAGATCGTCGTCCGGCTTCTCGGCCTCCCGCTTCCCGGTCCCGTTGTCGGAGCGGCGCTTCTGGCCGCGTGGCTCCTGTGGCGCGGCATTCCGGATTTCCTGCCGCCGGTCGCCCATGGTGTGCTGCGCAACCTGTCGCTGCTGTTCGTGCCGGCGGCCGTCGGCGTCGTCCAGTACGGGCCGGTGCTTGCGGAGTACGGCGCGGCGCTGGCAATCACGCTGGTGATTTCCATTGTGCTGGCGCTGTCGGCGACGGCGATCGCCTTCCGTCTTCTCGTCCGGCTGTCGCAGAGGGGCGACGATTGATGCCGGTGGAAAGCCTCTGGGTCTATCTGGCCGAACGGCCGCTCCTGTGGCTGACGGTCACGCTCGCCGCCTATCTCGCGGCCGACCGGACCGCCGCCCGGTTCGACTACGCACCGCTGGTCAATCCGGTCGTGCTGGCGTCCGTCCTCATCGTGATCTGCCTCAAGCTCACCGGCACATCCTTCCCGGTCTATTTCGAGGGGGCGCAGTTCGTGCATTTCCTGCTCGGTCCGGCGACGGTCGCGCTGGCCGTTCCGTTCGTGGAGAATATCGGGCAGGTCCGTCGCGCGATCGTGCCGCTTGTTGGCGCGCTGGTCGCCGGGTCCCTGGTGGCGGTGGGGTCGGCGCTGGCGATCGGCTACGCCCTCGGCCTGCCCACCGACATCCTGATGACGCTGGCGCCGAAATCGGTGACCACGCCGATTGCCATGGGCATCGCCGAGCGCCTCGGCGGGATCGCGAGCCTGGCGGCCGTCCTGGTCATCACGACAGGGGTTTTGGGGGCGATCGTGCTGACGCCGCTGATGCGGATCGTCCGGGTGGACGACGAGCGCGCGGCGGGGCTTGCAGCCGGCGTCTGCGCCCACGGCATCGGCACGGCGCGCGCCTTCCAGATCTCGTCGCTCGCCGGGACCTTCGCCGGCCTTGGGATGGGTCTCAACGGCGTTCTGACGGCGGTCACGGTGCCGCTGCTGGCGCTTCTGCTGACCTGATCGACCGCACAGCGCGGCGTTCGAACCCGTCAGAAACCGTGGTGTTGGGACAGTTGCCAACGGCCGCCGTCGGTGCAACCGTCCGGGGCGATCGCCCCTCTGGCCGGTTCAGGCAAGATCGATCTGGAGATACGACGACCCATGGTGAAACCGGAACGCGTGCTCGTGGTCGGGGCCGGCCCGGTCGGGCTGGCGGCCGCACTGGCCCTCCATCATTCCGGCTTCGACGTCCGCATCGTCGATCAGTCCTCCGGACCCAGCCGGGAGTCCCGGGCCGTCGCCGTCAACGCGCGCACTCTGGATCTCCTTGACCACTTCGGGGTCGCCGCCGACCTGATCGATGCCGGGGTCGCCCTGAACGGCGTGTCCGTGGTGTCCCAGGGTACGCCCGTGGCGCAGGTCGACATGCGCCGGCTCGACCACGCGTTCAACTTCATGCTGGGGCTTCCGCAGAGCAGCACCGAAGCCATCCTTGCCGACCATCTCGCCATGGACGAGGTGGCGATCGAGCGGGGCGTGCGTGTGCTCGAACTCTATCAGGACGCGTCCCGGGTCCACGTCGCCTTCCGCGCGGACCATGACCGGCAGGAGGAGGTGTTCGACTGGGTGATCGGCGCCGATGGCGCCCACTCCACGGTGCGCTCGGCCCTGGCGCTGGACTTCGAAGGAGCGGCCTACCCGTTCAGCTGGTCGCTTGCGGATGTGGAGATCGATGGGGCGGTGTCGATGGAGTGGGGCGAGCTGCGGCTCGACCCGGGGCGCCCGATCCTGTTCCGGATCCCCATCGCTTCCGGCCGGCACCGGCTCATCTCCAACGATCCCAACGTGCTCGATCTGTGCCCGCGCAGCTGGCACCTGGGCGCGCTGCACTGGACCTCGGACTTCACCGTCAGCCACCGCCATGTGCCGCGCCAGGGATCCGGGCGCGTCTGGCTGGCAGGCGACGCGGCCCACATCCATTCGCCCGCCGGCGGCCGCGGCATGAATCTCGGTATCGAGGATGCGGTAACCTTCGCCCGCTTCCTGCGGGCGGGACGGGTCGACGACTGGGCGCGATGGCGCTGGCGCAAGGCGGCGACCGTGGTCAAGGAAAGCGACCGGCTTCAAAAATTCGCCACCGCCCGCAACCCGCTGGTCCGCACGCTGGGACCGCGGCTTGCCGGCATCGCGCTCAAGGTCCCGCCCATCCATCGCCGCTTCGCGGCCCGAAACGCCGGCCTGTTCGACCTGAAGCCCTGACCAGCGGCGATGCCCGCGGCGCGGGAGGGCGCTGCTTCGTTCCGGGGAAAACCAGAGATCAGACGTCGCCGGCAGGGCCGGGATCCGGCCGGCCCCGCAGAGGCCTTTCCTCGTGCAGGATCATGAGGACGAAGGCGATGAGAAGGTTCGCGACGGCTGCGATCAGGATCCAGCGGAAGCCTTGCCCCAGGCCGGGCGCGTCCCCGATATGGGCCCCCAGATCTTCCAGACCGCCGCCCGGGGTGCCGGCGTCCATCAACAGGATGGCGCCGAACAGGGCGGCCAGGACAGCGCCCCCGAATTGCCGGAAAAACGAAATCACCG
Source organism: Amorphus orientalis (assembly GCF_030814015.1). Lineage (NCBI taxonomy): Bacteria > Pseudomonadati > Pseudomonadota > Alphaproteobacteria > Hyphomicrobiales > Amorphaceae > Amorphus > Amorphus orientalis. The sequence goes on from NZ_JAUSUL010000001.1 coordinate 1,335,654, forward strand.
CAGTGACCGTGCCCGTCTGGTGGGGCTGAACAGCGTTCTGGACGGAGACGGTGGTGATGGGCAACGTCGTTCCGATCCCCAGGCTGACCAGGCCGAAACAGATCGCCAGGCTGACATTGGACAGATGCTCGAAGCCGGCAGCCAAAACGGTCGTTGCCGCCGCCGCCCAGCCCAGCCCGATCACGCAGACGCGCTTGTAGCGTTCGAGCCGGTACATCGCCTGACCGCCGACGGTCGCGCCGATCACGGTTCCGATCATGAAGGGAATGACCGCAAATCCCGACTGGCTGGCGGAATAGCCGCGCAGCGTCTCGAACAGGAGCGGGACCACCACGGTCAGGCCGATGAACGTGCCCATGGAGAAGAACGCCGCGAGCACGCCGGTCGCCACCACCGGGTTCCTGAGGATCTGCAGCGGGATCAGCGGTTCCGCGGCGAGCCGCAGGCGCACCAGAAAAAGCGCCCACAGCGCTGCGGCCGCGACGATCAGGACAAGCGTGGGCGTCGCCAGCCAGCCGAATGCGTTGCCGGCCCAGGTGAGCGGCAGCAGGGCGGCGACGGTGGCCGCGATCATCAGCGTCGCTCCGATCAGGTCGAGCCGGTGCGGCCATTCGTGGCGCGGCAGACGGCGCAGGGCGGGCCAGCCGACGGCGACGGACAGGGCCGCGAAGGGAAGGTTGATCCAGAAGATCAGCGACCAGTGAAAGAAGTCGGCCAGGGTTCCGCCGATCACCGGTCCGGCGAGGCTGGACAGGGTGAACACGGTGGCGATGTACCCTTGATACTTGCCGCGCTCGCGGGCCGGGATGACGTCGGCGATCACCGTCATCGGCAGGACCATGAGGCCGCCCGCGCCGAGCCCCTGCACGCCACGGGCGATCACCAGGACGAGCATGGATGGGGCAAGCGCGCACATCACCGAGCCGATCGTGAACACGAACAGGGCGAGGTAGAGCGCGAACCGCCGGCCCTTGATGTCGGCCAGCTTGCCGTAGAGCGGCGCCGTCGCCGTGGCGGTCAGGAGATAGGCGGTCACCACCCAGGAGAGGTAGCCGCCGTCGCCCAGATCAGCGGCGATCGTGGGCAGGGCCGTGACGATCACGGTCTGGTCGAGGGCGGCGACGAACAGGGCCAGCATGATGCCGACCAGAATCAGGACCAGTTCGCGGCCGCGCGGCATCGCGTCGGTCGGGTGACCGGGATGGGGATCGGTCGGCCGCAGGGCCGGCGACGGATCGCTGCCGCTCATCGGCTGCCTCCATGGCGGGAGTCTCGAGCATGGCCCGTCCGGGCCGAACCGGCCTGACGGACAAAACGGCTCGAGCGAAAGACGCGGGGGTCGTTTCCGGTCGATTGCGTGGGCCCACCCAATCGCGGACGTTCATCCGGTTTAGCCGATGGAGCGGCCTGGTGCACGCCGAACCTTCCCGGTACGGCGACGCGCAGAGGCTTCGGGCGTCGATTGATCGGGGAGGACGTGCGCGAGCGCCTTGACAGGTGCCGGGCGTGCACCCTAGATGCGGCCAGCTTGCGCGCGGCGATCGCCCGCGGAAGCCCCGGGGCCGTAGCTCAGATGGGAGAGCGCTGCAATCGCACTGCAGAGGTCAGGGGTTCGATTCCCCTCGGCTCCACCAACCCCTCCAGAATTCCCGGCTCGCCTGAAGCCGCTGAATTCAAAAGCCAATTTCTTCCGCGTGCTACACAGACGTGTTGCACGTGAAGGATGGCTGAAGTGGGTAAACTTTCGGGGGCTCGTGCTCTGCAATCGCACCTACTATTACCGGACACGCATTCCGGATCTCGTTGAGCACTTCGGGCGCAAGGAATTGTCCGTCAGCCTGGTGGCTCGCATCAAGGCCGAAACACCGATCGGCCATTTTGGGACGGGTGACTTAGAAATCACTCTCAAGAACCATGACGACTTCGAGCGCACCAAGCCGCTGTTCGTCCGATCCTGCTAGGGCTCCTGATGTCCAACGAACAGCTTGTCGCCAAGGTCTGGAACTACGCGCATGTCCTTATCGCGGGCACGCACATTGACTGCTGAATCAATTTGGAGCAGTCCGCCTACTGAATACGAGGGGGGAGAACAAAATGCAGGATCTTGCCAATCTGCGCATTGAGGCCGCACACAAGACGGTCGCTGATGTATTTTCCGACCAGTACGCATTCAGCGTTCCCGCTTATCAGCGCCCATACGCGTGGGAGAGCCAGCAGGTTGAAGAATTGCTGGCGGATTTGAAGGACGCAATGGCGCCTCGATCCCGCACAGAAGGGTTTTACTTCCTCGGAAGCATCGTGCTGGTGAAACAGCACGGAAGCCCGGAAGCGCGCGTTGTTGACGGACAACAGCGGCTCACAACGCTAACGATGCTTTTCAGTGCGATCCGGGATCTGACCGACGACGTGCAAACCCGGATGAAGCGTGAGCGCTTCATCAAACAGGCTGCAGATAGTGATCTTGGACTGAAGGAAAAACTTCGCCTTCAGCTTCGCAGGAAGGACCAAGGCTTTTTCGAGAAGCATGTCCAAACCTGCAACGCGACTTTGAGTTTGCCTGCACTCGATGGGCTTTCCGGCAGCAAGGCCAGGATTGTCGAGAACGCCACCCTTATTCGCGAACGTCTTATTGAAATGGGTGAGGCAGGTCGTAGCGAGCTCGTGCGTTTCCTTCTCCAGAACTGTTATCTCGTTGTCGTTGAGGTTCCCACCGACACTGCGGCGCGTCGCATCTTCACAGTGCTGAACGCTCGCGGACTGGACCTGACTGCGACCGATATCCTCAAGGCCGATCTTTTGGAAAGGGCCGGTGAGGATAAAGAAGAAGCGATCTCGGAGCGCTGGGAGGACATCGAGAATGCACTTGGGCGCGATCGCTTCAGTGACCTATTCGTGCACGTCCGAATGATTTTTGAACGCGAGAAGCCGCGTGCCGCACTGGAAACAGGCTTTCCTGAGCAAGTCCCTATTTTTCGGGAAAAGCCTGACGCATTCATTAGCGAAATTCTCGAGCCTTTTTCAGATGCCTTCATACTTTCCACAAATGACGCAGACCTGCGCAAGCTATACGGGCCAAAGACAGCCGACCTCGTACGATCGCTCAATCGGCTCGACAACAAGGACTGGCTTCCTCCTCTTCTATTATGCCTCCGACAGAGCGCAGAAGGCAGACGTGAGGATGTGCAGGAGATCGTCTTCAAGCTGGAGAGGCTTTCCTACTATCTTTTTCTCATCCGGGCCGATGTAAACGCGCGGATGGCACGCTATGCGGACGTCCTCTATATGCTGGAACCCAGCGGCACCAAAAGCAGGGATCGGTCCGAGGGGCTGGACCTAAGCGAAGCCGAGGCGCGACATTTCTTCTCGGCGCTCGACGGGCCAATCTACTTGGCTTCGCGCGTTGTGAAGCCACTTTTGTTGCGACTTGAGCAAGCCTCGACCGATGGATCTGCAACCTACGACTACCCGACAATTACGGTCGAACACGTGTGCCCGCAGACAGTTTCGGGTGGCTCCCAATGGCACCACTGGTTTCCGGATCAGGAAGAGCACAGTGAGCTTGTGCACAAGCTCGGCAATCTTGTGCTTCTCACTCATCGAAAGAATGGGGCCGCCAAAAACTACGACTTCGACAAGAAAAAAAATACGTACTTCGCTCCGGACGACACTTGCGCGTTCGTCCTCACCGCAGAGGTGCGGAACGCACCGAGCTGGACGCCTACCGACTTGCGCGCTCGCCAACGGACCGTCCTAGAACGCCTCGCGAAATCATGGCGACTGACCGAGTATTTTCAGGCTTGGCAACAAGTGGCCTTATCATGAGCAACACACGGCTGGTCGCCAAGGTTTGGAACGATGCCTATGTCCTGCGCGACCAGGGGGCCTCATAAGGCGACTATGTCGAGCTGATCACCTATATCTGCGGCTCCCCGAAACCGCGATGTCGCCGGAGGTGTTGGCTCGATGACCGGTGATCGCCAACTGAACTCCGGCCGGTCGGCCCGGCCCGCAGCCTTCCGGGATGCTGACGGGCGGAGGTGCGGACGAAGCTCGCTCGCCCGCCACCTTCGAGCTTTCTGCCGCCTACGGGTCAGTGTGGCGCCGTGGTCCCGTACTGGATCGTCTGGGCGAGCGTCTGCAGCGCGGGATCGTTGGCCCAGTCGTAAACCGGGTCGAAAAGCGCAAAGAACGCCTTGGCCTGCGCCGCGCCGCCGGTCGTGATGCTGATGTCGCCCTTGTCGATCAGCGCCGCTGGGTCGGCGAGGTTGTTGAATACGAGTGCCCAGGTTTCGGGCTTCATCGCGACTGCGACCTCGGGCTGGCGAGGCGCGCTCTGAACGTCCTCGATGAAATCGACCAGGCTGCGGCGCACGTGAAGACCGAAGCTGCGACCATCCTCGAACGCGAGCGTCATCAACAAGTCGGTATCCGCCGAGCGATCGGGGCTGACGCGGACCCGGTAGTAGTTCACGTAGTCGCCAAGGTTGGTGACCAGCGACGCCGGGTCCGCCGGCGCCGTCTTGAGGATCGGGGTCTTGCCTTCGAGCCACAGCGCCCGCGACAGCAGCCACGACCGGCTGTTGGTCGAGACGGTGCGGTAACCGATCTGCCGCAGGGTCTCGGCGAGCGCCGCACGGTGTTCGGGAGTGTCCTGCGCCATCACGAGGTAGTCGCCGAGCTGCGCGGCCCATAGGTAGTCGCCGTCTTCGTGCGCCTGCTTCGCCTTCGCGCGCACCTCGTCCGGGCCGCCCATGGCGACCACCATGCGCTCCGCTTCCTCCTGGGGATGAAGTTTCAGCAGATGCGCCGCGTCGCCATCGTACTGGCCGAAGATCGCGGTGAATATGCGCGGCGGCATGATCGACACTTCACCGTAATTCTGCACCAGGATCGGCGCATTCTTCAGCCTCTCCGGCACGACCACCGAATAGCTGAGTTCATCCGGCCGCTGGCCGAGCAGGATGCCTTTGAGCGTCTGATCGCGCACGAAGGCGAGCCCGTCCTGGTAGTCCTGCAGCCGCTGCGTGATCGCCTCGGCGCCAGTGAGAGTGGTGCTGTGCGTGCTGAGCAGGATCTCGGGGGCCAGCTGCTTGATGATCTCGACCGAGTCGATCCAGCCGGTGGGATCACGGTAGCGGCCGCCGCGGGCACTGTAGATATTGGGGAACATGCCCCAGATCACGTTGTTCATCACGATCTTGCGGTCCGGGATCCAGACCAGGACCTGGTTCGTCGTGTCAGTGCCGACGCCCTCGGTATAGAAAACCAGCTTCATGCCGGCGACTGTCAATTCCTGACCATCCTCCACCGGGGTATCGACCGGCACGAAGCCGCCGGCGCCGGGGATGATGGTGTTCTTGAACCTGCTATCGGGACCTTCCTCTGGCAGGTACAGGTTGAATTGCTGGATCGAGCGCGCGAGCAGCACGCTGCCGACCTCCGGATGCACGGCCGAGACGCCGCCGGTCCGCAGATAAGCATCGTTCAGGCCGGGATGCCCGATGATCAGGATATCGGTGTTGCCACGCTCGGCTTCGGCCTCGATGAAGACCTTGGCGCCTGCCACGTAGTGCTCGTGAGAATCGACAATCGCGCGGATCGGCGCGTCCGTGGCACTCCTCAGAAGATCGTAGAAATGGGCTCCATCCGCCAGATTGTCGCCCGTGTCGTACACCACGAGCCCCTCCGGTCCCTCCACCGCATGGCAATTGACGATGCTTTCGCTGCCAAAGGTCCAGACTCCGTCCGCGGCCTTGACCACGATGTCCTCGTCATAGGACGCGCGCTGCGGCGAGTCCTCCGGCAGGTTCCAATAGCTGGCGGTCTCCTCGCTGACCAGCGCTCCCCTGGCGATGGTGACGAGCGGGGTGTCTGCGGCATTCATGTACCGCGACGGGAACACGTTTGCGATTTGCTCCCTCTCTTGGGCGCTGGCCGGACCGGACAGCCCGGTGGCGACGGCAGCACCGACAATGGATGTGCCGCCAAGCAGGAGCTCCCGGCGGTCCAGGCCCCGCGAAGCCACTGCGAGCTGACCGGCCATTCTGTCATTCTCATGTGGCATGACGTTCCCCTTTTGTTTTACAATTTTTCGCAACCATCTAAGGTATTCTGATAATGGTGAGTCCGAATATCAAAGGTAGATATTTTTGCGATGGAGATGGCCGCGTGTCGATGGAGATTGGCTGCAATGGCTCCCGGCGGCCATGCGGCAGCGCGGCGGCCTGGCCAAGGCACTGATCGTTCACATGACCGCGCCACAACGGGCTTCAGGGCCGATCCTGCCCGTCGCTCTTGGCAAGCGGCAGCCCTTTGCGGTCGCTGGCGACGGCGCCGCGCAGCGAGGGGCGCGCGCCGCCGTTTTCGGGTCAGATGAAGTCGTAGGGCAGGGTCAGCGCGGCGCCGAGACCGTCACCGTTGTCCAGGTCGAGCCAGGTCTCCGCACTGCCGATCTGGTTCCAGACTTCCACGGTCACCGAGCCGTCCGTGAAGTCGGCATAGTCCGCGCCCGCAACGCTCCAGAGGCCGGCCTGTTCGGTGTAGCTCTCGTTGCCCACGAGATCGTCGGTGGCCTTGTAGTTGTAGGTCTCCACCCGGTCCGCCGTCCCGTCGCCGTCGAAGTCGAAAGAGATGCGGGCGGCAGTTCCGTTGCCGATTGCGCTGCGGGCATCGATCGGGAAGTCGAACACCATCGAGGAGCCGGCCTGGTGGGTCCCATTGAGCCCGTCGGCCTCGAACACCAGGGGGGCCGATCCGGCCGCTCCGATCGCAAGGCTCTCCGCCGTCGCGTCCGCCGAACCGGACAGGTCGCCGGTCTCCGTCAGGTAGAGAGTGCCGGAGGCGGTGGGTGTCGTGCCGCCATCGCCGCCACTGTCCTCTTCACCCGTATCGCCTCCCGGTTCCGTCCCGGGATCGCTGACGGGCTCCGCGCCGAAGTCGTAGCCGAGGTCGATAAAAGCGTCCGCGGGATCAAGGATGACGTCGTCGGATCCGAACGCGTTCCAGATCTCGACGGTGACGGAGCCGCCATCGAAGTCTCCGACGTCTCCGGTGGCGCTGAACAGGCCGCGATCTTCCGCGTAGGTTTCGGTGCCGGAAGCGGCGTCGGTCGGGAAGTAGTTGTAGGTTTCCACCCGGTCGACCGTGCCGTCACCGTCATAGTCCATGCTGATCCTGAGCTCGGTGGCGTTGCCCACTCCGGTTTCCGCGTCGATCGGCAGATTGAAGGACGTGGCAGCGCCGGTGCTAGTGCCGGTGAGGTCGTCGATCACCCATGTCGTCGGAGCTTCGGGCGTGCCGACCGAGTGCTGTGCCGCTGCCGCGATCGTGACGGGGCCGGCGGCATCGAGAACCAGGCGATTGCCGCTGAGGCTCCAGCCGTCCGTGCCGACATCGGGACCTGACCCTCCATCGGTGCCTCCGTCGCCGCCATCGGTGCCCGTATCGCCGCCGGGATCCGACCCGCCGCCGCCGTCCGATCCCGACCCGCCGGTCGTGGTCAGCGCGTCGAAGGGGAGGGCGATCCGGGCGGTTTCGGTGTCGATGGTCACGGCACCGGCGCCGAACGGTTTCCAGATCTCCACTTCCACGGCACCGTTCTGGAAGTCCGCGAACGCGCCTTCGGCGCTGATCGCGCTGCCGGAGCTGGAGTAGCGCTCAACGCCCGGGGTGTCGTTGGTGGCGAAGTAGGAGACGGTTTCGACCCGGTCGACCGTGCCGTCTCCGTTGAAGTCGTACCGGAACTGGACCTGCACGGAATCGCCGATGCTCGACCCGGCGTCGACGTCCAGAGCGAAACTGGTGGCGCCGCCGTTGAACTGGCCGGTCAGGCCCTCGATGCGAAAGACCTGGGAGTCGCCCGGTATGTCGACCGCGCCGCTCCCGCCGCCGGCGAGAGCGACATCGGTCTCTTTGTCAGAGAAAGTCAGGACGCCGTCGGCCAGAACGAAAGCGGCATCGCCGGTGCCGTCCGAAGATCCCCCATCGGTTCCATCACCGGTGCCGCCGCCATCGCCGGCGTCTCCGGTTCCGCCGTCCGAGCCATCACCCGAGCCGTCCCCGGACCCGTCCTGACCTCCGGTTCCGTCGATCCCGTCGCTTGCGGGAAAGACGACGGCCGACTGGGTACCGTCGGCATGGCGGGTCAAGAGCGTGTTGGCGCCGACCGTGAGAACCGTTCCGTCGCTGAACGTGACGGTTTGCTCGCTCGCGGAGGCGTTGTTGATCACGTAGCTGGTGCCGGCGTCCGAGGTGAAGGCGGCGGCATAGGGCGAGTTGGCCGTGACCCCGGCATCGGGCGTGCCGAGTGCGCCCAGCGACTGGATCCAGGCCTGGGCGTGGGCCGCGGAATCCCCGCCTTCGCTCTGGAAACCCGGATTGGCGTTGAGCCATGCCTGCGCCGCGTCGGGATCGGCCATCGCCAGATACTGGTGGATCAGATCGGACCAGTAGATCGGCTCGCCGCCGCGCAGCTCGACGATCTCGTTGTAGTTGCGAAGGATTTCCTCGGGGTCCCAGCCCAGGTGAAGGCTCGATCCGTTGATCGGCAGGAAGTTGATGCCGCGGATCATTTCCGGGTCGGCGGAGAAGAAGGTTCGGTGATCGGCGCCATCGCCCCAGACCATGCCGACGGCGCCGAAGCCGTAGTCGTCGGGAAACACCTCGCCGTCGACGTCGAACCAGTATTGCGCGACCGCCTCGCTTTCCACGGTGTGCAGGAACACGCCCAGGTCAGCCGTGTCCTGCTTGCCGGTGGCCTGTCCCCAGCGCGCGGTGGCCCAGGCGAAGTTGAGGGCTTCGGACGAGCTTTCCTGGTTGTTGCCGGAGGCGAACGCACCGTGGCCAGACGCCCAGTTGTGACCGGCATAGGGGTCGAAGCTGCGCAGGTCCGGGAACATGGTCTGCGCCGCATCGCTGTTCGCGACGTCGGCGATCAGAAGGTCGACCATGCCGCCCCAGGCGTCGTCCGCCGCCCAGGCGGGATCGAATGCGGCGATCGTCGCGGCGGCCTGGACGAAGTAGCCATAGTGGAAGTGGTGATCGTTCAACTGCCCGTCCGAGCCGAAGCTCGCCGGATAGCCCTGCAGGGTCCCCCATTCCGCGTTGTAGGCGAAGTGCTTGTCCTCGTAGGCGCCGGTCGGCGTGAACCAGTCCTCAAGCTCCGCCTTCATCGTCTCTAGAAAGAGGTCGCGGCTCTGGGTGTCGCCGATCTGATGGGCGATTTCCGCCAGTTCGGCCAGGCGGCCGAGTTCCTTGCCGGCCCAGTAGGTGTCGAGCGCGGGAACCTTGATGGGGCGGGCGGCCAGGTCATCGGCGGCGTCCTGAACGCGCGCGGCAAGCTGGGCATCGTTCGGGTCGGCAACAGGCAGGGTCGGAAGGATCGGCCGCGCCTGCATCTCCGTGTCGAAGCCGTCGCCTTCCAGAAGCCGCATCTCTCCGCGCGGCGAGGCGTAGGTCAGGGTCTGCGAAACGTCCGCATTGGAGTTGATGTACTGGTGCCGGTAGAGGGCCAGGAGCGGGTCGGCGGAGAGCCCCGGTGCGCCGTCGACCAGGTCCGTTTCCGCCACGAACCGGGTCGTGACCATGCCGGTTGCCGGGTCCACCGAATAGGACATGGTCGTGTCGGTGACGTGGGCGTACGCGTGCTGCCTGAAGAGCTCGAGGGTCTCAGGGCTGTTGTCCGGCAGGGTCGCGACCGAAAAATGGGCGCCGCCCCCAAGGTCGGACCGGAGGCCTTCGTCGGTGACGATCCAGGTGCTGCCGGTGGGCGCGAACAGGCCGTAGGACGTGCCGCCGATCGTGAGCGCGGCGACGTTGCCGTCCAGATGCCAGAGGGTGGCGGGGATGTCCCAGTCTGCGAGCCCCTCCGGAACGGCTGTGTCATCCGTGGCCGGTGCGGAACCGGGGAGGGGCGAGAGCGCGCCGGCCGGACCTCCGGCCGAGGCGCCGTCACGCACATAGAGCCGCGCGCCCGCGGTGCCGTCGAACGGCAGGTCGACATAGGAGGCAAGGGGATCGTCCGCCGGCGTGTCGGTGCGCAGCGCGAGCGTGCCGTCGCCGATCGAGTTCCAGAGCTCCAGCTTCACCGACCCGTTCTGGAATTCCTGGAAGGCGCCCGTCGCGCTGCTCTGGCCCTGGTCGGCGCGATAGAGTTCGAACCCGTTGCCGGCGTCGGTCGGCAGGTAGTCGTAGAGTTCGGTCCGGTCGACGGTCCCGTCGCCGTTGAAGTCGTAGCTGACCTTCAGCCGCGCGCTGTCGGCGATGCTGGTGCCGGCGTCGACGGGAAGCTGAAAGTCCAGCGCGCCGCCGTCGTAGGCGCCGTCGAGACCCGAGATTTCGTAGACCAGCGGATTGGACGGGGCATCGGGATCGGGCGTGATGTCGCCGAGATTGACGACGGCGTCTCCGGATCCGGGCGTCCGCTCGAAATAGACGAACGGCAGACCGTGGCCGAACGTCGCCTCCAGTCCGTCCGACCCGTCGTCCCAGCCCGCGGTCGCACTCCAGGCGCCGGCGTCGACCAGCTCCGTGTTCGCAGCGTCCAGCCCGGCAAGGCCGATCTTCAGTTCCGGCTGATAGGTGAACTCGTACTTGGCTCCATCGGCCACCAGGCGTGCCTGTTCTGTGTGGCCGATGCTGAGGCCGTTCGCCGTCGCCTTCATGGACAACGGGTGGGCGTGCATGATCGCCGAATGGGGATCGCCGAAGGCGGAAAAGGCGATGGAGGAGGCCCAGTCGTTGGTGGTAACCGGCCCCGAGAACCCGTCTGCGATCATCGGGGACAGAGGCTCTCCCAGATGGTTCACCGGAGGCGATCCTCCTTCGGGAATCGTCGTTGCGTATGCCCCCAAACCCACTGAGATGTTCGCCACTCTTCCGTCCTTTCAGGATATATTCTGCCTAGGATGTATCGACTGGCTGGAAATTAGGTCATTTTGCGGCTCTGTTTTCATGATTACAGAAATTTAATAGACTATTTCCGTATATAAACTTGCACTCCTGGTCGTCGCCGCACTTTATTTTGTCGTCATCGATGTGAATGAAATTCATTTTCGTCGTTGTGCTGAAGCTCCGCGTGTTGTGCTGCCGGCCCTGCCCCTGACGTGGACCGTTCGCGGAACCGTGTCGTGAAATATATCGCGGGCGGCACTGTCCTCGCGTAGACTTTGCAGGGTCTCGAAAGGGGATGGGCCGGTGATGGCGGCACTCTTAGCAAGCGCATGGACATGGCTGGTGCGCGCCCGGCTCGCCGTGGTGGCGCTCCTCCTGCTGGTCTGCGATGCCGCCGCGTTACAGCCGGTCGACTATCCCCAACCGCCGGATACGGCGGCCTTCAGGCTCCTTCTGTCGGATCGCGAACGCACGGTCACACTCCTGGAAATCGAGAAGCTGGATCTCTACCAGGTGACGACGCCATCACCCTGGGAGAAGGGGCAGCTCGTGGTCCAGGGTGTCCTGTTGCGGGACTTCCTCAAGGAGGTCGGCCTTGCGGAAGCCGATGCAATCGAGGTGCGGGCGGCTGACGGCTACGCGCAGACCGTGCCCCGAACCGACTGGACGGAAGGGCCGCTTCTGCTGGCGACGCGGGAGAACGGCGAGCTGTTGAACCGGCGCAACCAGGGGCCGACCCGACTGGTCTATCCTCTGCTGGACCATCCGGAGTACGATACCCCCGTACACAAGCTGCGCTGGATATGGCTGATCGAGTCGATCCGGCCGATCGATTGAAACCGGCTCGCTCCGAGAAAGTGCCCATGTTCGCGTCCCGGTCCCCGAAAGGGGAGCATCCGTCGAATGTGCCGTCGTCACGTCCGCTCGCCGGGCGGACCGCGGCCATCGTTTCGGTGCTCGGGGGCGGCGCACTGTTTCTTGTAATCGTCGCGATCGCACTGACGCTGTTCAGCAATCTGCGCTCGGTCGAGCGCAGCCTTCCCGAATACGGCCACACGGACCTTTTTGCCCTCCAGGCCGGCGTTCGGGACGCTCAGTTCCTGTCCGACATGATCGTGGCGGCCAAGCATGCGCCGGACAACGACGCCATCCGCCAGCGGCTCGTGGCTGCGCTCGATTTCAATTTCATCCGCTACTTCCAGCAGGACCTTTCCGACCTTCAGGAAAAATATCCGGGCTACGAGGAGTTCGTCGAGCGCTTCCGATCTTTCCTGCTGCGTCTGGACGGTTCGGTCTCCGAGGCCGGATCGCTGCAGCAGGCGGGCATGGAGGAGTACGATCGCGAGATCCACGAACTGCGGAGCGACCTGCTTGTCCTGTACCACGCGGCAAACGCCGCCAATCAGGAGGGGTTGCTGGGTGCCCAGGCGAGCATCGAACGGTTGAACCACGCCTTCCTGGCCGTGTTCGTCCTGCTGATGGGGCTGACCATCGGGGCGTGCCTTCTCTGGCTGCAACGGCAACGGGCGCTCGGACGGCTGGAATATCTGGTTTGCCACGATCCCCTCACGCACCTCCTGAATCGACGGTGGCTGCTCGGCGAAGGCGATGCCTGGCTCGTTCAGAACTCGGTAAAGGGAGTTTGGGCGCTCGTTCTCTTCGATCTGGATCGGTTCAAGGAGGTGAACGACAATTTCGGCCATGCCATGGGCGATGAACTTCTGGCGCTGATCGGAAAGCGGCTGCGGGAGACCGCGCCCACCGACAGTGCGATCGTCCGCTTCGGCGGGGACGAGTTCGTGCTGCTCCTGACCGGAGATGACGAGGGGAAGATCTTCGGACGGCTGGAGACTGTCCAGGCGGCCCTGGCGCGCCCCTTCCATATCGGGGATCTGCAGTTCCGCACGGAGATAAGTTTCGGCATCGCGTTGGCGCCGGAAGACGGCAGCGTCGTGTCCGACCTGCTGCTGAAGGCCGATTTTGCGCTGCGGGAAGCCAAGCGGACGCAGTCGCACAGTGTCCGCTACAGCCAGGCGCTCGGCGAGGCCTACCGGGAGAAGCTCGCGTTGCGCAGCCGGATCGAAGCTGCCCTCGAAAACGGCGAGTTCTTCCTGGAATGGCAGCCGCAGTTCGATCTTGCGACCGGCCGGATGGTGGGCGCGGAAGCCCTGCTCAGGTGGCGCGATCCGGTCCTGAACAAGGTCCGGCTGCCGGGAGAGTTCATTCCGGTTTCCGAAGAAACGAACCTGATCATTCTGATCGACCGATACGTGATCGGCGAAGCGCTGAAAGACGCGAGGCAACTGGTTCAGGAGATCGGACCGCGCTTCGAATGCGCAGTAAACCTCTCCGCCAAACATCTTCAGGAGCAGGGGCTGCCCGATCGGCTCTTTGAAAGCCTCGCCGCCTTCGGGCTTTCCCCCTCCAATCTCCGTTTCGAGATCACGGAAAGCGCGCTGATCCACGATGCGCGGGCGGCGTTCGGCAATCTGGACAGACTGAACAAGGCAGGGATCAAGTTCAGCCTGGACGATTTCGGTACCGGATACGCCAGCCTCAATTTCCTGGTGAACAGCTGCATCGATCAGGTGAAGATCGACCGGTTCTTCATTTCCGACGTCCTGACCTCGGAACGGAAACGGGCGGTCGTCACGTCCGTGGTGGAGCTATCCGCCCGGCTCGGCTTGGACTGTGTCGCCGAAGGGATCGAGGATCAGCAGCAGGTGGACTTCCTCCGGGCGCGCCAGTGCCCCCGGGGGCAGGGGTTCCACCTGGCGAAACCGATGAGCCGGGACGACCTGATCGGTCTGGCGAGGTCCGGAGCGTTTGCGGACCTGACGACAGTGGGCGAATTCGCCTCCGACGATTGATTGGCGAGCCCAAAGCTTTATGAACAGCCAGGGCGGGCCGCGAACGTCGGGGGTTGGGCAAGAACTTACCCCCTCAGACGGCCATCGTGAGCATCGCTTTGCTTTCAAGTGCGGCGATGCGCGGACTAGAACGTCATCGATCGAACGACCATCTTGCGGTCGGGTCCGGAGGAAGTGGGCGCGGCAACGCCACGTCAGAGGCACAGTTGCCGGTCGGACCACACGCGAGCGAATTAGCTGAGACGAACAGGGAGCCGAGAATGGCTGCGATCAATGAAGAACAGGTGCTGTCCGTGACCCATTGGACGGACGATCTGTTTTCCTTCACCACGACCCGCAGTCCGACGTTCCGCTTCGACAACGGCCAGTTCACGATGATCGGCCTGAAGGTCGACGGAAAGCCGCTGTTGCGCGCCTATTCCATGGCGAGCGCCAACTACGAAGAGACGCTGTCCTTCTTCTCCATCAAGGTTCCGGACGGTCCGCTCACCTCGCGACTGCAGCACATCCACGAGGGCGACAAGATCCTGGTGGGCGAGAAGGCGACCGGGACGCTCGTCCAGCATGCGCTCCTGCCCGGCAAGACGCTCTATCTGTTCGGAACGGGCACGGGTCTGGCGCCGTTCCTGTCGGTCATCAAGGATCCGGAAGCCTACGACCGGTTCGAGAAGGTGGTCCTGGTGCACGGTTGCCGTCAGGTCCGGGAACTCGGCTATGGCGAGAAGATCGTCGCCGAGCTGATGGACAACGAACTCATGGGCGATCTGGCCCGGGAGAAATTGCTCTACTATCCGACCGTGACGCGCGAGCCGTTCCGGCACCGCGGCCGGATCACGGAGCTTGTCGAGAACGGCAAGCTGTTCGAGGACCTGGGCCTCGAGCCGCTCAATCGGGAGAACGACCGCGTCATGCTGTGCGGGAGCCCCGGCATGCTGGCCGACTGCACCACGATGCTGGAAGAGCGCGGGTTCAACGAAGGCTCCAACGCCACGCCGGGCGACTTCGTGATCGAGAAGGCGTTCGTGGAGAAATAACGCGCAGGCCCGAAAAGTGGGAACCGGTTTTCGGGCAAGCCTGCGCGCGAGACGATCCGCAGGCCCGAAAAGTGGGAGCCGGTATTCGGGCAAGCCTTGGCAGGCTCGTTTCCTGTCCGGGCGTCAGGCCGTTCGGTGGCGCCTGACCGTGTCGGAAGGGCTCTCGCCGAACCGTTCCTTGTAGAATCTGGCGAACTTGCTGAGGTGATCGAAGCCGCAGCCGGTCGCAACCTCCGTCACGCTCTGTCCGGAGGCGGCGGCGGCACGCAGGTCGCGGCGGGCGAGGTCCAGACGGACCTGACGCAGATAGGCGATCGGCGAGACGCCGAGGTGTTCGCGAAAGATCTTATGCAGGGTGCGCGGCCGGACGCCCGCCGCATCGGCGATCTCCTGCAGCCGGATGGTGTCGCGGGCATGGACCTTTATGAAGTCCTCCGCCGCGCCGAGCGCCCTTGGACGTGAGGGGCCGCGGGCGCCGACATCGCCCTCAGCGGAGTGGTCCACCGAAATCAGCAGAAGTTCGGCAAGCAGCGGTGCCACCCGGTGCGCCAGGCGATGGTGGGCCCAGCCGTTGCCATCGGTCCTCGCATCGGCCGCGATGGACTGCAGAAACGAGAACAGGCCGGTGGTGCGTTTCGAATGCCCGACCGCCCCGGTCGCGAACGCGATCGGCTCGGCCTGATCCGTGCCAGCGCGGCCGTAACTCCTTGCGGCCACCTCGTCGACGGTCTCGCGGTCGATCCGGACGATGAACTGGGTGCAGTCCGCATCCCAGACCTTTTCGTAGCGGCGGTCCGGATTGACCACATAGAGGGAGCCCGCGCTGACGCGGATTTCCCGATCGTCGTGCCGATAGGTGGCTGTGCCCGCCAGAGTCCACTGCAGCATGTAGAAGTCCCGGAGCGGCGGAATGCCGATGATCGTCTGCGCGCCGTAGGTGAGATGGTTCAGCGACAGCGCGCCGACCATCGCGTGGCTGTGGCGAAAGCCCGGCAGGTCCGGCGCCGTGACGATGTCGTGGGTGCGGAAGAAGCGGGCCACGTGGCGCTTGGCAAGGCCCGCGGAGGCGCCCTCGGTCGCCGAGAAATCGTCGAAGGGTTGCGGCGCAAATCGGCTAGGGTCGGACCGGTCGTCATCGGGCGCCGTCAACGGACCACCCCCTCCCGCACGGGCAGTTTCGACAGGCAATGTCCGGTTTTCCCCGGCACTCTCGGCGTTCGTTCCGTTCTGCACATTCGTCCGGCCGGCTTTGCTGCAATGGAAGGCAGTGTGCCGGATTGGGCTAGGGATGCGCAATCGGGCTAGTCGTGCCTGCCGAGCGCAGACATCATAATTGTTCCAATTGTAACCCGAGCCGGCTTTGGCGCGGGGGGTGAGGAACCAGGCATGGATGCAGCTGCGGTCAAGGCGCTCGCCAAGGAGCTCGGTGCCGATCTGGTCGGGATCGCCAGCGCGAAGACCCTGAATGCGTTTCCCCCAGATCCCCGCTGGCCGCAGACCCCGGAGCACATCTGGGCGGAGTGCAAATCGGTCGTCGTGATCGTGTCGCGCATCCCGGTCGCCGTCTTCCGGGCGAAGGCCTCCGCGGCGGTCCAGTACATGGACATGATCGTGCTGCGGCGGATGGACCAGATCGCCTACAAGCTGTCCGAGGCGATCGAACGGGAAGGGTACGGGGCGTTCGTCACGGCGGCCCAGGAGACCGACTGGGACCTGAAGAACGCCTCCTACGGCCGTCTGTCCACGCGCCATCTCGGCATCGAGGCGGGGCTCGGCACGTTCGGGCTCGAGGTCAACATCCTGACGCCCGAATTCGGGCCGCGGGTCTATCTCACCGGCCTTCTGACGGACATGGAGCTGGAGCCGGACGAGCGCATCACCGAGCAGGTCTGCATCGGCGAATCCTGCTCCCGGTGCCTCTATTCCTGCCCGACCGACGCGGTGAAGCACTTCGGCATCGACAAGCGCGCCTGCGCCACGGAGGCCCAGGAGTTCGGCTTCATGACCTCGCTGGCCGTGTTCGAGGAGATGATCGAGACGGCGAGCGACGAGCGCCGCAAGGAGATCGTGGAAAGCCGGGACATCTACGGGTTCTGGCAGGGACTTCTGCGGGTCGTCGGATCGTTCGGCGACTGTCCCCGGTGTCTCGCGGTGTGCCCGGTCGGAAACGACTACCACGCCCATCTGACCGCCCCCCAGAAGGTCATTCCGGAGAAGACGCCGGAAAAGGTGGAGAAGGCGAAGCGCTTCAAGCAGGCGCGGCAGGACGGGGAGCCGGTCGCCGGTCTCGACGACTGGAACCGCCGCTGGGTGGGCGAGGAAGGCTACAAGGGCCTCGTCGCGCGCCAGCTCCAGGCCTTCAAGGCCGAGCAGAAGGCCCGGGCCGCAGCCCACGCCACCACCGATACCTCTTCCAAAGACGACGAAACATCCGGCGCCTGATCGCCCAGACCGAGAGTTCGCCCATGGTTACGATGTTCCAGGAGCCGCTTGCCGCGGAAAGCGTGAAAGAGAAGGCGCGGGAGCTGGGCGCCGATCTCGTCGGCATTGCCGATGCAGCCGAGCTCAATGCCCATCCGCCGGATCCCGACCATCCGAAGCGGCCGATGGACATCTCCGACTACGACGCCGACCGGGTGATCGTGCTGGCCAAGCGGCTGTCGGCGGGGACGACCAAGCTCACCCGCTGGGACGAGCGCCACAAATTCTACAACGACGAACTCGCCCTTACCGCGATCGAGGCGGTGTCGCTGGAACTGGTACTTTGGCTCGAAGACCGGGGCTATCCGGCGCTGATCGTGCCCCCGACCCATGTCGATCCGCTCGACTATCGCGGCGATGCCCGCGCGGCGCTCGGTCCGATCCTGTCGCTACCCCATGCCGCGGTGGAGGCGGGGCTCGGAACCCTCGGGCTCAACCAGATGCTGCTGACGCCGGAGTATGGGCCGCGCGTGATCCTGACGGCGGTGCTGACCTCGGCGCCGCTGGAGTGCGACCGGCGGCGGGAGGAGGCCCTGTGTCTGGGCGCATCCGAATGCGGGCGCTGCCTGTCGGCCTGTCCCGGCGACGTGATCGGTCATTTCGACCGCGACTGGGAGGCCTGCCAGACATATCGCTCGCCGCACGGCTTCCATGCGCTCGCCGATCATATCGGGCGCATCATCGACGAACCAGACCCGGCGAAGAAGAAGGCGATGCTGCGGTCCAAGGACCAGTTCTATCTCTGGCAGTCGATCCTGCGCGGGGCCGGCGTCGTGACCGGCTGCCGGCGCTGTCAGGACGTCTGTCCCGTCGGCGACGACTATCACCGTCTCGCCGACGCGCTGGCCGAAATTCCCGAAGACACCCCGGAGAAGCAGGCTCGGCTGGCCGAAATGGCCGATGCCGAAGTCGCCGGCGACCTTCCCGAAAGCTACCAATCGGCCGAGCGCTGGATCGGAGCCCTGCGCCCGCGTGGAGACGTGAAGTGACCACGGGGCAGGGGGGCGCCATGGCCGAGACGTTGATGCTGCCGGGTTCGGCGGAGGAGGTCGCGGCGATCCAGTCCGTCGGCAAGCGCCGCGCTTTGGAACGCGCGCAGCAGTCGCCCTTCTGGCAGCGGCGCCTGGCCGACGTCGTCATCGACATGTCCCGTCTCGACGAGCCGGACGAATGGGCCAGGATCCCGATCCTGACGAAAGAGGAACTGCGCACGCTTCCCGTCGATGCGTTCTATTCGGACTTCTGCATCGCCGACCGAAAGCGGACCAGCGAGTACTGGCGGTCGGGCGGCTCGACGGGCAAGCCGCTGCTTTATCCGAGAACGCGAACCGACCTGTCTTATGCGATGGCCGGCTTCCGCCGCGTCTATGCCTGCGCCGGCGTCGGCTCCGGCGACATGGTCCACATTTCGCTTCCTCTCGGCATTCATCCGGCCGGCCACATGTGCGCCCGGGCGGCGGAATGCGAAGGGGCGGCCGTGATGTGGGCCGGTGCCGGCAATGCCGCGCCGTCGCTGATGCAGCTCGATCTGATCCGGACCTTCCGCCCGAGCGTCTGGGTGGGCATGTCGAGCTATGCCATCCATCTGGCCAATCTGGCTGCGGCCGAAGGCTTCCGGCTGGCCGACTGCGGCATCCACACCGTGATCTGCACGGCAGAACCGCTGTCGGGCGCCAAGCGCGCGAAACTCTCCGACCTCTGGGGCGCGAAGGTCTACGATTCGATCGGCATGACCGAAATGATGATGATGGGAGCCGAAACGGCGCCGGACTCCGGCTTTCGCATCTGGAGCGACTTCGTCTTTCCGGAGGTGGTCGACCCGGCGACCCATCGGCCGGTGGCGCCGGGCGAGGAGGGCCTTCTGGTCGTGACCTCCCTGTCGACCAACGAGGCGACGCCGTTCCTGCGCTGGAATACCGGCGACGTGGTTCGGCTGACGCCTGCGGAAGAGGCCGGGCCGCTGTCGGACGGCGAGGGCGGCATCGACGGCCGCTTCGCCCATTTCCCGGTGATGCGGCATGCCCACCGCACCGCGGGCTTCTTCAAGGTGCGCGGCGTGAACATCGGCCACACCGACTTCGAGGACATGATGTTTTCCGAACGCGGCATCGCCGACTTCCGGGTCGAGGTGATCGCGGAAGAGGGGCGGGACGTGCTGCGCATCCATCTCGAGGCGAGCAACGGTACCGATCCGGCCGAACTGGCCGATACGCTGTCGGCGCGGGTCCGGCGCGTGTTCGAGGTCAGCCCGGAACTCGTCTGGTGCGAACACGGCTCGATCGCCAAGGCGTTCGAGAGCTCGGTCAAGGCGACGCGCTTCGTCGACCTCAGAAGCTGAACTATCCGCTTGCCGGTTTCGCGCAATCCGGTCTTTAGAAAGACGCGGACCGTATCCGTGCGTCCGTACTCTTCTTTCCGAGGAAACCGGAGATGCCGATGCGCGCCTGTGCCACCCTGCTCGTCCTGACTGCTCTGTCCGCTCCCGCCATGGCCGCCGATTTCTTCGGCCAGTACTCCACAGCTCCCAACTGCGGCGGGATGGATGCGGAAATCTCGCTGTCGAGGATCGCGATCGGTCCGTTCGAATGCGAGGTGGCGGCAATCATCGGCAACGCCGAGCGCATCCGGATCGACGGCATGGACTGCACGGACGAGGGCGATCCCGCCGGGTCGGCAACGATGAACGCCGCAACCATCGACGGGAAGGTCTATTTTTCCTGGGGCGGAGAGCCCGACGTGCGTCTCTACCGCTGCGAACGGTAGAGACGGCCCGTCAGCGGGGTGCCGCACCGAACGGGTGCTGTCGATCCGGTCGGTGAGCAGCTTACGCGATCTGCTTCGAGACTTCGCGGACCTGATTCGTGGTGGTTTCCACCTGCCGGGTCGACGAGGCGATCGCGTTCATGTTGCGGGTGATCGTGTCGACCCCGTCGGCGGCCGTCTGCATGTTCGACGACATGTCGCGGGTCACGGCCGCCTGCTCCTCCACCGCCGAGGCGATGCTGGAGGAGATCTCGTTGATGTCGTTGATGCGGTCGCCGATGGCCTTGAGGGCCTCCACGGCCTGCTGCGTCGTCTGCTGAACCGCCAGGATCTGCGATCCGATCTCGTCGGTCGCCTTGGAGGTCTGGCTGGCGAGGCTCTTCACCTCGGTCGCGACCACGGAGAAGCCCTTTCCGGCTTCACCGGCCCGGGCCGCCTCGATGGTGGCGTTCAGGGCGAGCAGGTTCGTCTGCGAGGCGATGTTGTTGATCAGGTCGACGATGTCGCCGATGCGCTGGGCAGCTTCCGCCAGCCCGCCGACGATCGCGTTGGTCCGCTCGCCGTCCTGGACGGCCTCCTCGGTGACCCGCAGGGCGTGGGTGACCTGCTGGCTGATCTCGGCGACCGATGCGGCGAGTTCCTCGGCGCCGGAGGCGACCGCCTGGACGTTAGACGAGGTCTGGGTCGATGCGCTCGCCGCCGAGGCCGCCTGGCGGCTCGTGTCGCTGATCTCCTCGAAGATCCGGCCGAGATCGGTGTCGATCTCCTTCTGGATCTCGATCCGGCGCAGCCGGTCGGTCACCTGCGCGGTCCGGTCGACTGCGAACTTCACGACGCTCGTGGTGCGTCCGGTTTCGTCGAGGATCGGATTGTAGGTGGCCTGAATGTAGACCGTCCGTCCACCCTTACCGAGCCGCTTGAACTCGCCCGTCTTGTACTCGCCGCGTGCCAGAGCGTCCCAGTGGTCGCGGTAGCAGGCGCTCGCGCGCTCACCGGCTTCCACGAACATGGAGTGATGCTGGCCCCGGATCTCGTCCAGCTTGTAGCCCATGGCCTTCAGGAAATTGTCGTTGGCGTCGAGGATCGTGCCATCGGGCGTGAAGTGAATCACGGCCTGCGACTTGTTGATCGCGGCGATCTGGCCTTCGGCCGCGGCGGCGGCCCGCTTCTCGCGCGTCACGTCGGCGGCGAACTTCACCACCTTGACCACACGCCCCTTTTCCATGACCGGATTGTAGGTCGCGCGGATCCAGACCGTCTGCCCGTCCTTCCGGACGCGGGGGAACTCGGCGTCCTTGTACTCGCCGCTCCGCAGGTCGTTCCAGAATGTCTTGTAGTCGCCGGACTCCCGGATCGAAGCCGGCACGAACATGGAGTGATTGCGTCCGACGATTTCCTCGAGCTTGTAGCCCAGACACTCCAGGAAATTCTTGTTGGCCCCGATGATCTCGCCCTGGGGGGTGAACTCAATGATCGCAAGGGACCGGTCGAGGGCTGCGAGAATCCGGTGAGCATTGTTGGAAGGCATGAGGCGGAGCATCTGAGCGGATCCGATCGTTATGATTTGTTATGCCATTCCGGTATCTTAGCAAGCTTGCATGTAGCTGGTTCCGCAACCTTGGGCAGGGCAGCTAGCCGGCTTTGGCCCGGGCCTGACGGACCAGGGCCTGACCGCCGTCGATGACGATGTTGCGTGCCTCGGAAGCGGGAACGGGGCGCGAATAGAAGTAGCCCTGGGCGATGTCGCAGCCCCGCTTGGCGAGCCAGGTTGCGTCGGCCTGGCTTTCGATGCCTTCGGCCGTGACCTTCAGCTTGAGCCGGTGCGCAAGCAGGATGACAAGGTCGACGATGGTGGATGCGGCGGAATCGATCCGACGCTGGTTGATCAGCGTCTGGTCCAGCTTGATCTTGTCGACGGGCAGGGCATAGAGCTGCTGAAGGCTCGAATAACCGGTTCCGAAATCGTCGAGTGAAATCCCGATACCGGCGGCCTTGAGGTCCGAAATCGTCCCCTTGGCGCGCTCGAAGTCTTCCACGATTGCATCCTCGGTCACTTCGATCTCGAGGCGCTGAGGCGGAAGGCCGGTCTGCTTCAGGCAGTTCAGGACCGTGTCGCGCATTTTCTTGTCGCGCAGCTGCGTCGGTGAGGCGTTCACGGAGATCAGCAGCGGCTTGGACCAGGTCATGGCTTCCCGCGCCGCGATATCGAGGATCCGCTCGAAGAGACGGTCGATGTGTCCCGTGTCCGAGGCAAGCGGGATGAAGACGTCCGGTCCGATGGGGCCCTTCACCGGATGGGTCCAGCGGGCGAGCACCTCGAATCCGATCAGCTCACTGGTCTCCATTTCGATGAAGGGCTGATAGTGCGGAACGATCTGGCCGTCCTCGATGGCGCGCGGCAGTTCGTTTTCCAGGGCGAGCCGCTCGCGGATCGAGGAATCCACGGCAAGGTCGAACGTGGCGAAGGTGTTGCGTCCGGCCGCCTTCGCCTGGGTCATCGACAGATCGGCGCGCTGCATGACGATTTCGCGCGTCTGACCGTCCCTTGGCCAGATCGCGACACCCAGGCTGGCGGATATCTTCGTTTCCGCGATGCCGAGGGGGATCGGCAGGCGGATTTCCTTGAGGAT
This sequence comes from Amorphus orientalis, assembly GCF_030814015.1. Lineage (NCBI taxonomy): Bacteria > Pseudomonadati > Pseudomonadota > Alphaproteobacteria > Hyphomicrobiales > Amorphaceae > Amorphus > Amorphus orientalis. The sequence goes on from NZ_JAUSUL010000001.1 coordinate 1,358,322, forward strand.
GTCCTGCATGGTCTTGACGACCCGCTCGTCGCGATCCTTGCAGCCGATGACGACCGCGAATTCGTCGGCGCTGAGATGGGCGATGATGCCGTTGGGCCCGACGGCTTTGCGGATGCGGCGGGCGACCTCCTGCAGCACCCGGTCTCCCCCGGTGTGGCCGTGCAGGTCGTTGATAGTGCGGAAGCGGTCGAGATTCAGGACGATAAGGGCCACGGAATGGCCCTTCTTGCCGGCCTCGGTCAGGGCGCCCTCGAACATGGACTCGAAGTTGCGCCGGTTCGGCAGGCCCGTCAGGGGGTCGAACAGGGTCAGCTTGCGCGCGGCTTCCTCGGCCTGTTGCTGGCGCCTTATCGCCCGGCGCAGGCTGATGATGTAGACCGCCAGGATCGCGACCAGCGCCGTGGTGGCCACGATGAACATGTTGATCAGCTGGACGGCGACCCAGATGCTCGGCGTGTCGCCCGTGGTGTAGAGCGAGGGAAGCAGATCGAGGCGCGCGAGGCCGGCGAACGCCACCACCGCGAGCACGACGATGATGGAGTACAGCAGCCGGACCCGGCGACTGGGCTGTAACTCCAAACTCCGAGGATCGCTCTTTCTGGTCAAAGTCGTGCCATCAGCCTGTCGCGGAGGCTTGCCGCAGCTCTGCGATCGCGCGACCTGCGACGGCAAAGACGGTCGCCCCCGATCGAGCGATCACGTCACGGTCGGCTTGCGCGAGGCTGGCGCCCGAGGCGGTTATCCTCAGGCGGGGACGGCTGCCGTGTCCACCGATATCATGAATCGGCCGAAAAAGGCCGCAAGCTCACCGGTGGCGGTGAGCGGCAGGACGTTGGCCACGTACTGATCGGGCCGCACCACCACCATGCAGCCTTGCGCCCGATCGATGCCGCGCGTGTCGAAGATGTCGCCGGCAGCGAAGTCCGGACAGAACATCTTCTCGTAGTCGGTCAGGCCGTAGCGGCCCTTGGCGGGTTTCAGAACGGCGGGCATGCGCTCCAGAGCAAGCTCGCGATGCGGCTGCTGAAGCACGGCGCGAACGTCGATCACGGAATCGATGTCGGCGCCTGCCGGCGTGTGGCGCAGGAGAGGGGACTGGTCGGCCTCCGCCAGGAACGCACACAGCCTGGACAGGGCGGTGTCGTCCGCCGTCGGATCGGCCGCGTCGGCGAAAAGGAACACCCGCCAGCGCCCGTCTGCCTCGACGACATGGCCGAGATGGAGCGGCTTGGCGTCGCCGAGCCGGATCACGGGGGCGGACTGGAAGCGCTTGCCGATCGGAAAGCCGGCGGCGAGGTCCTGATGCTCCGGTCCGGCTGTCAGGAGCGAGGGCGTGTAGAGCGTGGAGGTTCCGGCCGTGTAGCGCCCGTGGCGCACGAAATAGTCCTGGGTCCTGGCCGGACTGTCGCCGTCGCGCGCGCTGAGGACGCTGACCCATTCCCGGTCGAAGTCGATCAGTTCCTTGGCGATCGCCTGGCGTTCGGCGGAATAGGTCGACAGCAGCTCGGCGGGACTGCGCCCGGACAGGACCGCAGCGAGCTTCCAGCCGAGATTGAACGCGTCCTGCATGGAGACGTTCATGCCGAGGCCCGCCTTGGGGCTGTGGGTGTGGCAGGCGTCGCCGCAGATGAACACGTGCGGCACGCGGCTTTCGGTCTGGTCTTCCGGCACGTCGTCGAATTTGTCGGTGAGCCGCTGGCCGATCTCGTAGACCGACCACCAGGCGATCTCCTTCACGTCGATCGAATAGGGGTGGAAGATCCGCTGGGCGGCGCCGATCAGATGGTCGGAGGTGATGCTGCGGTTGGCGACCCGTTCACCCGCCTTGAGCTTGTCGAGTTCGATATAAAGCCGAACAAGATGTCCGCCCTCGCGCGGGATGAGGACGATGTTGCCCTCGTTTTCCGACTGGATCAGCGACTTCAACCGGATGTCGGGGAAGTCGGTGACCGCCAGAACGTCCATCACGCCCCAGGCCTGATTGGCCGAATCGCCCCTGAGCTCGCGTCCGAGCGCCTTGCGCACCGCAGAGCGGGCGCCGTCGCACCCCACGACGTAGCGGGCCCGGACCGTCTCCGTTTCGCCCTCGTGGCCGGGGTCGGATCGCTCCAGCGTCACGGTGACGGGGTGGGACGGCATGGCGTCGGACGTGGCGACCGCCGGATCGATCACGAGGTCCGTCACCCGGCGCGAATAGTCGGGTTCGAGCCGGCGCGGCGATTTCCGCATGATGTCGAGGTAGAATTCATGCACCCGGGCCTGATTGAGAATCACGTGGGGCATCTCCGACAGCCCCTCTTCGACATCCTTGATCCGTCCGGAGCGGGCGATTTCGTCGGGGCTCTCCGGCTTCGGACGCCAGAAGGTGGTCTCGTTGACCCAGTACGCCTCGCGCAGAACCCGCTCCACGAACCCGAAGGCCTGGAACATCTCCATCGTCCGGCAGGCGATGCCGTCGGCCTGTCCGAGTTCCAGCGGGCCGGGTTTCTGGTCGACGATGCGCGTGTTGATATGCCCGAAGCGCGACAGCTGAGCCGCCAGCGTGAGGCCGGCCGGACCGCATCCGACGATGAGCACGTCCACCTCTTCCGGAAGGCCGGACGCTTGCCCCGAGATCTGCCGAGCGGGTTCGGCCAGATCCGGATCGCCGGTGCGAAAGCCGTTCAGATGGAATTGCATGAATGTGTCCTCCGCACGTCTCAGGGGCGTCTTGCCGCGCCTGTTCGCTGTTGGCGGCCGAGCCGATGTCGTTCTCTCAGGCCTCCCGGCATCGCCCGGCCCAAGTTAAGAGGACGGCGCGCCGGAACGCGCCACCCGTCAGCCGGATTCGGACGGACTTGCCGGGACCCGATATTATTCAGTATGCTGATCATCAGTGTACTGGTCAAGCCAGAGAGCGCACCGATGGATATGAACGACAGGCCCGGCCATCTGGCCCGCCGCTTCCAGCAGATCGCGGTCGCAATCTTTCACGCGGAAGCTGCGGCGGTCGGATGCGATCTGACGCCGGTCCAGTATGCGGCGCTCGCGACCGTGGCCGCCCATGACGGCATCGATCAGGTAACCCTGGCCGGATCGATCGCCTACGACCGGACGACCATCACCGGCGTCGTCGACCGGCTTGCCCACAAGGGCCTGCTGGAACGCCGTGCGAATGCCCGCGACCGGCGCGCGCGGGCCCTGCATGTGACCGACCTCGGTCGCGAGGTGCTCGTCCGGATCGAACCGGCGGTCGACGCCGCGCAGCGGACCATGCTGCGCGGCTTGAGCGAGGACGAGGCAGAGGTGTTTCTCACCCTGTTCCGCAAGGCGATCGATTCGGTGAACGACCTCAGCCGCGCCCCGATGCGCGGCGCACCGTCCTCCGATCTGCGCGCCGACTGACGGAAGCGGGCGAGGCTGCCGAATCGTCTCCCCTCGCGCCGACATTGACTTGAGCGCCCTTCGCGCACGAGATCGGGGCAAGCTCCTTTTCTCCATCGAAGGTCGAGTCGTTTTCATGTCCTCATCCGATGCCCAGACCAGCCATCTCCGATCCGGCGGCGCGCTTCTGGTCGATTGCCTCAAGGCCAACGGGGTCGACCGGGCGTTCTGCATCCCGGGCGAAAGCTATCTCGCCGTTCTGGACGCGTTCGTGGACGCCGACATCCCCCTGACCGTCGGTCGCCAGGAAGGCGGCGTGTCCATGATGGCGGAGGCCTGGGGAAAGATGACCGGACGGCCCGGGATCTGTCTGGTCACGCGCGGGCCGGGGGCTACGAACGCGGCGGCTGGCGTGCACATCGCCCAGCAGGATTCCACGCCGATGATCCTCCTGGTCGGACAGGTCGCCCGGGACATGCGCGGGCGCGATGCCTTCCAGGAGGTCGACTTCGTCCGGATGTTCGGCGGCATGGCCAAATGGGTCGCGGAGATCGACGCGGCCGAGCGCATTCCGGAAATGATCGCCCGCGCCTTCGCCACGGCGATGTCCGGGCGGCCGGGGCCGGTGGTCCTGGCGCTTCCCGAAGACATGCTGACGGAGAGGGTCGACGCGCGCCCGGTCGCCGCGACGGCACCGGCAGAGCCGGCTCCTTCGACGGTGGAGCTGGCGCGCCTGGAAATGCTCCTTCAGGAGGCGGAGCGCCCGATCGCGATCGTCGGCGGATCGCGCTGGTCGGCTGCGGCGGCCAAGCGGCTCGACGAGGTGTCGAGAGCCTGGGCGTTGCCGGTCGCGACCGCCTTCCGCCGCCAGGACCTCGTCGACAACCTGCATCCGAATTTCGCCGGTGACGTGGGCATCGGGATCAATCCGGCGCTCAAGGCCCGGATCGAGGCGGCCGACCTGATCCTGCTGGTCGGTGACCGGCTCTCGGAAATGGCGTCCCAGAGCTACAGCCTGATCGATATCCCGACACCGCGGCAGACCCTCGTGCACGTCCATCCGGGCTCGGAGGAGCTCGGCCGGGTCTATCAGCCGACCCTGGGCATCAACGCCACACCGCGGGCCTTTCTCGACGCCTGGGCCTCGCTGCCCGTGCCGAACGATCCCGCCTGGGCCGGGGCGGCGGACCAGGCCCATGCCGACTATCTCGCCTGGTCGGAGCCAACCGTCTCGCCCGGCGCCGTGGACATGGGCGCGGTCATGGCGGCGATCCGGGACCGGCTTCCGGAAGATGCGATCGTCACCAACGGGGCCGGCAACTTTGCCGGCTGGGTCCATCGCTTCCATCGGTACCGGACCTATGGATCCGAACTCGCGCCCACCTCCGGCACTATGGGGTACGGGCTGCCGGCTGCCATCGCGGCCAAGCTGCGCCATCCCGAGCGGACCGTTCTGTGCGTGGCCGGCGACGGCGACCTCCAGATGACCATCCAGGAACTCGGAACAGTCCTTCAGGAACAGCTGGCCATCATCCTGATCGTGGTCGACAACGGGGCTTACGGCACCATCCGGATGCACCAGGAGCGCGAATATCCCGGCCGGATTTCGGCAACCTCGCTGATCAATCCCGACTTCGCGACGCTCGGCGAGGCCTACGGCGCCTTCGTCGCCCGGGTGGACCGGACCGAAGACTTCGCGCCGGCCTTCGAGGATGCGCTCGGACAGACCCGCCTGTCGCTTCTGCACGTGAAGACCGATCCGGAGGCGATCACGCCGGCGACGACGCTGAGCGCCATCCGGGCGGCCGCTCTTTCCCGGCTGGACACGTGACCGGATCGGGACGACCGGGCGATCCGAATCGCGGCCTCGTGCGTTCAGGAAAGAGCAAGCCGATCGCGTCCGCATGAAGGAATGAGCGAATGACCGCTTCGATTGCCGCTTTCCTGGGGTTCATTGCAGCCGTTGCCGCGGTGGCCGTCACGGGCGTCGTCTTCAAGCCGGGGGCTTGGTACGAGAGAATCCGCAAACCCGGATTCACGCCGCCCGACTGGTTGTTTCCGATCGCCTGGACGGTCCTCTATCTGATGATCGCGGTGTCCGGTTTCCTGGTCTGGCGGGAAGTGGGCATCGCCGGCGCGCCGGTGGCCTTCCTGTTTTTCGCCGCCCAGCTCGTCTTCAACGCCGCGTGGTCGCCGCTCTTCTTCGGAGCGCATCGGCCCGACCTGGCCATGGCCGATCTCGGCCTGCTCTGGTTCGCGATCCTCGCGACGATCCTGTCCTTCTGGGAAGTCAGCGTCCTGGCCGCGCTTCTGCTCGCGCCCTACCTGATATGGGTGACGTATGCAGGCGCCCTCAACGCGGTGATCTGGCGACTGAACGGGGCGCGGCCCCGCCCTGCGGGGACCGTGTAAGGCACGCCCGCAGGGGCCGCTCTCCGGCCCGGAGCCGGAACGGGTGTCCGGAGCCCGCGGATTGGCCGACCGCGTCATGTTTCCGGCCGTCGGCCTCACCGAGCTGTGACGGGCCGTGACGCGACGCACAATGGTCGTTTGCCTAAATTACAGGGTGGAACCGGGAACCGGCTCGCCTCCGGTGTGCCGCCGAAAATCGGCCTGCAGATCGGACGCTTCCCGAGTTTCGCCGGCTTTGGACTGAATGTTGCACCGTGTGGCCGTCGGAAAACCGGCGGTGGGACCTGAAGGAGTTGCCATGGCGATCGCGGATCGGTTCGACTGCCCGCTGACGATCCAAAGCGAGGACGCCGCGTTCGCCTGGGGTGAAACGGCCCACGCCTTTCTCGCCCATGGTCCCAAGGCCGCCGATCATCTGACGCGTGTTCTCGATCTCGATCCGCAGTTCGCGATGGGGCATGCGGCGCGCGGACTGTTCTGTCTGCTTCTTGCCCGCCGAGAGCTTGTGGCGATTGCCGAGAACGCGCTTTCAACCGCGCGCGCGGCGCAGTCGGAGGTCGGGACCACGCCGCGGGAAGGGGCTTACGTCGATGCATTGGCCGATTGGCTGGCAGGCCGTCCGAGCCGGGCCGCCTCGCGTCTCGACGAGGTGCTTGCGCGCCACCCCGCCGATGCCCTGACGCTGAAGCTCGTCCATCAGATCCGCTTCATGCTGGGCGACAGCTCGGGCATGCGCCGGTCGGTGGAAGGGGTGATCGGGGCCTATGATGCCCGGCATCCGATGGCCGGATACGCCCACGGCTGCCGCGCCTTCGCGCTGGAGGAGACCGGAGATCTCGTCGCCGCGGAAGCCGCCGGCCGCCGGGCACTGGAACTCTCGCCGGACGATGCGTGGGGCCTGCATGCGGTCGCCCACGTCCACGACATGTCCGGCCGGGCCCGCGACGGTCTGGCCTGGCTCGGCGACCGCGAAGCGTCCTTCGCGCACTGCAACAACTTCCGCTTCCACGTCTGGTGGCACAAGGCGCTCTTCCACCTCGACGTGGGCGAGATCGACGCGGTGCTGTCGCTGTACGACCAGTCGATCCGCGCCGAGCACAGCGACGACTTCCGCGACATCGCCAACGGCGCGTCGCTTCTGTCGCGGCTCGAGCTAGAAGGCATCGATGTCGGCCGGCGCTGGGAGGAACTGGCGGAAATCTGCGAGCGGCGGGTGGAAGACGGCTGTCTGGTCTTCGCCGATCTGCACTATCTTCTGGCGCTGTGCGGCGGCGCGCGCGGCGACAGCGCCGGCCGGCTCCTCGACCGGATGAGGGCCGATGCCGACGGCGTCTGCGACATGAGCCGGGTCGCTGCCGACAGCGGCGTGGCGATCGCCTCCGCGCTGAACGCATTCCGGGCAGGCGACTATGCCGCGGCGTATCGCTGGTTCGCGTCCGGACAGCCGAAGATCGGTTCGATCGGCGGCAGCCATGCACAGCGGGACGTGTTCGAACGGCTGGCGGTCGAGGCGGCGATCCGTGCCGGTCTTCTTCACGAAGCCCGGCTGCTTCTGGACGACCGGGCGCGCCGCCGTGGCGCCATGGACGGGTTCGCTCACGCCCGCCTTGCGCGGATCGACGACCTCATGGCCGACAACGACCACGGCCGCGACCGGCTGCAGGTGGCCCTGTAAGGCGTTGCCCGCTCAGGTTCCGGCGCGGGGCGTCCGACGCATTCCACTCCCATGCGGACAGACCTGGAGCATGACCGGCCAAACCGGTCTTTCTGACCGGGACCCATGGGAGCAAGTGATTGAAACGGGGCCTGTTTCCTGTTGCTTGGACCTTTCCGTCCGAGCCGAAAAAGCTCTAAGAGAAGCCGCGGCCGGCCGCCAGGGGCGCAAGGCCCGGAAGGCCATGCGGTCCGCGCACGGTCCGCTGTCTGCCCGGGGAGGGGCAATTTGTCGACGTCTTCGCACCATCGGCCACGCGATCTGAGGCTCGATTTCTTCCGTGGCCTGGGGATGTTCATTATCTTCGTGGCCCACGTCCCGGAAAACAGCTGGACCCTCTGGATCCCGGCCCGGTTCGGGTTTTCGGACGCTACGGAGATCTTCGTCTTCTGTTCGGGCATGGCGTCGGCGATCGCGTTCGGCGCGGCCTTCCGCCGTCACGGCTGGTGGATCGGCTTCGCCCGGACCGCGTTCCGGGTCTGGCAGGTCTACTGGGCCCATATCGCCCTGTTCATGGTGACAGTCGCGCTGCTTCTGGTCTTCGACCGGATCAATCCGTCCGTGGAATACACGGAGCGGCTCTACGTCATTCCCTTCTTCGAGGACACGGCCAGCGCCTTCCTCGGCCTGATGACGCTCACCTACGTTCCGAACTATTTCGACATCCTGCCTATGTATCTCGTGATCCTGGCGATGATGCCGTTCGTCATCGCGCTGGCGCGGATCAGCGAGGCCGTTGCGCTCGCCGGCATCGGGATTCTCTGGCTGTTCGCCACCAGCGGCTACCTCAACCTGCCGGCCGAACCCTGGTCCGACCGTGAATGGTTCTTCAATCCGTTCGCCTGGCAGTTGGTCTTCTTCACCGGCTTCGCGTTCATGTCCGGATGGCTGAAGCCGCCGCCGGTCAACCGGTGGCTGATCGGTCTGGCGATCGCCATCCTGGTTGTGACGGTCCCCTTTGCACACCGGTGGGGCTGGCAGAACGCCGAATGGATCTTCGAGGCGCGCGACCTGGTCTGGGGCGGGCTGGAGAAAACCGATTTCGGCGTGCTGCGCTATGTCCATTTTCTCGCACTTGCCTACGTCGCGTGGGTGGCCGCGGGCGAGGGCGGACGGCGCCTTGCCGGCGGCGGCGCGTGGGGCCGCTTCGTGGCGATCACCCGAAAGGTCGGTCAGCAGTCGCTGGCGATCTTTCTGACCGGCATGGTGCTGGCCCAGGTCATGGGCATGGTCCTGGACCTGATCGGCCGAAACATGCTCACGTGGGCGCTGGTGAACCTGTCGGGTTTCCTCATCCTGATCGCGACGGCCTACGGGGTGGCCTGGTTCAAGTCGCAACCCTGGCGCAAGCCGAGCGCTGCGGAGGCGAGCGGGAGCCGGTCGGGAGCCCAGGGCCGTGCGGAGCCGGTGTCCCGGCGATCCGAGCTGGCCGCCGGAGAGTAGTCGGACGGCGCCGACACTCGGGCCGCTTGATGCCCGGCCCGGGGTGTGACACCCAGATCGGAACCGAACGGAATCGAGCGAGGTTGGCAACATGGCGGTCGTCGAGGAGCTGAGCGAAGCGCGCGCCCTGCTTGGCGAATTGGTGTCGTCGGCCAGCCGGGCGATCGTGTTCACCGGCGCGGGCATTTCCACGGAGTCCGGCATTCCCGATTTCCGCAGCCCCGGAGGCATCTGGTCGCGGATGGAGCCGATCTATTTCGACGACTTTCTGGCGTCGGAAGAAGCGCGGCTGGAGGACTGGCGCCGGCGCTTCGAGATGCGCAAGCTGTTTGCCGAGGCGGTGCCGAACGCCGCCCATCGGGCGATCGCCGGGCTTGTGGACAGCGGCATCGTCAGCGACGTCATCACCCAGAATATCGACGGGCTTCATCAGCGCTCGGGCGTTCCGCAGGAGCGTGTCATCGAGCTTCACGGCAATGCCACTTCGGCGGCCTGTCTCGATTGCGGACACGGCATGGGCTTCGACGATGCCGAAGCCCTCATCGAGCGGGAGGCCCGGGCGCCTCGCTGCGGAATCTGCGGAGGGCTCGTCAAGGCGCGCGTCATCAATTTCGGTCAGGCGATGCCGATCGACGAAATGGAGCGCGCCGAGCGCGCCGTACGCGACTGCGACCTCTTTCTCGCGATCGGCTCCTCGCTGGTTGTCTATCCGGCAGCCGGGTTTCCGCTCGCCGCCAAGGCGCACGGTGCGACGCTGGTCATCGTCAATCGCGACCCGACGGATCAGGACGACGCCGCCGACCACGTGTTGCGCGGGTCGATCGGGGCGATGTTCGAGCCGCTCACGGTGTCCTGAGCCGCCGGCGCACATCGCCGCACGACGATCTCCTGTCACATTTACAACACAGTTCAACGCCTGCGCGATTCAGACTGTCGCGCCGGTGTCGGGCCGGTGATACTCTTTCTTAATGATTCGTTTCCGGCGGTTCGCAGGGGTGCGGTAGGCGGACACGGGGGCTACTCCGCATGAGTGAAAAAAGTACCTTGTCCAGGCAGATGGACCTGGCGATCGGCGAAGGCGGTGAAGAAGCAGCCTTCGATCTCATCGAGGTGGCCGGCCAGATCAAATGGTTCGACGTCTCCAAGGGGTACGGCTTCATCGTCCCGGACAACGGGATGCAGGACGTGCTTCTCCACGTGACCTGCCTCCGGCGCGACGGCTACCAGACGGCCTATGAAGGGGCGCGGGTGGTCTGCGAGGTGCTGGACCGGCCGAAGGGGCTGCAGGCGTTCCGCATCCTGTCCATGGACGAATCGACGGCGGTCCACCCGTCTCAACTCCCCCCCACGCGCACCCACGTTCAGGTCACGCCCTCGATGGGGCCGGAAAAGGCCTGGGTGAAGTGGTTCAACCGGACCAAGGGCTACGGCTTCCTCACCCGCGGCGAGGGGACGGAGGACATCTTCGTGCACATGGAGACGCTGCGCCGGTTCGGCCTGACCGAACTCCGCCCGGGCCAGGTCGTTCTCGTGCGCTACGGCGACGGTCCGAAAGGTCTCATGGCCGCCGAGATCCGTCCGGAATCCGGCGGCAACATTCCGCAGTCCCACTAGCTCCCGTCCGCCAAGATATCCGGACATCGGATTCGCCCACCGGGCCGTTTCCGCCCGTTCCGACGATCCCAGCCGGGCACGGCGCCGGCGCGACCCAACACAGCAAGCAAGTCATTATGAGCCAACAGCAAACCTGGTCGGCGGAACGCTATGTGCGGGACGCCGGATTTGTCGCGACCCTCGGTGCGGGGGTGGTCGAGTGGCTGGATCCCAGGTCGGGAGAGCGGATTCTCGACCTGGGATGCGGCGACGGCACCCTGACGGCCGAGATCGCCGCGCGCGGATGCTCGGTCGTGGGCGTCGACGGCAGCGAGGACATGGTGGCCGCCGCCCGCGGTCGCGGGCTGGACGCCAGGGTCATGGATGGCCAGGCGCTTGTCTTCGAAGCGGAGTTCGACGCGGTCTTTTCCAACGCGGCGCTGCACTGGATGCCGGATGCGCGCAAGGTCGCCGAGGGCGCGCGCGCGGCGCTCAGGCCCGGCGGGCGCTTCGTCGCGGAATTCGGCGGCTTCGGCAACTGTGCGGCGATCGTCACGGCACTCACCGCGGTGGCGCGCCAGGAGGGGCTGCCCGACGAACTGGCCAAGCCGTGGTATTTTCCGACCGCGGCGGCCCATACCGGAGTGCTGGAAGCTGCGGGCTTCCACGTCGAGCGGATGGTGCTCTTTCCCCGCCCGACGCCGCTGGACGCGGGGATGCGGGCCTGGCTCGAAGTGTTTCGTGCGCCGCTGTTCGACGTATGCGGCGCGCGCCGTCAGGCTGCCCTCGATACCGCCGAGGCGCTGCTCGCGCCGGCGCTTCGGGACGAGGCCGGCAACTGGACGGCCGACTACGTCCGGCTGCGGTTTGACGCGCGCGCGGTTTGAGCGTGCGTGCGGACACGGAGCCTTTTCGCTTTTTCGGTCAGGTGCTATCAGACGCGGTCAGGACCGTGACCGACGCCGGACGCATCGGTCGCCACGCGTAATTGTTCGAGAGGTTTGCCTCCACCATGGTCAGGCGCATTCGCGGCCTTGCAGGGACCGCCGCGTTCGCAGCGGCGATGACGGCGCTTGCGACGGGCGCGCTCGCCGACCCGATCAACAATCCGGTTGCCGTGTTCTCCGGGCTGGACAAGATCACCGGCCGCATCATCACGTTCGATGTCTATGTCGGAGAGACCGTGCAGTTCGGCGCGCTTCGCGTGACGCCGCGTGCCTGCCACACCCAGCCGCCCAGCGAGGAGCCGAAGACGACGGCCTTCGTCGAGGTCGACGAGATCACCCTCGACAACAAGATCCAGCGGATCTTCACCGGCTGGATGCTGGCCTCCAGTCCAGGTCTGAACGCCGTCGACCATGCCGTCTACGACGTCTGGCTGAACGACTGTTCGCTCACCTCCGACGTGCCGCCGCCGGAAGGGTTCGACGAAAGCAATTTCGCCGAGGATGCGATGGGAATCATCACCCGACCGGACGACTGGTTCCCGCTGCCCCGCCGCAAGCCGCAGCGGGAGGTCTTCGAGGAGCCGGATCCTTCAGAGATCGAGGATTGAGAGCGCGTCCGCGCCGCTGACATCCGTGGGCAGCGCGTAGAAGTCGGCCGAGTGCCGGATCGCCGACTCCAGTTGGCCCTGGTACACGCGCCGGCTGACCTCAACCGCCCCGAACGTGGCCAGGTGGTCGGTCAGGAACTGGGCGTCGAGGAGAACGAAGTCTCCGGCCTTCATCCGGGCAACCAGATGGACCAGGGCGATCTTCGAGGCGTCCCGCGCCGTCGTGAACATGCTCTCGCCGAAGAACGCCCCGCCGAGCCGGACGCCGTAGAGACCGCCGACCAGCTTGTCGCCGTCCCAGGCCTCGATCGAATGGGCATGGCCCATAGAGAAGAGCTCCGTGTAGAGCCGGCGGATCCGGCCGTTGATCCAGGTCCGGCGACGGTTCTCGCCGGGTTTCGCGCAGCCGTCGACCACATCCGCGAAGGCGGTGTCGACCCGGATCCGGTAGCGATCCTGGCGCACGGTCCGCTTCAGGCGTCGGGGAACGTGGAAGCTGTCCAGGGGCAGCACGCCGCGCCGTTCGGGCTCGATCCAGTACAGGCCCGGATCATCGGCCGACTCGGCCATCGGGAAGATGCCGCAGGCATAGGCCTTCAGCAGCACGTGCGGTGTGATCTCGAACAGGACGTCCTGAGGTTCCGCCATCGCGAGACGTCAACGCTCCATCGGCTGGTGCACCCCCCAGAGAGTGACCGAGCTACATGCTATCGGCAAGAAAGCCTTCGAGCCAATGGATATCGTAGGAACCGTCGGCGATGTCGGGATGGTCGACGAGCTGCCGGAACAGCGGAATCGTCGTGTTGATTCCGTCGACCACGAATTCGTCCAGGCAGCGCCTGAGCCGCATCAGGCATTCCACGCGATTGCGCCCGTGCACGATCAGCTTGCCGATCAGGCTGTCGTAGTAGGGGGGAATGACGTAGCCCTGATAGACGGCCGAATCGACCCGGACGCCGAGACCGCCCGGCGTGTGGAAATGAGAGATCCGGCCGGGCGAGGGCATGAAGGTGCGCGGATCTTCGGCGTTGATGCGGCATTCGATGGCGTGACCGTCGAAGCGCACGTCGGACTGGGAGACGGACAGCGTCGCGCCGGCGGCGACCCGGATCTGCTCGTGAACGATGTCGATGCCGGTGATCATCTCCGTGACGGGATGCTCGACCTGCAGCCGGGTGTTCATCTCGATGAAGTAGAAGTTGCCGTCCTCGTAGAGGAACTCGATCGTGCCGGCGCCGGAGTAGCCGAGCTTGCGCATGGCGGCAGCGACCGTCTCGCCGATCTCCGCGCGCTGGTCTTCGTTGAGCGCCGGGGAGAGCGCCTCTTCCCAGACTTTCTGGTGCCGGCGTTGCAGAGAGCAGTCGCGCTCGCCCAGATGAACCGCGTTGCCCTTGCCGTCACCCAGGACCTGCACCTCGATGTGACGGGGCGTGGCGAGGTATTTTTCCAGGTAGACCGCGTCGTCGCCGAACGCCGACTTGGCCTCGGCCCGGGCGTTGGCCAGCGCGTGTTCCAGTTCGTTCGGGCCGCGCGCGACCTTCATGCCGCGTCCGCCGCCGCCGGCGGCCGCCTTGACGAGGAGGGGATAGCCGATCTCGTCGGCAATCCGCCTCGCCTCCGCGTCGGTTTCCACGCCGCCCTCGGAGCCGGGAACGACCGGGATGCCGAGCTCGACCGCCGTCTTCTTGGCCGCGATCTTGTCGCCCATGATGCGGATATGCTCGGCCGACGGACCGATGAAGGCGATGCCGTGCGCCTCGAGGATCTCGGCGAAGCGGGCGTTCTCGGAAAGAAAGCCGTACCCTGGATGGACCGCCTCGGCGCCGGTTATCTCGCAGGCCGCGACGATGGAAGGGATGTCCAGATAGCTGTCGCGGGCGGTCGGCGGGCCGATGCACACGCTCTCGTCGGCGAGGCGGACATGCATGGCGTTGGCGTCGGCCGTGGAGTGCACGGCGACGGTCTGGATGCCGAGCTCCTTGCAGGCGCGCTGGATGCGGAGCGCGATCTCGCCGCGGTTGGCCACCAGAACCTTGGAGAACATGCGCGCGACCTATTCGATGGCCACGAGGGGCTCGCCGAATTCGACCGGCTGACCGTCCTCGACATGAACGGCCGTCACCCGGCCGGACCGCGGAGAGGGGATCTGGTTCATGGTCTTCATGGCCTCGACGATCATGATCGTCTGACCCTGCTCGACCGTGTCGCCGACCTCGACATAGGGACGCGCACCGGGTTCGGGCGACCGGTAGGCCGTGCCAACCATCGGCGACTTGACCACGCCGGGGTCGCTGGCGGGATCGCGGGTGGGGGCAGGCGATGTACCGAGCGCTTCCGGAGAGGCAGAACGGGGCTCTGCCACGGCGGGCGCGGCGACGGCCGTCACGGCTGCGCTGCGCGAGACCCGGATCCGGAGCCCTTCCTGTTCGACTTCAAGCTCGGTGAGGTCGGTTTCGTGCAGCAGGGTCGCCAGCGCACGGATGAGGTCCTGGTCGATCGGCGAATTTGTTTTGGACATGTCCTGTGATGCGTGCCGTTGCGGGAACAATTTCATGAGGAAGCCGATTCGGGCCGGTCCGCAAAGACGGAAGCGTCCTGCCTCTCGGCCCGACGATGTGACATCGCGGCCCGGTTTCGTGTGCTTTCGCCCTCACACCGTCGAAGACAGCTGAGGGCGTACAGGTTGCGCACGGGCAGTTCAAGCTCCGCCTCGTCGCCGGACCGTATGCCCGGGACCGTTCGCCTTATAGGCTGCCTGAGCGGCGAGCGGAAGGGTGCAACCCGCTCGCTCACCGTTTTCCGGTTGAACCCGAACGGGAAGTCGCCTTTAGGCGGTCAGGCGGGGATCAGCAGCTCAGTTCGCCGCAGGTGGTCTTGTTGACCTCCGCCTGCAGGGTCTCGAATCCGACCGCGCCGACCATCACGCTGTCGCCGACAACATAGGAGGGGGTGCCGGTGAGGCCGAGCGCATTGGCCAGCCCGTAGACTTCCTCGATCGTGGCCTGGACGTTGTCGTCCTCCATCGCCGCCTCGACCGCCGCCGTGTCGATGCCCATCTCGCGCACCAGAGCGAGGGCCGCCGCGCCGTCGACCCGGCCATCAGAGCTGATCAGCGTGTCGTGAAACTCGCCATAGCGGTCGGGGGCCACGTCGTTGACGGCAATCGCGACCTGGGCCGCTTCCACCGAGGGCGGCCCCAGGACGGGAAATTCCTTCAGGACCACGCGCAGGTCCGGGTTTTCGTCGATCAGGCGCTTCAGATCGTCGTTGGCCCGGCGGCAGTAGCCGCAATTGTAGTCGAAGAACTCCACCAGGGTGACGTCGCCGTCGGGATTGCCGATCACGGCCTGGCGGGAGGAATTGAGAAGCAGGGAACGGTTGTCGGTCACCGCCTGCTGCTGCGCCTGGCTTTCTTCAGCCCGGCGCCGTTCCTGCAGATTGGAGAACGCTTCCTCGAGGACCTCGGGATTCGCCAGGAGATAGTCCCGGACAATGGTTTCGATCTCCGTCTTCTCGCCGTCGCTGAACTCGGCGGCGAACGCGGGCGCA
Organism: Amorphus orientalis; assembly: GCF_030814015.1. Taxonomy (NCBI): domain Bacteria; kingdom Pseudomonadati; phylum Pseudomonadota; class Alphaproteobacteria; order Hyphomicrobiales; family Amorphaceae; genus Amorphus; species Amorphus orientalis. The sequence goes on from NZ_JAUSUL010000001.1 coordinate 1,373,951, forward strand.
GTGAGGCCTGCGAACACGAGGGTGAGAAGAAGGGTGAGAACCCGCATGGACTGGTCTCCTGGTGCAGCGGTAGGACGCTGGTGCGGTCGTGGCGCTCTTTAAGAACGGTTCGTGCGAGACGCAGGTCCAAAAGAACCTGCCTCGATTCTAGCGGAGGCTCGGAGGGCTATACGCCAGGATGTCGTCGGCCTGAAGCCAGCCGGGCGTTCCGTGCTTCAATTTCGCTTGAGCCCGCTGGGCGTAGCGCTTCGCCTCCATGTACTGACCCTGCATCATCATGGCGCGAGCGGTGGCGACGTCGGCGAGCCCGGTGTCGCCGCTGCGGGCATAGGCGATGGCGAGCTGGCGGTAGGCGAGACCGGAGTTCGGCTCCTCGCGCACCCCCCGCTCGAGCTGGCGGATCGCCTCCGGCAGCAGGCTTGGATCGTTCGCGCCGACGAGCGCCTGGCCGAGCATGATCCGCATCAGTCCCGGACGCGGCGCCATCTCGACCGCCTTCTGAAGCGGCCCGATCGCCTCGCGCGGGCGTCCCGCCTCCAGCCAGGCCTGGCCTTTCAGTTCCCAGAAATAGGGATTGCCCGGTTCGGTGCGGATCAGGGAATCGATCACCTGCTGGGCCTGACGCGGCTTGCCGGTGCGGTAGGCGACGATCGCCCGGGCATATTGAGCGGGCTGGCTGTTGTCGGAGGTCGGGTAGGCGCGCAGCACCCGGTTGGGGTGCTCGGTGAAGGCCATCAGCTTGGCGCGGACCATGTCGTGGCGATGCTGCAGCGCGGGCGGGTCCTTCGCATCCCAGTAGGGGCTCTTCTTCGCCTGTTCCTCCAGCTGGGCGATCCGGTCGCGCGCGATCGGGTGCGACAGCGCGTAGGGATCGGCGTAGCGCGCGGAGAAGAGCTGCTGATCCGCCGAATCCTGGAGCGTCGACAGCAATCCGCGGGCGGACTGCTGGGTGTTGCGCAGATAGGTCAGCGCGGCCCGGTCTGCGGCGATTTCCTCGCCGCGCTGGTAGGAAAGGAGCGAGCGCTGTGCGGCGCCCATTCCGCCACCGATCGCAGCCGCGCCCGCGCCGCCCATCTGGGAATTGCCGGTGGCCGCTCCGGCTGCCATCGCGCCGACGCCGGCGATGGTGGCGAGCGCGGCCATCACCTGGGCCCTGGCAAGCGCGTCGCGCAGCCGGATGAGATGGCCGCCGGCCAGGTGCCCGGTTTCGTGGGCCAGAACGCCGATGACCTCGTTCGGGGTTTCGGACCGCGCGATCACGCCGGTGTTGACGAACATGCGGCGCGGATCCGCGACGAAGGCGTTGAAGCTGTCGTCGTTGTTGAGAATGATTTCCGGATTGGCGCTGGCGATGCCCGCCGTGCGGAAGATCGGAGCCGCGTAGTCGCGGAGAAGCTGTTCCGTCTCCGCATCGCGGACGATGGACAGGTTCCGCCCCTGGGCCGCGGCCGGCAGCGGCGCCAGAGCAAGCTGGAGCGAGGCCGTTGCGGCCAGCGCCCCCCCGACGAGCCGCAGCATGGTGCGGGAACGGGCGCCGGTTCGGGCAGCGGAACCGTGTTGAACGAGATCTGTGGTCATTGGCGTCCTGGCAACGTTCGCATCCGGCACAGCGGCACGTTCTTTTCGTGCCACGCGCGCTATGGCGGGATCAAGCGATCCGCGAATTGGGGCGAGAACGCGGCGAACGACTTCACGGAGACGTTGATCGACGCAAGCCGCCGCTCTGGATCTTCCCGCCTGTTCCGGTCTACCACCGCTCCATAATCTGGTTCGGGTTCGGTGGAGCAAAGCGTGGCCAAACCGTCAAAACGTGGGGATGTCGATCCGTTTCTGGCCATGGACGTCCTGGCCGACGCCACGCGGCTGGAGGCCGAGGGCCGGAAGATCGTGCACATGGAGGTCGGTCAGCCGGCGGCGCCCGCGCCGCAGCCGGCGCTGGACGCGGCCCGCGAGGTGCTCTCCCATGGCCGCATCCGCTACACCGAAGCGCTCGGACGGCTGGACCTGAGGGAGCGGATCTCCCGGCACTACCGCGACGAATACGGTGTCGCCGTCGCCCCGGAGCGCATTGCCGTGACCACGGGTTCGTCGGCGGGCTTCATGCTGGCGTTCCTGGCCGGCTTCGATGCCGGCCACCGGATCGCACTGCCGACACCGGGCTATCCCGCCTACCGCAACATCCTGAAGGCGGTCGATCTGGAAGCGGTGGAGATCGAGACCACGGCGGCGACCCGCTGGGCTCTCACGCCGGAGCTTCTGGCGGAGGCCCATCGGCAGAAACCGCTGTCGGGAGTGCTCGTCGCCAGTCCCGCAAACCCCACCGGGACCACGATGACGCCCGACGCCCTGTCGGCGCTGATCCGGGCGGCCACCGACATGGGCCTCTGGTTCATCTCCGACGAGATCTATCACGGGCTCGTCTATGACGGGCGGCGCGCGGAAACGGCGCTTGCCACCTCCTCGGAGGCGATCGTCATCAACTCGTTCTCGAAATATTACTGCATGACAGGATGGCGGGTCGGCTGGATGGTGGTGCCTGAGCGGCTCGTGCGCACCGTCGAACGGCTGTCGCAGAACCTCTACATCTCGGTCCCGGAACTCTCCCAGATGGCCGCCGCCGCCGCGTTCGATGCCCGCGACGAGCTGGAACGGATCCGGGCGGTCTATGCCGAAAACCGGACACTGCTTCTTGACGGGCTGCCGAAGCTCGGTGTCACCGAGATCCTGCCGGCCGACGGGGCCTTCTACCTCTATGCCGACATTTCCTCCTTCTCCGCGGATTCCCGGGTCTTCGCCCGCGACCTTTTGCACCAGGAGGGGGTGGCGGTGACACCCGGGCTGGACTTCGATCCGGTTCGCGGGCACCGCTATGTCCGCTTTTCGCTCGCCGGGTCGCACGCCGACATGCAGGGAGGGCTGGACCGGTTGGGGCGCTTTCTGAACGCGCGTTGAAGGGCCGGACCGTCCCAGGCCTGAGGGGTATCGGTGTTGTCGACGCCCCGATCGGGCATTACATAAGAAATAACTAATGTTCATGCGTCGGCCGTCCGTTGGACGGTTTTCGGCACAGGAGCAGCGACGCGGACCCGCCCCCGCCGGGTCGTCAACCGCAAGGAGCCTGAGATGACTGCCTATCCCGTCGATCTCTCGGTCAAGCCGGACGTCACCGGTTTCTTCGATCCGGATACCAACACGATCAGCTACGTGGTGAAGGACCCGGGATCACAGGCCTGCGCCGTGATCGATTCGGTGATGGATCTGGACTACGCGGCCGGCCGCATCGCGTTCGCGCACGCCGACGAGATCATCGACCACATCACCCGGAACGACCTCCGGCTGGAATGGCTGATCGAGACCCATGTCCATGCCGATCATCTGTCGGCCGCGCCCTACATCCAGAAGAAGCTCGGCGGCCGGATCGGGATCGGCAGGAACATCACGATCGTGCAGGACACCTTCGGCAAGGTGTTCAACGAAGGCACCGAGTTCCAGCGCGACGGCAGCCAGTTCGACCGGCTCTTCGACGATGGCGACACCTACGCGATCGGCGGGATGACGGCGTTCGCGATGCATACGCCCGGGCATACGCCGGCCTGCATGACCCACGTCATCGGCGACGCGGCCTTCGTCGGCGACACCCTGTTCATGCCCGATGGCGGCAGCGCGCGGGCGGACTTTCCCGGCGGCGATGCGGGCGTGCTCTACGATTCCATCCAGAAGGTGCTGGCGCTTCCCGACGAGATGCGCCTCTTCATGTGCCACGACTACGGCCCCAACGGTCGCGATATCCGCTGGGAGACCACCGTCGGTGAGGAAAAGGCGCACAACATCCACATCGGCGGAGGCAAGACGCGCGAAGAGTTCGTGGCCATGCGCACCGAGCGGGACGCGACGCTCGACATGCCCAGGCTGATCATTCCGTCGCTCCAGGTGAACATGAAGGCCGGCCAGCTGCCGCCGGTCGATGACAGCGGCCACCGCTATCTGAAGGTCCCGCTCGACACGCTGTAGCCGTCCGGCTCGCACCGACGCGGTGCGAGCAGCGGCCCCGGCCGTATCGGGCCGATCCGTCGCGCGACATATTCGATCCAGCTTATTCGTCCTGAACGTGAGCGCTTCGTGCTGCGCTGCCGCACGTTGGTGGCCTTGACGATTACGGAGCGTTAGCAGCACTCTCCGCGGAACGAAAAGCGGCGCGAGCCATTAGGGGACTCGCGACCTCTCGGCCGGGCTCCTCGCCCTGCCGGGACGTTCGATCCGCGACGAGGGCGCGCGCCATGCGCCCCAGGGAAACGCCGGGGTCTCGCTCGAGACGACCCGTCAATCGCAAGGAGGACGCGATGGCTTACGGACGCTTGTCACTGGTCGGGGCGTGCGCCGCCGGTCTGCTGCTTTCCTCGACCGCTGCCTTCGCGCAGGGCGAAGTGGAAGTGCTGCACTGGTGGACGTCCGGCGGTGAAGCCAAGGCGGTGGGTGAGCTCAAGGACGCCTACGAAGCGCAGGGCGGCACCTGGGTCGATTCGCCGATTGCCGGCGGTGGCGGCGACGCTGCGATGACCGCGCTCAGGGCGCGGGTGGTGGCGGGCGATCCACCGACGGCCGTCCAGCTCAAGGGTCCCGGCATCCAGGAATGGGCCGAGCAGGGTGTCCTCGCCGACGTCAGCGACGTTGCGAGTGAGGAAAACTGGGACGACAAGCTGCCGGCCGTGCTGGCCGACATCATGAAATATGACGGCGAGTACGTGGCGGCCCCGGTCAACATCCACCGGGTGGACTGGCTGTGGGCCAATCCCGAGGTTCTCGCCAAGGTCGACGCGGAAATGCCGACCACGTGGGACGAGTTCAACGCCGTGGCCGACAAGCTTCAGGAGGCCGGCATCACGCCGCTCGCCCATGGCGGCCAGCCCTGGCAGGACGCGACGCTGTTCGAGGTCGTCGCGCTCGGCGTGGGCGGCCCGGACTTCTACCGCAAGGCCCTCGTCGAGCTCGATCAGGACGCGCTCACCAGCGACACTATGGTGGCGGTGTTCGACCAGCTCAGGAAGCTGCGCGGCTACGTCGATCCGAACTTCTCTGGCCGCGAGTGGAACCTGGCGACCCAGATGGTCATGAACGGCGAGGCCGGATTCCAGATCATGGGCGACTGGGCAAAGGGCGAGTTTCTCGCCGCCGGTCAGGTGCCGGGCGAGGACTTCCTCTGCGCGGCAGCACCCGGCGACGGCTTCATCCTGAACTCCGACTCCATCGCGTTCTTCAAGGTGCGCGACGAGGAGCAGCAGAAGGGCGAGAAGGTTCTGGCGAGCCTGATCATGTCGCCCGACTTCCAGGAGAGCTTCAACCTCGCCAAGGGCTCCATCCCGGCCAACGAGAACGTCCCGATGGACGATTTCGATCACTGCGCCCAGACCTCCAAGGAGGACCTGGAAGCGGCCATCGAATCCGACAGTCTCGTGCCGTCTATGGCCCACGAGATGGCCGTGCCGCGGTCCGTGCGCGGCGAGTTCCTCGACGTCGTGACCAACTTCTTCAACTCCGACATGAGTTCCGAAGACGCGGTCCAGACGCTCGCGACCTCCATCGACCGCGCCCGTCTCTGACGCGGACCGCAACCACGCTCACGAAGCCGCGCCCAGAGCGCGGCTTCTTTCTTCGGAGGTCTGGATGAGCGCATCGGCCCGATCGGACGGAGGTGGCGGTCCCCTGCGGTTGCTGGAGAAATGGCTGCCGCAGATCGTGCTCGCGCCGATCTTCGGGCTGAGCCTCTTCTTCGTCTACGGCTTCACGGCCTGGACGCTCTATATCTCCTTCACGAAGTCACGGATCCTCCCGGTCTACGAGTGGGCGGGGCTGATCCAGTACGAACGGCTCTGGTCGACGCCGCGCTGGTATGTGGCCGTCGAGAACCTGTTCGTGTTCGGCGGCCTGTTCATCTTCGGGTGCCTGGCGATCGGGCTTGTTCTGGCGATCCTGCTCGACCAGCGCATCCGCGCCGAAGGGGCGCTCCGCACCATCTATCTCTACCCCATGGCGCTCTCCTTCATCGTCACGGGAACCGCCTGGAAGTGGATCCTGAACCCGGGCCTCGGCGTGGAGAAGCTGGTCCGCGATCTCGGCTTTCCGAACTTCACCTTCGACTGGCTGGTCAATCCCGACTACGCGATCTACACGGTCGTCATCGCCGCGATCTGGCAGTCGTCGGGCTATGTGATGGCGCTTTTCCTGGCCGGACTTCGCTCCGTCGATGACGATCTGATCAAGGCGGCGGCGATAGACGGAGCCGGGCCGATCCGCAGCTATGTCAGCGTGATCCTGCCGATGCTGGGGCCGGTGTTCCTGTCCTCGGTGATCATCCTCACCCATCTGGCGATCAAGAGCTTCGATCTGGTCATCGCGCTGACCGGCGGCGGCCCCGGCTACGCCACCGATTTGCCGGCCACGTTCATGTACGCCTTCGCCTTCCAGCGCAGCGAACTCGGCATGGCGGCGGCGAGCGCCATCATGATGCTCACCACCATCGTCGCGATCATGGTGCCCTATCTCTATTCCGAGCTGAGGGGGAGCCAGCGATGAGCCGGGCCGCAGACGGCATCGTCCGCCCCCGGGGCGCCAGCCAGAAGGCGCTGCGCGTTCTCCTGTTCGTGCTGCTGGGCATATTCGCGCTCTACTATCTGGCGCCGCTGTTCGTGATGGTCTCCACGTCACTGAAGACGCTGGAACAGATCCGCGCCGGCACTCTGCTCAGCCTGCCGACGGACCTCACCTTCAGCGCATGGACGAAGGCGTGGAGCGAGGCCTGTGTCGGCGTGCGCTGCGAGGGGTTGCGCCCCTATTTCCTGAACTCGATCATGATCGCGATCCCGGGCGTGGCGATCTCGACCATGCTCGGCGTGTTCGCCGGCTATTCGCTGACCAAGTGGCGCTTCCGCGGCGCCGACATCATCTTCGCGATGATGCTGTTCGGGGCCTTCATCCCCTTCCAGGTGGTGCTGCTGCCGATGGCCCGCACCCTCGGCTTTCTTGGTCTGGCCGGCACGATTCCGGGCCTGATCCTGGTCCATATCTTTGCCGGGCTGGCGTTCACGACGCTCTTCTTCCGCACCTTCTTCGTCGGGGTGGCCGATGCGATCGTCGACGCCGCCAAGATCGACGGCGCGGGTTATTTCACCATCCTGTTCAAGATCCTGTTGCCGATGGCGGTCCCGACCTTCGCGGTCACGGTGATCTGGCAGTTCACGCAGATCTGGAACGACTTCCTGTTCGGGGTGGTCTTCACCTCCACCCAAAGCAATCCGGTCACGGTGGCGCTCAACAACGTCGTGGCGACGACCACGGGCGTGAAGGAATACAACGTCGACATGGCGGCGGCGATCATGGCCGCGCTTCCCACGCTCGTCGTCTATGTCGTCGCCGGCAGATATTTCGTTCGCGGCCTTGGGGCCGGCGCGGTCAAGGGATGAGCATGTCTGGCGTCCGTCTCAACAATGTCTGGAAGCGGTTCGGCGCGACGGAGGTCCTCAAGGGGATCGACCTCGCCTTCGACGACGGCGAGTTCATCGTGCTCGTCGGTCCTTCCGGCTGCGGGAAATCGACCCTGCTCAACATCGTCGCCGGTCTGGAAGGCCTCAGCGAAGGCGAGGTCTTCATCGGCGACCGGAAGGTCAACGACGTCCCGCCCAAGGACCGCAACATCGCGATGGTGTTCCAGTCCTATTCGCTCTACCCGACCAAGACCGTGCGCAAGAACATCACCTTCGGGATGGAGATCCGGCGCACCGACAAGGCGAAGCAGGGCGAGGCGCTGCAGCAGGTCAGCGAACTTCTTCACATCGACGACTATCTGGAGCGCAAGCCGGCGCAGCTCTCCGGGGGCCAGCGCCAGCGTGTGGCCATGGCCCGTGCGCTGGTGCGGGACCCGGACCTCTTCCTGTTCGACGAGCCGCTGTCGAACCTGGACGCGAAGCTGCGCATCGAGATGCGCACCGAGATCAAGAAGCTGCATCAGCGGCTCGGCAAGTCGATGATCTACGTCACCCACGACCAGATCGAGGCGATGACGCTGGCCTCGCGCATTGCGGTGATGGACCAGGGACACGTCCGCCAGTTCGCCCGGCCGGAGGAGATCTACGAGGAGCCCGCCGACCTGTTCGTGGCCTCCTTCATCGGCTCTCCGCCCATGAACATCCTGAACGGCACGGTGAGGCGGGGCGACGGCGGTGCGGTCGTGGAGGTTTCTGACCGGGACGGCACCATCGCGTTTCCGCTGCCGGCCAAGCTTGCCGAAACCGTCGGCGGCCAGGAGGGGCGCCAGGTCAAGCTCGGCCTCCGGCCGGAAACGATATCGGAGCGGGACGGGCAGCAGACGGGGGAGAACCTGTTTGCGTTCGAGCGCCCGGTCGAGGTGATCGAGCCCACCGGCCCGGATACCATGATCATCTCCTCGCTGGGCAGCGCGGAGCTGATCGCCCGGGTGCGCCCCGGCGCGCCGGCCGAGGTCGGCCAGCCGTTCGCGTTCGAGGTGAACATGGCGAAGGCGAAGCTCTTCGACGTTGAAACGGGCAAGCGCATCTGATCGACCATTTCCGGCAGCCCGTCCCGTGTGGCAAGCTCCCTCTCGGCCGCTTCAAGGTGGCCCAACACCGGCCTTCGTCCGATGGCGGAGGTCCTGACAAACGAACTTGAGGAGCGCCATGCCGACCGCCGCCTATGACCAGGGTCTCGACCGCCGGGTCGCCAACTTCGCCGCCCTGTCGCCTCTCGGGTTCCTGGAGCGATCGGCGCATGTCTACCCCGACCATCTCGCCGTCGTGCACGGGGATCGTCGCTACTCCTGGGCGGACGTGTACGACCGGGCGCGGCGCTTGGGCTCCGCGCTCCAGGCCCACGGGATTGGCAAGAACGACACCGTCGCGGCGATGCTGGCCAACACGCCGGAAATGATCGAGTGCCATTTCGGGGTGCCCATGGCCGGCGCGGTGCTGAACGCGCTCAACATCCGGCTGGATGCGGAGGCCATCGCCTTCATGCTCGATCACGGCGAGGCCAAGCTGGTCATCTGCGACACCGAGTTTGCGCCGGTGATGGCCGAGGCGCTGGCGAAACTCGGGCGGACGATCCCGGTGATCGACGTGGACGATCCGATGGCCGCCAAGCGGCACGCGCCGATCGGCCAGGCCGACTATGAGAGCTTTCTGGCGGGCGGAAACCCGACCTTCGACTGGGCGCCGCCGGCCGACGAGTGGGACGCCATTTCCCTGAACTACACCTCGGGCACCACGGGCGATCCGAAGGGCGTCGTCTACCATCACCGCGGTGCGCACATGAACGCGCTCGGCAACATCCTCGCCTGGGACCTCGCGCATCATCCGGTCTATCTCTGGACCCTGCCGATGTTCCACTGCAACGGCTGGTGCTTTCCGTGGACCATCGCCGCGCTGGGCGGCACCAATGTCTGCCTGCGTCAGGTCAGCGGCGATGCGATCCTGGAGGCCATCCGGAGCCAGGGCGTCACCCATTTCTGCGGCGCGCCCATCGTGCTTTCCATGGTGGTCGATGCGGTGACGTCGACGGAGGTCGCGCTGCCGCATCAGGTGAAGGTGATGACGGCGGCGGCCCCGCCGCCGGCCTCCACCCTCGAGGCGATGGAGAAGGCGGGCTTCGCCGTTACCCACGTCTATGGTCTCACCGAAGTCTACGGGCCGGCGGTGGTCTGCTCCTGGCACGCGGACTGGAACGCGGAATCCTCCGAAGAGCGCGCGCGTCTCAAATCCCGGCAGGGGGTGCGCTACCACGTGCTGGCCGACCTCAAGGTGCTCGATCCCGAGACGCTCGCGGAAGTGCCGCACGATGGGGAAACCATCGGCGAGATCATGTTCCGCGGCAACGTGGTGGCCAAGGGCTACCTCAAGAACCCGACATCGACGGACAGCGCGCTGTCCGATGGCTGGTTCCATTCCGGCGATCTCGCGGTTGTGCATCCGGACGGCTATCTTCAGATCCGCGACCGCTCCAAGGACATCATCATTTCCGGCGGCGAGAACATCTCGTCGGTGGAGGTGGAGGACGTGCTCTATCGCCATCCGGCCGTTTCCGCTGCTGCGGTGGTGGCGCGGCCGGACGAGAAATGGGGCGAGACCCCCTGCGCCTTTGTGGAACTCAGGGCGGGGCAGACCGTGAGCGAGGAGGAGATCGTCGCGTTCTGCCGCGATCACCTCGCGCACTATAAGTGCCCCCGGACCGTTGTCTTCTCGGCCCTGCCGAAAACGTCGACGGGCAAGATCCAGAAATTCGAGCTGCGCGACCAGGCGCGCCGGCTCTGAGCGATCCTTTTGGGGGGCGATCATGGACGTGATGACCGGGGGAGAGGCGCTGGTCCGCACGCTGGAAGCGCACGACGTCGATACCGTGTTCGGCCTTCCCGGTGCGCAGATCTACGGGCTGTTCGACGCGCTCGCGCGCTCCAACCGGATCCGGGTGGTGGGCGCCCGTCACGAGCAGGGCTGCGGCTACATGGCTTTCGGCTATGCCCGCGCGTCGGGCCGGCCCGGGGTCTATTCGGTCGTGCCGGGTCCCGGCGTTCTCAACACCGGGGCGGCGCTGATCACCGCACTCGGCGGCAACGAGCCCGTCCTGTGCCTGACCGGACAGGTGCCGAGCGCCTTTCTCGGGCGGGGCAGGGGGCATCTGCACGAGATGCCCGACCAGCTCGCCACGCTGGAAGGGCTGACCAAGTGGGCCGACCGGGTCGACCATCCAAGCCAGGTTCCGGACAAGCTCGGACGGGCGTTCCAGGAAATGGCGTCGCTTCGGCGCGGACCGGCGGCCGTCGAAATGCCATGGGATCAGTTCACCAACCGCGCGCCTGTGGCGCTGACCGATCCCCTGCCGCTCCAGGCCGAACCGCCGGTCGATCCCGACCGGGTTGCCGACGCCGCCAGGCGCATCGCCGACGCGAAGGCGCCGATGATCTTCGTCGGCTCCGGGGCGATCGAGGCGACGGAGGAAGTGCGGGCACTTGCCGAGCGGATCGGTGCACCGGTCGTGGCCTTCCGGTCGGGACGCGGCATTGTCTCCAACCGCGATCCGCTCGGCCTGACGATCGCGGAGGCCTACGAGCTTTGGGCGGAGACCGATCTTGTGATCGGGATCGGGACGCGGCTGGAAGTGCCGGGCTGGCGCTGGAGCTGGCGTCCCGAGGGGCAGACGACCATCCGGATCGACATCGACCCGGCCGAGCTGCGTCGGGCGCCGTCCGATGTCGACATCCTCGGCGGCGCGGCGAGCGCGACGGCGGAGCTGCTGGCGGCCCTGGAGCGCATCGGCGCGGCGCTCCCCGACCGCTCCGAGACGATCGCGGTCGCCAAAGCAAAGGCGGCCCGGGAGATCCAGGAGATCCGTCCGCACGCGCAGTATCTCAAGGTGCTGCGCGATGTGCTCCCCGACGACGGCATCGTCACCGACGAGCTGTGCCAGGCGGGGTTCGCGTCGTGGTATGCCTTCCCGGTCTACCAGCCGCGGACGTTCCTCTCATCGGGCTATCAGGGCACGCTCGGCTCGGGCTATGCGACGGCGCTCGGCGCGAAGGTGGCGAAGCCCGACGCACCGGTCGTGTCGATCTGCGGCGACGGCGGCTTCATGTTCGCCGTTCAGGAACTCGCCACGGCCGTCCAGTACGGCATCGCCGTGACCGTCCTCGTCTTCAACAACTCCGCGTACGGAAACGTGCGCCGGGATCAGGAACAGCACTTCGACGGCCGGGTCTTGGCCTCGCCGCTTCAAAACCCGGACTTCCCGAAGCTGGCGGAGTCCTTCGGCGCACGGGCGGCCCGGGTCACGAGCCCCGAGGAGTTGAAGCCGGCTCTGGAACGCGCCCTGGCCAGCGGCCTGCCGACCGTGATCGAGATCCCGCTGGATCTCGCGTCCGAGGTGTCGCCCTGGCGCTTCATTCATCGTTGATCCTGTCCAGGCCAAGCCGAACTGGGCTTGAGTCCCGGGCACGGGCGGATCATTCCGGCCTTGCGGAATTCGGTGGGCCGGGCCTCGGTTGGCGCGCCGAACGGACCGCAATCGCGCCCATATAGGAAATTTCCCACAATCAAAGTGGGAAACATTCATTTTGACATCTGCCCCAAACAGGCTTCCCATTTTCGGGACAACACAGGATCCGACCGCGCCGCGGCGACCCCCTTGGAGCCGCGGGAAGCGGTCGGCGGGAGGAAATCCAGCCGGTGGGGAACGGCCGTGGACACGGATCAGCTGGTCTCTGAGATCACCCGGTTCTGCCGCCATCATGAAATGGCGGAATCGACGTTCGGGCGCGTCGTGGCCAACGATGGCAAGCTCGTGGCCCGGCTGCGCGACGGAAAGAGCATCACCCTCAAGACCTTGAAGAAGGTCGAGGACTATATGTCGGCCCACGATGGTGTGCCGGCCGATGCACACGCTGCGAACGGCAACGCAAACGGTGCTGCGGACGTCGAGGCGGGCGCGCCCGGTGTCGTTGAGGCGATCGATCCGGAGTCCACGAAGTCGGAGCGCAACTTCCGCTTCTTCGACAACCGCCAGAAATATCTGCTGTTCGTGAACACCTGCTCGGAGAAGTGGGTCGTCGCCAACCGCGTCTCGATGGAGCTGGCGAACATCCATCCGAAGCCGCCGGCGATCCGCCTGTTCGATGCGGGCGTCGGCGACGGCACGGTGCTGACCCGGGTGATGCGGGCCATGCACGCCCGGTTTCCGACCATGCCGCATCTGATCGCCGGCAAGGAGATCAGCCTGGAGGACATCCGGCTGACCGTGGAAAAGATGCCGGACCGCTTCTACGAGCATCCGGCGAGCGTCGTCGTCCTCACCAACATGTTCTATTCCGAGGCGCCCTGGCTCAGGGTGCACAACCCGGCGGCCGCCAACAGCCTGGTGTGGGAAGAGGTGCCGCTGCGCGGCTCGTCGTCGTTCGACTTCGAGGAACAGCTGACCGCGCTCGAACCGTTCCTGGCGGAGAACTGGAAGGCGAAGGCGCATCCGCGCACAGGCAACCCGGTCTACGAGCGTCCGGTCGTGCTGGTGCTTTACCGGGAAGACCACAAGTTTCTGCTGGACTCCGTCATTCCGCGGCCCGGCGCAACCCGGGCCGACTACGACCTCGTCATCGCGTCGCAGCCCTACCGGCTGCGTGTCCCGGCCCGGTTCAAGGCTGAAAAGGTGGTGGCGCCGCTGGCGCGCGCGCTCGGTCCCGGCGGGCGCCTGATCGGCATCCATTCCCACGGCGACGACCCGGGGCTGGAGATCATCCGCAACGTCTGGCCCGACGAGAATCCGTTCGAGAACGACCGGCACGACATCCTGAAATCGACCAAGGACGTGCTCGGGTCAGCCGGACGCGACCTGAAGTTCAACGCCTATTCCGATGCCAGGTCCATCTTTCGGTACGACATGCACACGCTGCCGAACGAACTGGAAGGGCCGATCGGCACCTCCACGCTGTTCGCCGCCTGGAACGCGGCGATCTACGTCAATCAGATCGAGGACGAACGGCTCAACGAAGCCGTGAGGGACGGCATCTATCTCGATGCCACCCGCGACGTTCTGAGGAAGCACGGCGGGCTCTGGTTCCACGACGAGAGCTTCGTCATCTCAAAGAAGATGGGGTAGGAAACAATGGTCCAGCACAGCGACGTCCTTGAGATCAAATCCGGATTTGGTGCCACGATCAGCGTCGTCAGCGACGCCGCTCTCGAGCGCGTGGGGGAGCCGGACCTTTTGCCGGACCCGGCAGGCGAGACCTCCGGACGGTCGGCCGCGGATGTGGCGCGCTATCTCGCCATGAACGTGGTCGCCGCCGGCTTCGCCCAGCGCTGCACCGTTCAGCTCCACTACGCGCTCGGCGTCACCGCGCCAACCTCCGTGCGGGTCGACTTTCACGGCTCCGGCAACATCGACGAAGCCAGGATCGCGGAGGCGCTCCGCCAGGTGATGGACCTTCCGCCGGACGGCGTGCGCGAGCACCTGCGGTTCAATCGAAGCGTTTCGGTCCGCACGATCGCCCGTGGCCATTTCGATCGCAGCGAGGCCGGACGTGACGTGTTCGCCTGGGACGAAGGCGATCTGGTGGATGCGCTCAAATGCCGTCTGCACAGCGGTAAGGTCATGTCCGGTCTGCTGCGCAGCGGCGGGGACCGCGAGACACCCAGGTGATCCCGGCTTCGTCTGCAGCCCTGCCGGGCTCTTCTGAGGCGCCGGACCAGCTCCTGCGCCGGCCGATCTCGCTCGAACTCGCACCGAGTGAGGTTGCGGCGTTCGAGCCGGATCCGGCCGTCTTTCCGCCGGGATCGCGGGTGTTCCTGTCGCATATCGAAGGCAAGTCGCTCGCCGACCAGGCCGAGGCCGCTGGCCGGCTGACCCGGAAGGGCTTCCGGCCGGTCCCCCATCTCGGCGCCCGCAACTTCGACACCGGGGGCGACTTTGCGGCCCATGTCGACCGTCTGGCGGCTGCGGACGTGCGCGAAGCACTCTTCGTCGGCGGCAATCCGGCGACGGCGCGCGGGCCGTTCGCGCAAGCGGCCGATCTCCTGTCCCATGCGGCGATGGCAAATTGGCCCGTGGAGAAGGCCTATCTCGCGGTGCACCCGGAACGCCATCCCGCCGTCGATGCCGCGACCCTGACCGCCGCCTTCGAGCGAAAGCTGATCCTGTGCCGGGAGCGCGGCATCACCCCGGCGGCCGCGTCGCAGTTCGAATTCGACGGCTCCCATCTCGCGGGATGGGCGCGGACGTTTGCCCAGGCGCATCCGGGGATGGAGCTGCGGCTCGGGCTGGCCGGTGTGACGTCGCTGCCGAAGCTGGTCCGCTATGCCGTCACCTGCGGAATCGGCCCGTCCCTGTCCGTGCTCAGGAAATCCCCCGGAAGCCTGTTCAATGTCGCCGCGGAGCGCGATCCCGGGGACATGCTGGCTGCCCTCGACGCGGCCGCGCTTCCGGCCGAAATCAACGTCCACTTCTTCGTGTTCGGCGGCTGGAAGAAGACGCTGGAC